>JBLHWZ010000354.1:0-5528 GCA_047629415.1 Bradymonadia bacterium | reverse complement strand
CTGATCGACGTCGCGCCACGCGCGGCTCTTGCGACCGTCTAGCCTCTCCACTCAATACCAGCCCGGCCGGCCGCAAGCAGCGGCGACCGAGCGCTTCCCGCACACTGCCTGCCAATTTCTCCAATGAGACAACATATTCGAATCCTCACTCACGCATGTGCGGTCGGCGCCCTCGCCACGGCCTCGATCGCTCAGAACGACGAGTGCGCGAGCGCATCGGTGCTCCCCCTCGGCACGACGGCGTTCGATACCTCGAACGCGACTCTCAGCATGGAGCCGTGGACCTGCGCCTCCTCCTCCGCGCCAGACCTGTGGTTCGTCTACACCGCGGCGAGTTCGAACCCGATCACCTTCGATACCTGCGGCTCGTCCTACGATACCGCCCTTCAGGTTCTCCAAGGGCCCTGCGGCACGCAGACCCCTGTGGCATGCAATGACGATGTGTGCGGTGCCCAGAGCAGTATCACCATCCCTGGCGGCATGGTAGGTGACGTCATCTACGTGCGCGTAGGCGGATACCTCGGGGAGACCGGAGCGGGCGTGCTCAACGTCTCCGAGGTTCCGCCGAGTGGGATCCCCAACGACGACTGTCAGGGTGCGATCGCGATCGGCGTCGGCGCGACGCCGTTCGATACAACCGGTGCTTTGACGAGCCTCCCGGAATGGTCGTGCGCCAGTGGTGGAGCGGACATCTGGTACTCGTACACCACGACGAGCTCAAGCACCGTTCGATTCGCGACCTGCGGATCGTCCTATGACACAGCTCTTGAGGTTTTCTCCGGTACCTGCGGAGCTCTCACCTCGATCGCATGTGACGACGACTCGTGCGGGCTGCAGAGCACCGTTTTCGCGAGGCCCGGCGCGCCGGGTGACGTCTTCTTCCTACGCGTCGGCGGCTACGCGGGCAACGCCGGCTTGGGAACACTCGTCGTCTCCGAGTACACCGCGTCCAACGACGACTGCGCGAGCGCCACGCCGCTCCTCGCGGGAGCATCCACCGTCTTCGACACGTCCGGTGCCGCTCCATTCGCGATCGCGTTCTCGTGTGGATCGGGAGCCATAGGCGGTGACCTGTGGTTCTCCTACACTCCGACCAGCTCGTCCGTCGCGTTGCGCGTAGAGACGTGCGGGTCGGCCATCGACACGATCCTCGAGGCCTACGAGGGGCCCTGCGGCGCGCTCGTCTCGCTCGACTGCAGCGTGGACTTCTGTTCCAGTTATACGGCCGGTACCGGCTTCATGCTGGTCGGCGGGAGTCGCGTCAACGTCACGAGCGTCACAGCCGGACAGACCTACTACTTCCGCGTGGCCGGCGAGAACGGCTCGAGCGGCCAGGGAATCATCGTGCTCGACGAGGTGCCGCCGCCCGTCCAGGGCTGCGTCCTGAATCCGGGCTTCGAGACTGGGGACCTGGCGGGCTGGTCATTCACGGAAGGTTTGGCCCGTCAGCCAGCGCTGGTTGCACCGGCCGGAATGTCGTTCGGGCTCACCGCTGGCCTCTTCATCAGCGCGCCCACAGAGGGGTCGTACTCAATGACGCATTCCTTCAGCGGGTTCGCCCCGGGCGTAAAAGTGCTCTCCCAGGTAGTCGCGGTGAACAATGGTCTCACGCCCTTGACCTTCGACTGGCGCGCCGGCTGGGACTTCCAGAACTGGGGGCCCGCGATGGCCGACCGGACGTTCGACGTGGTCGTCCGGGATCCCATGACCGGAGCGATGTTGCAGTCGACACGGATCATGACCGCGCTGGTCGGCACCGTGGTCCTCGACACGGGCTCGACTCCGGGCGCGGTGGACCTCTCGACGTTCATCGGCCAGACCGTGCGAGTCAGCTTCGAATGGACCGTAGGCAGCGGGGGCCTCGCGTTCTTCGAGATCGACAACGTGTCGTGCCAGTTCAGCGGTGGGCCGATCGGCACTAACTACTGCGCGACGAACGCAAACTCCACGGGGGCCACGGCCTCGATGTCCGCGTCTGGTTCGCCCGTCGTCTCGGTCAACACGCTGACGCTGATCGCCAGCGATGTCCCGCCGTATGCATTTGGTTTTTTCCTCGCGAGCGCAATGCAGGGCTTCGTCGCGAACCCGGGCGGTTCGGCTGGCAACCTCTGCCTCGGTGGCGGAATCGGTCGCTACGTCGGCCCCGGCCAGATCCAGAACTCCGGCGCCAGCGGAGAGCTCATGGTGGCCCTCGATCTGACGAGCACGCCGCAGCCGACCGGGTTTGTCGCGATCTCGCCGGGCGAAACCTGGAACTTCACAGCCTGGTACCGCGACTCCGTTGCCGGCACGGCGACGTCCAACTTCACGGACGGCCTCTCGATCGACTTCTTTTGATGCGGATGGGCGAGTCGACGGCGTCGGTGCATGAAGCCCGACCGGAGATGAAGGTCGCTCATTCCCGTCACAACAAGAAGCGTCTGACGCTGGATTCTCTGGATTGAGGTGACTGAAAGTCCTCCGACCTTGGAACCTGGGAAGGAGCCATCCCTAGCCCGCTATGACAATGCCCAATCCGAACGACAGCCTCGACCACGATTCACTGGACTCGTCGCGTCTCGATGACTTCTTGGACCGCGGCTTCGCGGCGGCCCGAGAAGAAGGCGAGGAAGATCGCAATCCCAGCGTGCTGAAGCAAATCGGCGCTCGCATTGGCAGTAGGCCCTCGGTGTCCCTGCGTGACATCGACCCTACCGCTCAGATGCCGATGCTTGAGCCGTTCAGCGGCAAAAAGAGCAAGCGCAGGGACACTGGACGTTACAAAGTGCTTGGGATCGTTGGCCAAGGCGGCGTCGGTGCCGTGCATCGCGGCCACGACACGGACCTTGGTCGTGACGTGGCGATGAAGTTTTTGCACGAGCGCTTCGCCAGTGAACCATCGGTGCTGCATCGCTTCGTCGAAGAAGCGCAGATCGGTGGTCAGCTCCAGCACCCAGGCATCGTGCCGGTCTACGAGCTTGGTGTAGCCGATGGCAAACCGTTCTTCACCATGAAGATGGTCAAGGGCGAGACGCTGGCCAAGAAGCTGTCCGATCGTGCAGACATTGGTGTCGACCGTCGGAAGTTCCTGGTGATCTTCGAGGACATCTGCCAGACGATGGCCTACGCACACGCTCGCGGCGTCGTGCACCGGGATCTCAAACCGGCCAACATCATGATCGGCTCGTTCGGCGAAGTGCAGATCGTCGATTGGGGCATGGGTAAAGTCATGTCAGGCGATGCTGGTGCTTGCGAGCCGAGCGCGCAAGTGTTGCAGTCGCAGCTTAGCGTGATAGAGACGGCGCGGTCATCGGGGCGCGGTACCCAGTCGATTCTGGGGTCCGTGATGGGCACTCCGGCCTACATGCCGCCGGAGCAAGCGACAGGCGATGTCGACGCCATGGACGAACGCAGCGATGTGTTTGCCCTCGGCGCGGTGCTGTGTGAGATTCTGACCGGGGCACCGCCGTATGTCGGCGATCCGAACGAACTGCTCGCCATGGCAGCCATGGGGACGCTCGGTGGTGCGCACTCACGCCTTGCGGAGAGTGGCGCAGAGCAAGATCTCATCGACCTGGCCACTCTGTGTTTGATGCCGTCGCCGGCAGCAAGGCCTCGATCGGCGGGCGAAGTCGCGAAGAAGGTGCAGACGCATTTGGGAGCTGCCGAAGAACGCGTGAATGAGGCGACCATCCGCGCAATCAGCCTCAAGCGCATCCAGAAGATCGGCATCGCATTGATTGCCGTGATCGCAGGGGGGGGCGTGGCCTCGACCTGGTTCGGAGGGGAGGCTGCCGACGCACGCGTCTTGGCCGAAAAGCAGCGAGGGCTTGCGGAGGCATCTCAAGCGTCCGCGGAAGCGTCGAAGGAGGCTGCCTTGGAGTCGCAGAAGACTGCCGATCGGCGAGCGGCCGACGCGACTGCTGCAGAGAAGGAGACCCAAGACTATCTCACCAAGTTCGACATGCTGAAGTACGTGTTGCGACTGGAGTCCGCCAAGCCAGATCCGCAATGGATGTATCCTGCGTGGCCCGAGAATGCGCCTGCCATGCGCGCCTGGCTTGAGGGTGATGCCAAGGACCTGCTAGAGGCGCAGCCAAGACTGCTTCTCGCGATCATTGCATTGCAGGCCAAGGCCCTACCGCAGACCGAAGCGGAAGCCGCTGCAAGTGCGCAGAAGCATCCCCTAGCTGCAGAGCTGCGGGTCAGTCGCAGCAGACTCAGGACGCTGTTGGGTGCACGGGCTGTGCGTTTGGGGAGTGCCCAAGCCGTCCCATTCGAGACTCCGAGTCAAGACACTAGCCTCGACGAGTTGCTGCAAGGTGCGAAGCGGTTGAGTGGAGAGTCCCGTGAAGTAATGGGTCGTGAAGCGGAAGGGCTCGCACTAGCGCGTCGCGCGGTGGAGATTGCGAAGACTCGCAGCGGCGTCGCGAAGCTGCCATCAGTTCGCAACGATGCGGGAATCGCGTTGGCGTGGGCATTGTTCGCAAATGGTCTCGAGGACGAGGCGCGCACCCAGCGCGAGGCCTCGCTAGCGGATGTGACGAAGGCCGAGAACCTCGCGTCCATCGACAACCTGGTTCGGCTTCAGCTGGCGATGGAGAAGGCGAACAGTCCCGAGGCAGCTGCCGAAATCGAGCTGCTCACGTCAAAGGTTGCGGACCTCGAGGCGAAGGTTGCGAAGCGATGGATTTGGACGTTTGAGAAGTCAGAGGAGCTGTTCTTGCACGATACGCTGAGAGACTTGGTGGCCGACATCAATGAGTTCGAAGCCACGATAGTTGCTCACGTCAATCAGCAGTTGCGATGGGCGGATCAAGTCGATGGGCTGACCAAGGACAGTTACGAGGAAAGGTGGGTTGCCGCAGAGCTCGCCATCGCGGCTGCGAATGGGGAGACCGCGAGCAATCTGTATGCGGCACACTCGTTCTCGCTCTTTCCGCAGACGGGTTTGGTGCCGATCGGCATGAACCCGGTGACCAAGCTTTGGGAATTTTACCACCTGCGGTCTGCGTGGGACGGAGTCACGGAGCCAAGCGAGATCGAGGTGCCCAAGCACCAAGCAGACGGCACGATCCGCGTGGATGACGGCACGGGGATCGTGTTCGTGCTGTTGCCTGGTGGCGTGTACACGATGGGTGCGCAGACGGAGAGCCCGGACGAGCCTAACTTCGATCCACAGGCGGGTCCTCTCGAGACTCGCAACTTCAAGCCCGTGACCGTGACGCCGTTCTTCATGGCGCGCCATGAGTTGACGCAAGGTCAGTGGGAGCGACTCTGGAGCGGTAAGGAGAGCGATCGCCATCTGACCCACTTCCGTTCTGGCCAAGTATGGAATCAGCAGCTGGTGAGCTTGGCAAATCCGGTGGAGAAGATCAGCTGGGTCATGGGGGACCAACTGGTGACTCGTGCGGGTTTGATGATGCCGACCGAGGAGCAATGGGAATACGGCTGTCGCAGTCAGACGACGACGCCATGGTCATGCGACCCATCGAACGTGAAGAGGTTCGCTAACGTCAGCGACAAGTCTGCGGAGCGATACAAGCTGC
>JBLHWZ010000353.1:0-5568 GCA_047629415.1 Bradymonadia bacterium | reverse complement strand
GGTTGGGCTGGAATTTCTTGGACTTGGCGATGTCGGCTCGGTGACGTGGGGAACGAACCTCTATTGGGCAGCGAACGACTCGGCGTTGCTCACAGGCTCCTGGTGGATCTTCGTTCCCACGGGGGTCGGCATCGCGCTGGTCGGCTTCGGGCTCACTCTGGTGAACTTCGCCATCGATGAGGTGAACAACCCACGGCTGCGCGTGACCCGCTTTGAACAAGAGGTCGCTCGCTCGCCGAGTACACGCGAGTTGAACGAGGAGGCGGTGCTCTCTGTCCGGAACCTCGTCGTCGAATACCCAACCGGAGGTGCTCCGTTCAGAGCCGTCGATGATGTTTGCCTCGACATCATGCCCGGCGAGATCTTTGGCCTCGCAGGGGAATCTGGCAGCGGCAAGTCGACCCTCGGATTCGCCACACTTTGTTTGCTCCCGGAGTCGGCGCGCATTCCTCAGGGCACGATCATGCTCGACGGTGAAGACGTGCTCTCGCTCTCCGAGGACGCGCTGCGAAAGCTGCGCTGGGCGAAGGTCAGCATGGCGTTTCAGAGCGCGATGAACGCGCTGAATCCGGTGTTGTTGATTCGCGAGCAGATCGTGGACGGGATCCGAGCGCACCGGACAATCGAGCCCGCCGAGGAGGATGCGCGGGTCGCCGAGTTGCTCACCATGGTCGGGCTTGAAGCGGGTTTAGCGAACTCGTACCCACACCAACTCTCTGGCGGCATGCGTCAGCGAGTCGTTATCGCGATCGCGCTCGCATTGGACCCAGTACTGCTCATCATGGATGAGCCGACAACTGCGCTCGATGTTGTGGTCCAGAAGGAGATCCTCCAGCGCCTGAATGAGCGCCGCCGATCCCTCGGTTTCTCGGTGCTCTTCATCACACACGATCTGCCGCTTCTTCTCGAGTACTGCGACCGGATCGGCATCCTGAAAGACGGCAAACTGCTGGACCTTGGTACACCGGAAGAGCTTCGGGCAGGCCCCGTCGACCCCTACACGACGGAGCTGCTCGATGCGTTTCCGCCGTTCCAGCAGATCGGGGAGGCCGCATGACTCAGCAAGCTACAGAGCCGGTGTTGGAAGTCACTGGACTCGACAAGTCATTCTTCAGTGGCGGCTGGTCCCGCCAGGGCACTCAGGTGCTGCACGGCGTTGGGCTTGTGATCGGTCGCGGCGAGGTAGTCGCCCTCGTCGGAGAGTCGGGGAGCGGCAAGAGCACCGTGGCGCGGATCGTGAGCAGGCTCGAGACGGCAGACGCCGGGTCGGTGAAGATCAGCGGCGTTAATTTCCTCAAGAAGGAGCCGAAACGTGCGTCGCGGGAGTTCCGTGGTCGGGTCCAGATGATCTTTCAGGATCCCTTTGGGTCGCTGAACCCGGTCCACACCGTGGCACACCACATCGAGCGGCCCCTGCTGCTCCACAAGCGTGTTGCGAAGGGCGGCACCCGACAAGCGATTGTGACCCTGCTTGAGGAGGTCGGCCTGACGCCCGGCGAATCGTACGCCGACCGCTACCCGCATGAACTCTCAGGCGGCCAGCGACAGCGGGTCGCGATCGCGCGAGCGTTGGCTGTCGAGCCCGAGCTCATCCTTGCCGACGAGCCAACGTCGATGCTGGACGTGGCAACCCGGCTCGGAGTCCTCAAACTGCTCCGAAGGCTGACCCAGGAGCGAGAGATTTCTATTCTGATGATCACCCACGACCTTGCGAGCGCGCGACAGCTCGCTGACCGGGTGATGGTCATGTATGCCGGGCGGATCGTCGAGACGGGGCCCACCGATGACCTGCTTACCAACCCCAGCCATCCCTACACGCAGACGCTCATCGCGTCGTTGCCCCGCGGAGATGGAAGCTTTCGTGCGCCAGTCGAACTGCACGCATCCGCTGAGCCGGCTTCCATAGGCTGCCCGTTCGCTCCTCGGTGCCCTGACGCGTCAGAACAATGCCGTGGCACCGCACCCAGTTCTCACAACATCTCCGCGCATCACTCCGTGAACTGCCATCTCTTCTTATCCACCAGCAATGAATCGATTTCCTGACACATTCCTCTGGGGGGCTGCCACGTCGTCCTTCCAGATCGAAGGCGCCACTGACCAAGGAGGCCGAGGTGAGTCTATCTGGGACCGGTTCTGTGAACAGCCTGGCACGATCGCCGACGGTACCAACGGGAAGGTCGCTTGTGACCACTATCACCGTTGGGCGGATGACCTAGACATCCTGAAGTGGATGGGGGTTGGTTCCTATCGGTTCTCGATCGCCTGGCCTCGGATTCAGGCGCTCGGTCGAGGCCCCGCCAACCAGCAGGGCGTCGACTTCTACAGCAAGCTCGTCGACGGCTTGTTGGAGCGCGGTATTCAGCCGATGGCGACGCTCTACCATTGGGATCTCCCCCAAGCACTTGAAGACGAAGGCGGGTGGCGCGAGCGGTCCATTGTCGACCGCTTTGTCGAGTACACCGACATCATGAGCCAGGCGCTCGGCGATCGAGTGACGCACTGGATCACTCATAATGAACCTTGGTGCGTGGCGCATCTGGGGCATGGCACGGGAGAGCAGGCGCCGGGGATCAAGGACATCGGTGTCTCCCTGAAGGTCGCTCACCACGTCATGCTCTCTCACGGCGCGGCCATGCCCGTGATTCGAGCGAACGTGCCGAACTCAGTCGCCGGCATCACGCTAAACCTATGTCCCGCGTTTCCGGCGTCGGCGAGCGAAGCAGATGCGCGTGCAACGCGGCTCTTCGATGGGTTCTTCAACCGGTGGTACTTAGACCCTGTCTTCGGCCGCGGATACCCAGCGGACAAGGTCGCCCACTACCAAGAAGATGGGCACCTGCCGGAGGGGCCAATGCCCTTCGTGAAAAACGGCGATCTGGAGACGATCGCGGCTCCGACGGACTTCCTTGGCATCAACTTCTACAGCCGCGGCATCATCCGTGATGAGTCGATTCCTGACGCCGAGAACGAGCCGGTCGAGCTAAAGGCGAGCGAAGACGTCACGGATATGGGCTGGGAAGTTGCGCCGAATTCGCTCACCACGCTGCTCGTCGACCTGCGTGATGAGTACGGCCCGAAGCCCATCTACATTACCGAAAATGGTGCGGCATACCCGACGGCTCCGAACGAGGATGGCCGGATCTGCGACGAGAAGCGCACCGCCTACTTTGACTCCCATATCCGCGCCGTCGCCGCTGCCATCGAGCAAGGGGTGCAGGTCGATGGCTACTTCGCGTGGTCGCTCCTCGACAACTTCGAATGGGCATTCGGCTACGAGAAGCGATTTGGCCTGGTATGGGTCGATTACGAAACACTGGAGCGCACGCCGAAAGACAGCGCGCACTTCTACCGGCAGGTCATCAAAGAAGGACTCGCCCCCGAGGAATTGCGATGAAGCTTGGATTACTTGGCGTACTTGCGGGAGTTCTTGGCTTTTCGGCCAGCGCCGCCGCTCAGCCGCACCACGTGACGGTCCATCAAGACGACCAGGGGTTTCTGCTCCAAGTCGATGGCGAAGAACTGATGGTCTTCGGCATGAACTGGGGCTACATGCCCATCGGCGAGAACTACTCGTATGACTTCTGGGGACATGACGACGTCTTCATCGAAGAGGCGCTGCACACGGAAATGTTCTTGCTGCGCTCGATGGGGATCAACGCGATCCGTCAGTACGATGTCGTCCCACCACGGTGGGTCGAGTGGATCTACGACAACTACGGGATCTACACCGCCGTAAACAACTTGATGGGCCGCTACGGCCTCACCATCGACGGCGTTTGGGTTCCAAACATCGACTACGGAAATCCCAGACACCGTGACGAGATGCTCTCGCTGCTGCGGGAGACCGTCGAACTCTATGCGGACACGCGCGGCGTTCTGATGTGGTTACTCGGCAACGAGAACAACTACGGCCTGCACTGGACTTCCTTCGAAGTTGAGGCGCTGCCGGGTGAGGATTACGACCCGAGAGCGGTGCATCTGTATTCGTTGATGAACGAGGCAGCAGAGCTCATTCACGAGTTGGACGGGAACCACCCAGTCTCGCTCACTAACGGAGACCTCCAGTACATCGACATCATCGCCGCGGAGTGTGATGCGATCGATATTCTGGGAACGAATGTGTACCGCGGTGAGAACGCGCGGGACCTCTTCCAGGATGTGCTCGACAAGCTTGATATGCCCGTCGTGTTCACCGAGTTCGGTGCCGACGCATACGACGCACGCCGAGGTAGAGAGGACGACGTCGCACAGGCTCACTACTTGCTCCGTCAGTGGGAAGACCTCTACCTCCAGTCCTACGGAAACGGCGGAGTCGGCAACGCGATCGGTGGCTTCATCTTCCAGTGGTCGGACGGCTGGTGGAAAACGGGCCAGACCATCAATCTCGAGACTCACGACCCTGACGCGTCCTGGCCGAACGGAGGCTATCCACTCGACTTTGTGGAAGGCGAAAACAACATGAACGAGGAGTGGTTTGGCATCGTCGCCAAGGATGAGAACGACCTCGATGGTCACTACCGAGTACGTCCCCGGACCGCGTACTACGTGCTCCAGGACGCGTTTGAGTTGGACCCCTACGCCGACCACTCGCGAGAAGAGATTGTCGGACACTTCCGAGGCATCGAGCCGGTCAACTACGCCCACCGCTACGCCGCTCTGCGGACGGAGGGAGACTCGACCATGGCGCGACGAATCCGCCTCTCGAATCTCCGCATGGAGATCGACTCCTCCATCTCAGGAGGTGACGGTTTCATCGACCGAGAGAGCGAGCTGGTGCTCGATCACACCGAATCCTTCTGGATGGAAATCGAGACGGAACCTGCGCAAGGCGTTTACGGCGTGCTCTCCCTCAACCTCGTAGGAAACGTCGCAAGAAACCGGCTCGATGACATCTTCTACGAGACCAGGGCGCTCTCCGATCACGACGGCGACGAAAGCACGCTCGAGGCGATCACAGACCGCGTCGGAATCTACGGCGCCGAAGTGAGCGTCGAGCGACCGCTGGCGACCGTCACGGGCTACTATCGGCGCGGACACACCCACTGGGGCTACGAGGGCGACTTCTTCGGAATCTACCAAGAGACGTTCTACGGGCCGAACCTCGACACGTATCAAGCCAACGCTCCGTTGGGCTTTGAGGTCGATGGCCACCGAGAACTCGAAGGGTTGGCGTTGGCGTTCGGGCCGGAGATTCACTGGGGAGCCAACCCGCAGATCATCGGAAAGTACACACGAGACGTCGGCCCGTTCGATCTCACCGTGCTGCACCAAGAGGACCTGCTGAGCAGTGAGGACGCCGACTCGAGCGTCGCCACACCGGAGCGCCGAAACCGACGCACAGCGATTCACACTCGCTTCAACTTCGGAGACCACCAGCTAGAGTTGGCTGGACTGATGGCAGGCTCGCCGCGTGTGGGTGAGGAATTCACACGTGTCGAAGAGGTCGATGGGCGCGGCTACCTCGACTCAGGCTACGAGTACTTGCGCGACGAAGTGACCCTGGCCGACACACTCGCTGGACGCCTTAAGCTCAGCTTCGATTTCGGTCGGGTCAAATGGTACGTGCAG
>JBLHWZ010000352.1:0-5595 GCA_047629415.1 Bradymonadia bacterium | reverse complement strand
AAGGTGGCAGCAGGAAAGGGACCGGTTGATGAGAGATCTGGCGCGCTCGTTGAGTTGGCACGGTTTAGAGCCGAGTCTCAGGATCCGGACGGCTCCGACGCCGCGCTGGGATGGGCGCTCGAACTTGCTCCGCGGTCCGCTGAAGTATTGGAGCTCGCGCAGGAACGGTACAGAGTGACCGGTAATTGGGGAGCGCTAACAACTGCGCTTGAGCGCTCAATTGAAGGCGGTGGGAGGCGCAGCCACGCGACGGCCACACACCTCGCACTCGGCGAGATTTACTGGCGGGAGCTGGATCAGGTCGAAGAAGCCGAGCGGCACTTCAAGCGTGTCCGACTCTCCGACGGCCGCAATTCGCGAATGCTTCGCTTCTACGTCGACTACTTCGGGCAGCGGAGTGATTGGAGCCGAGTACTCTCGAATCTCCGGGCTCTGCGCACCGCGTCTCCGGACGAGGCGAGTCGCGTCGAAATCGCCAGCCAGATGGCTGTCATCGCTGAACAACACCTCGGGGACACCGAGCTCTCGATCGACATCTGGACAGCAGCTCGGACCGAATTTCCAAACTCGGGGCGGGCGGCGTCTGAGCTGCGTCGGCTCCTCCGGGCCGGGGGAAAGTGGAACCGACTCGTCGACCTTTTGAAGGCCGACGTCGCGGCGTTACCCCCAGAAGCGGTGCCGGAGAAGGTCGGCCTCCTTACCGAGATGGCGCACATCTATCGCGACCACTTTCACCTGCCGGTGTTGGTCGGCAACGCGTTCAACCAGATCCTCGAACTCGAGCCGACGAACGAGGAGGCGTCTACAGTGCTGGCAGAGCGCTACTTCAAAGCTGGAAGATGGACCGACCTCATCGCGTTGCTCGAACGTCAGCTGGAAGGGACGGAGTTACCCGAGCGTCAATCTGCCTTGCTTCACCGCATTGGCGACGTGTCGAGAGATTCGCTGAAGGATCATCGGTCTGCCGCGCGCGCTTACGAGTCTGCGCTTGAGGTTCGGCACGACGACGCAGTGGCGATTGAAGCACTAAAGGCGATCTACGAGACGCATGATCCCGAGGCGCTCTTTGCGCTCCGCCGCCGGGAACTCTCATTGCTCTCGGAGTCGCGTCGCGTCGGTTCTCTGGTCGAGCTCGTGGTCATGGGCGAGCAAATCGGCGCCGCCGATGACGCGATGACCGCACTGCTGGAGTCGTTGCAGGAACTCAGCGCGAGCGACGAAACAGCGACCAAGCTGAAGGGGCTCTACCGGGACCAGCGCCGGTGGTCCGAACTCATCGAGTTCTCCCGAATTGAGCTCGAAAACGACGCCTCGGCCAGCAGGTCCTCCCTGCGCTCCCTAGCGCTGTTACTGTCCGAGCATGCCCCAGATCCGGGCGCGGAACAGGCGATCTGGCGCCGCCTAGTGAACTCCAATTCAGCGGATGCGGAGGCCGTGACAATGCTCGCCGACTCCCTCGTTGCCGCTGGGAGTTGGGACGAACTTGAGGTGTTTGCGGGCGAGCAGGGCAAGTGGACTCGATTGCTCATCCCGCTCGCGGCGCATGCGGAAGCCAGCGAAGAACCGGCAATTTGGAGGCGTTTGGCTCGGGTGTGCGCAGAGCGAGTCGACGACCATCCGGGCCAGATTCGCGCACTCCGACGCGCCTGGGAGCTAGACGGCAACGATGTCAGCGCCCTGATCGAATTGGAGAGCGCGCTAGGTTTGATTGGTGACCATCGGGGGCGCGCCGATACGCTGCGTGAACTCGTGGGGCGGAGCGAAGGGGCGGAACGCAAGGACCTAGCTCTCCGATTGGCCAGCGCATTGTCGGAGGAGTTGGAAGAGCATGAGGAGGCCTACAAAGTTCTGTCCGAGGTTTACCTCACCGAACCCAGTGACGAGAACGTCCTGCGCCGTACTCTCGGTGCTGCCCACAGCGCAGGTGCAGTTGCCGAACTGATGGGAGCGCTCAAGCGCGAGGCGGCCCGAATGCCCGCGGGGACCGATCGTCGCGCGATCTACTACGCGATCGTCGAATTGGGAGAGGGGGCCGCGCAATCTCCGCTCGACGCGGTCGATTACCTCGAGCGTATCCGCGCCGAGGACCCCTATGACCCAGTGCTGGTGGATCGGCTGATCGAGGTCTATGCGACGGCGGAACGATGGGAACGGCTGGCGGAGCTGCTCGAAGAAGTGGCTCGCGAATTTGATGGGGACCGACGGGTCACGGCGGTCTACCGATTGGTTGAGGTCCAGTCGGCAATCCTGCGAACCGAGGCTCATCCTATTGAGGCGATCCGGGCTCACGGGTTGCCAGCTACCAGCAGCCACGGATTACAGGCTCTGAGAAAAATCCTGGTTGAGCGCGAGGTCTGGCGGCCCGCCGCTGAGGTTGCCGATGCGGAAACGGAGTCAGCCAACAATGCGGCCGACGCACGGGCCGCGCAGTTCGCGGCGGCGGAAGCGCTTGCACACGCTGATATCGGGGAGGGGGCTTCTCGCTTCGCGCAGCTCATCGAAGGCTCTCCACGGTCCGACGAAGCAAACACCGCTGCGTCTCGGTTGCTCGCCCTCTCGCTTCAGCTCGACGACCCGGCGTCGTGGGCAGCGGCAGCGGAGCCCGCGCTCGAGGCCCATGAGCGATGGGATGACCTCGTCGACGCCATTGAGATCCAGCAGACGGCGGCGCCGAATGACGATCGATTGCGTCGTCTGGCGACCCTTCATATCGACAAGCGCACTGATTCGCCGGCGGCATTGCGAGCGTACATGCGGCTGGGCGTGGGCGCTGATCAGGAGGACCGGGAGCTGGCTATCCGGTTGGCACGCGAGCAAGGCGACGTGGCGTCACTCGTCGACGCGTGGCGCCCACACATTACGGCAGACGTTTCCGTTGGATTCCTCTCGGACCTTGCCAGACTGTTGGACGAGGACATGGAGGCGGCTGATGACGCGCGGAACGTCTGGCGTCAGGCCTACGAGGCGGACCCAACATCAGCGATCGCTACGGAGGCGCTCGAACGTCTGAATCGAAGCCTGGATGCGGACGAGGATCTAGCCGACCATCTTATCAGTTCTGCGGAGAACGCGCCGCCGGCTGAGAAGGCAAAACGGCTGCGGGAGGCTGCGGAGATTTTGTCGCGCCGGGTAGGCAGAGAGACAGAGGGTGTCCCACTCTTCGAGCGCGCCCTTGAACTCTCCCCGAGAGATCTCCAGTCGTACGACGGCCTTGAGGAATTGTACCGCGGACTCGGAGACGATGAGTCCCTGCTTGACCTGCTGAAGAGGAAGATCAGCACATTCACTGATCGGCCAGAGGTTCTGGCGAGCAGCCTGACCACCTTCGGTACGACTGTGTTCGAGCGAGGGGGTGGGGCACGCGTTGCTTTGCATGCGTATAAGAAGGCTCTCACTGCGAACGCGCATCATCGGCCGACCATCGACGCACTTCTAGCGATGTATCTCACCCGGGCATCCGACCTCCCGCAGGGCGAGATCGCGGAGGTGTGCCTCCTCATCGCCGAGGGTTATCGAGCGACCTCCGACTTTGAGAGCCTGATACTGTTCATGGAGGCGCGACTTGAGCGCGTCGAACCAGAGGAGGCCAGGCGACTCCATGCAGAGGCCGCGGATCTCAGTGAGTCGGAACTCGATGATGTGCCGCGAGCATTCCGCCACTTGGGAGCTGCTCTACAAGCAGGCAACACTAGCGCCGAAACCATTGGGCATTTCGCACAGCTCGGCAGGCAGCTTGGCAGCGTCCAAGAAGTCATCAATCAGCTGGAGGAAATCGTCGACACGGACTCCAGCCCGGGCGATGTCCGAACGGAGCTGATCGAACTCTATCTGGAGCAGGGCGACCGGCCAAACGCAGTCCGGCACTTAGAAGTTGCCGCGATCGAGCGTCCCAGCGACATGCAGACGGTTCTCAGGCTTGAGGCTCTCTACCGAGAGTCCGGTTCGAACGCCGACACGGCTGTGATTCTCATGCGAAAGGCCCGCGGCCTTCCAGCGGAACAGGCTGCCGAGGCCCTACGGGAAGCCGCCGGCTTGTTTCGGGGTGTGCTTGGGGATCCGGAACAGGAGGCCGACGCGCTCCTTCGTTTGAACCGGCTCGACCCGGCGGATTACATCGACGATCGGTTGCAGGAACTCCTTGAGTCGCTTGAGCGCTGGGAAGAACTGACCACACTGCTTTCAGCCCGAGCTCACGGGGTCGAAGGGCCAGCGGGAAACACGCTTCGCTTACGCCGCGCCACGATCCTTGAACACAATCTGGGCGACACTCCACGGGCGATCGCGGCCTACCGAGCCGTGTTGGAGCGCCAAGGAGATGAGCCAGTAGCACTCGCTCGGCTTGATGCGCTCTACGGTGAACTCGGAATGGCCCGCGAGCGGGCTGCAATTCTCCAGATCCGAATCCGCCTCGCTGACAACGCCACGGAACGCCTCTCGACCCGTGTCGAATTGGGGCGGTTGGCGGCGAACGAACTTGGGGAGGCTGATGCAGGACTCGGTCTCTATCGCACGGCACTTGAGGAAGAACCGAGCTTCATGCCTGCTTTGGAGGCTTTGGAGGAAATGGCGCTCGGCGAAGACGGATCGCCGGATGCGCTCGACTTTCTTGTAGAGACACATCGCCGAACGGGTGCCTACGAAGAGGCCATTCGTGTGCTCTCCACCGCTGCTTCTGTCGGTGCGCGGGGTCGCCGCGTCAGACTCCTGGATCAGGCGCGTGCGATTTATGAGAACGAACTGAGGGACGCAGATGGCGCCTATGCGGTTGCGCTCGAGGCAGTCCACGCCAGTCAGGGCAATCCTTCAGTTGTTGATGTGGCCCGTCGGCTCGCATCCGGCACAAACGGATGGACGCGCCTGGCCACGGTTCTTGAGGACGTCGTTGATCTGAATCCGGACCCAGGTGGCCGAACGGAGATCCTCTTGCTGCTCGGCAGCATCCTGAAGGATCGACTCGACCGCGCCAGCGATGCGGAGGAAGCGTACGTCGAGATCTTGCGCGGAGAGCCTCACCATCTGGACGCGCTAAAAGCGCTGGACGAAATCTATACGAAATCAGGGGAGTCCGGCGCTCATACGGCTGTGGTGGACGCACTGCTTGAGACCGTGAATGACGAGTCGGCGCGTATCGCTTTGCTTCGGCGTTCCGCCGCACTCCACGAGACCGAGGATGACGACCTCGAGGCGTCGATCGAACGATACGAGGCGGTCCTGCAAGCCGATCCAGGCGACGCTTCGACTCTGGCACGGGTGCGAACGCTCATTCGCCGGACGCAGAATTGGCCTCGGCTAGTCGAGCATCTGGAGCGTATTCTTAGTGCGGAGGACAATGCGGTGGGCCGGGCTCCGATCCTGCTGGAACTCGCGTCACTGTGGGTCCACGAGCTTGATGAAGCAGACGCCGCCTTGGCTCCGTTAGAAGAGCTTCTGCGAACCGACCCTGGGAACGCGCAAGGGCGGCGACTCGCCCAATCGATCATCGAAGACGAGCTATGTGACGAGACCCAAACGCTCGGCCTGCTCGTAGTGATCATCAACATCTACCGCTCCAACGAGCAGTGGCATGAGCTGTCCGGCGCACTTGAACGCCTAGCG
>JBLHWZ010000351.1:0-5676 GCA_047629415.1 Bradymonadia bacterium | reverse complement strand
ACCAAGCTCTCTGCGGCAATCTGACGAAACGGCCGGCGTGGGCTCAGAAAGCCCTGCCGGTGTTGCATGAGGTCATGCCCGGCGCGCCGATGAGCGTCTCACAGGCCATCATCAAGGCGATGCGGATGGACCCTGGGGAGCGATTTGGTTGCTGTGAGGAGATGGCCGCGGAGTTGGAGTCTGCGTTGCGCAGGCCGTCCGTAGGGTAGCGCAGCCGTGCTACCCCGCCGACGGGTCCTCAACGTGGCCCATGAAGAGGATTGTACCCGTCTCCCGATGCTGAATCACGAAGTCAAAAGGACGATCGAAGCTGACTTCCCGGTACTCTGGCTCCTCTCTAACACCGCCTCTTTCGGTCATGATGATCGCGGTCGCTGCAGCCGCCTCGGTGCCGGTCTCCGTGAACTCGACCACGGCCTCATGAAGTGCCTTCGAAATGTAGAGTCGCTGGTCTCGCTCAAGCTGTGCCATGGCGGAGAAGTCCGCCGCGTCAGCGTCGAACGCTTCAGTCATTCCCAGGCGTTGCATAGGCTCAGCGACGCTGAAGGCGTGACGGTAGGTGAAACGCGGGAAAGAGAGCGCGATCGGTTCCGCTTGAGCCCGCGCGAACGCGGCAGGTACTGCCGCGAGATCGACGTCGGCCCCGTCCTTGGGCAGCACCGCGATCATCGACCACTCATCTTCGGCGTACGGAACTTCTACCGCCATCCAGGAGTCGTTCTCCACAAAGGGGAGGCTCGTGCGTTGATTCATCATCGGAACCGCCACCGGACCGGCCTCCGTCTCGAATTGGCCCGTCTCCGTGTTTGCAGTGTTGAAGGCGGTGTTCCACGACGCATGGAAGTACACGGTGTTGGTGAGGACCAGGCGAACGAGCGAGTCGATGCTGCCTTGCGGGAGTAGTTCAGGGATCTTCGTTTCGGTCTGCCCCGAGACCCACTCGTTGATCTGGGCTCGCGCCCCCTCGGAGTCCCCCATGAAGGGTACGACGCCGGCCTCGGCTGCATAGGCGGACTGCAGAGTGGACACGAACTCGGGTTGAAGCCTGGCGAGCCAGCTGCTTTCGACCCAGACACGGTTCGCGATACGAATCGTAGGGCCCTCGTCGTTCTGCAGAAGTGCAGTCAGCTTACCGGCAGCCGCATGCTGCGACCCACGCGGAAGCTGAAGCACGTCGTCCATCTGCTCTTGGGTTGTGCCCGCAGCTCCCGCTTCCGTCATCAGGAGCGCGAGGAAAACGCTAGCGGGCGAAACGAGTGCGTTTCCGTCGTGCTCGGCGATCACTTCGCCCCAGAGGTCAGCCGCGAAGTCGGTCGAGGCCTCAACGATGGCGTTCATGTCGTGCTCGTTCGGAGGTGTGTGTTCGGCGACGGCACTGTTCGCGGCTAGGTCGGTCGCGGCTTCGCCGTCGTTGGGCGCCGCCACTTCGTCGGTCGCCGCCGCAGATTCTGCGGTCACCGTCGGCTCAATCGGGATGGGCGGCTCGTCGACGGTGTCCGTTCGGGATTGGCACGCGCAGAGAAGCAACGCGCTGAGCGCGGCCGTAGAGCGGGGTCGGATGCAAAGAGTTTTGGGCAACATCGTGTCTCCGTTTTGTCGAGTCACGCTACCTAACGCACGAGTTCACTAATCGATCCATCGAATTGACTCGGCCGAGACGGATGCGTCGGAGCGGGCGAGCATGTCGCGCACTTCCTTGAGTGCGTCCCTCCGCTTTTTTCTCGTCGTATCTTGCGGGCGGCTGGATTCGAGCAGCAAGCTGAGCTTGCGATTGGCGCCCCTTAGCTGCGATGCGGCGATGCGGGCGATGGGGGCATGCTCGGTGATCTCGAGATCGATCTGAATGCCGGTGTGATCGTAAACTCGCCCGGACCCCAGCGACGCTCTCCGTAGGTCTCGGGGTTCGTGGAGCCTACGGATTGGCGGAGTGGCTGAGGGCGTACGTCGAGTTCTCCGAGACTCTCACGGTCGACAACCTGCGTAGCAGCGAGACACGACTTGGAGGCGGGGTCGCGGTGCAGTCGATCCCTCGTCTAGCGGTCCACCTCGGAGGTGGCCTGGGACTCAGCGAAGACCTGCCGGCCAGCTGCTTTCAAATCGGGCTCGCCTTACAGGCTGTAGAGGCCTCTGACCTCGAGATGAACTACGGACCCTAACCGTTGCCGCTAGGGAGCCTGGGCAGCTCGGAACTCCATCACGGCTACCCGGGTGCGCTCCGGGACTTCGTCGTCCTCGCAGGCCCGATCGAGGGCCTCTCGTCCAGCGACAAAAGATGAGAGCACGCTGATCGCGGCCAGTGCGACCCCCACGTCTTCGACGCGCAACGCAGAGACGACCGCCTCTCGGGCCAACTCGTCTGACTCAAGATCCTGTCCGCCGAGCGCCGTTACTGCTGCAGCGAGGAGTTCGGGCGATTCGGTCTCGAATTGAGCGACCGCGAAGTCGCGGGCTGACACTGTCGAGAAGTGGCGCAGTAGCGAGAGCGCTCGAACCCGCAGCACCATCGAGTCACCATGAGCGGCAGCCCATCGGAGCGACTCCTCGCCGGTCTCGTAGCCGTTGAGGGTCTCGGCATCGGGCAAGTCCCAGATGTGACGCGCGCCCAAGAGCCCGATGATGGCGGAGAGGTCTGCGGGCGTCGCCGGTGCCGGAGACGTCTCCCGCCCGGGCGTAGACTCGTTTGATTCGGCGGGAGTGATCACTCTGCGCGAGGTGACGTTGGTCGGCTCTTCTTTGGTATGCGTCGCGCCAGCCGTCGAGCCACAGGCAGACGAGAGGAGTGCGAGGAGTAGAGTTGTTCGTTTCATCGAGGTCTTGCGATAGACGACGTCACCGAGGACAGCGGTTTGGGTTGGAGAAATCTCGGGGTGCAGAAGCTCGCCGTCGGCCGTCCAGAACATGAAACGGGCGTGCGGAGGCATCGCGCTCGTCGAAACAACTACAACGGAACGAGCGCTGCGACTACGTTTGCGAACAACACGGAGACGAACACGGTTCAGGCAGTGATCGCCTTCGGCGCGGGGATCGCGGGATGGCTGGTGGGTCAGGTCGCGACTCAGTGATCGGGGCCCAGTGGGGTATGACTTCACGCACCGATCGAGCAGCTCATCGAAGTGCCCGTTGCGAGCGGGATTCGAAGAAGACCGTCTTCATCCGTCAGCCCACGGCCCGCGCTGCACAGAACCGGCGAACGGCGATTCCTGCAGCGCGCGACCCCGTCGTGTGCCAAAACTCGGCCGAGTGCATCCCGCAAGGGTTTCAGCGGCGTCCCGGCCCGAGGGCCGTCCCGTCAGAGGAACCGATCGCGGGGTCAGGAATCTTGGTTCTCACGACTCGGCGTCGTGCCAGGGCACCCCGGCGAAGTGATCGATCACCTCGGCTCTGACGCCGGATGACCGGTCAGTCGGGCGCCGGCCGGTTTCTCGCCATCGGCGCAGGTGTAGCGGCTCCTCCGCACCTGTTATGCCGGGGCAGAACACGTCGGCCGAGTTTTGGCACAGGACGGGGTCGACGATAACGAGGTGGGCGTCGCCCAGGTTTCCGTTTTGGGTGGACTCCGAGCCGTAGAGGATGCCGTCGGGCGACATCGCCAGGCCGGTGAGCGAGTAGCCGATCTCTCCGATGGTCACGATGTCACCTTCGATGGGGTCGATGAAGTAGAGGTTTCCGTCGACCGCGGCTTTGCCGTCAGGAGCCGACCGTGACGGCTTGGAGCGGTTGTGCCGCTATTTGACTCGCCCGCCGGTGTCGAACGAGCGGCTGGAGCGCCTGGATGATGAGCACGTTGGCTTGGAGCTCAAGACGCCGTACACCGACGGCACGACACACATTGTATTGACCCACTTTGAGCTGATCGAGCGCCTTTGTGCGCTGGGCCGCGGCGGAGGCTGATTGACTTCCTCGGGGCGATCTAGGCTAGCGACATGTGCCGAATGCCATTCGTTCTAATCCTAGACCCACTCCCGGACTCGGATACTCCCGACATCTCGGCAGTATCCGACGCCGACAGCGACGCCGATGTATCTTTGCACATGCATAGCGAACCCGCGAACCCGCCACGAATAGAGGTCGAAAGTGACCGATGAGGTTGAGGAGCTTCTAGCGCGACTGCAAGCTGCTGTAGACTGGCCCGACGACTGGAGAGTCATGGGGGCGATCCAAAAAATGGCAGAGACAAGCAGCCTCGATCTCAGACATCTTGTGCCACCGCTGATCGCGCGGGTGGCGACCGGAGACGAATGGGCGCAGTATGCGGCCGTGCGCGCTATCGGTGCCATCGGAGATCCGCGAGCCGTAGAACCGCTCTGCGGCTTGCTCCGTTTCAAGCAGCGCACGCTACCCGACAACCTGGGCCCGAAGCGCAACCATGCCATACTCGCTCACGCCATGGTCGCCAGCGATGAGGACGACGTCCGGAACTCGATAGTTCGTGCGCTGGGTAACATCGGCGACCGGCGCGCCCTACCAGCCTTGCGTGCGTGCGCAGAGAACGAAAGCGAACCAAAATGGATCCGCAAAGCGGCTCGAGAGGTGATTGCGACACTGGAGTCGGAGGCGCCCTAATGGAGCTGTGAGAAGAGTTCGTCGGTGCGGTTTGTTTCACCTCGCGAACACGCGTCAGAAGACTTCTCGCTTCGAAGGGCTTGGGGGCTGTCCTTCGCCAGAACAGGATCGGACCGATTCTCCGCCCCTTGAAGCGACGCCTTTCACGCCCGCGGTAGGGCATTCTAGGGTCCCGGCACCTACGAACCCCGGCGCAAGATGCTCCATCCGAGGCTCAACTTCATCATCCTCACGCTCCGGAGCGTCCTGCGGTCCACTGTCCACCGCGATCAGGCCGATCTCGTCATCGAGAACATCGCGCTCCGCCAACAACTCGCTGCGTACAAATCTCAAGGTGCGCGCCCGAGAATCAGCGACTCCGATCGACTCTTCTGGATCGCGCTCCGACGATGGTGGCCTCGCTGGCGCGAGGTCCTTGCCTTTGTTTCGCCCGAGACGGTCGTCAGGTCGCACCGCGCAGGTTTCAAGGCGTTCTGGCGACGCAAGTCCAAGAGGCCAGGACGTCCGCCTATATCGGCCGACATCCGCTCTGCCATCAAACGGATGCACCACGACAATCCCCTCTGGGGCGCTCCTCGCATCCATGGCGAGCTTCTGATGCTCGACTACGGAATCAGTGAGCGGTCGGTCTCGCGTTAGCTCGTGACCCTCGGGCCCCGTACTCCGAAGCCCATCTCGAACCAGACCTGGGCGACCTTCCTCCGGAACCACGCCCCCGAGTTTTCGGCGATGGATTTCTTCACCATCTACGACATCTTCTTTCGGCGACACTACGTCTTCTTCATCCTTGATCATCAGTACCGAAAGATCCGCCACTTCGCCGTCACCGCTCAGCCGACCGGCGCATGGGTCTTGCAGCAACTCCGCGAGGCGTTCCCATACGACGCCGGCCAAGGCAGACGCCTCACGTGTGACTCGGATCCCCTCTTCTCTAATCACGTCCGCAATTTCATAGCTGATGTCGGCATCAAGCTCTACCAGTTTCGTGGACAGCCCTGGATGAACGGACACGCTGAGCGCTTTGTCGGTGCCGCTCGCCACGACCTCTTCAACCACGTCATCGTCCTCGACGAAAGCCACCTACGGCGACTCATGACGGCCTACGTCTCGTAC
>JBLHWZ010000350.1:0-5787 GCA_047629415.1 Bradymonadia bacterium | reverse complement strand
CTCAACGACCCTGCGTTCGACATGCTCGCTGCTCTCGGCTTCACCCGAGACCAAATAAAGGCAGCCAACCTCTATTGCTGCGGCACGATGACTCTTGAGGGCTCACCGCACCTCAAGGACTCGGACCTCGCGATCTTCGACTGTGCCAACAAGTGTGGTGCGATCGGCAAGCGGTACATCGACGCGCTGGCTCACGTCCGAATCATGGCCGCTGCGCAGCCGTTCATCAGCGGCGCGATCTCGAAGACCATCAACATGCCCAACCACGCAACCGTGGACGAGGTCATGCGAGTCTACCGCACCTCGTGGGAGCTCATGGTCAAGGCGATGGCGATCTACCGAGACGGCTCCAAGCTCTCGCAGCCGCTGAACTCCGTCGCAGACTCAGACGACGCAATCACGGCCGCGCTAATGGCGGAAGTTGCACCGGATGAGGAGCCGATGGCGGCCGCTCCTCTCGAAGAGAAGTCAGAGCCCATTCGGATCGCTGAGAAGATTGTACACCGCTACATCAGCCAGCGTCGCAAGCTGCCCAACCGCCGTGGTGGGTACACGCAGAAAGCAACGGTCGGAAACCACAAAGTCTACGTGCGAACCGGCGAGTACGAAGACGGAGCGCTCGGCGAGATCTTCATCGACATGCACCGCGAAGGCGCTGCAATGCGCTCGCTGCTCAATTGCTTCGCCATCGCGACCTCGATCGGGCTCCAGTACGGCGTGCCGCTCGAAGAGTTCGTCGACGCGTTCACCTTCACCCGCTTCGACCCCAGCGGCATGGTGACCGGCCACGATCACATCAAGATGTCGACCTCCGTGATCGACTACATCTTCCGTGAGCTCGGCCTCAGCTACCTTGGACGAACCGACTTGGTGCACGTCAAGCCAGAGGACATCTACTCAGGCAAGGGCACCGCATCGAAGTCCGAGAAGGAGGAGGTTGAGGAGGATGGCTACACCATGGCCCACGCTCCCGGCTCCAATGGGCGCCGTACCTCGACGTTCTCCGGACGAGGCTTCAACATCTCCTCAAGCTCGGTCACGTTTGAGGCGGTCAAAGACGCTGACTTCTCCGAAGTTCCGGTATCGCTCCTTCGCGAGGAAGTACCTGCGCCACGCGCCACGGTTGGCGTCAGCGGCGGTGGGTCCGCGCTAACGATGAACGCCTCGGGAATCGCGCGTCGTAAGGGTTACGAAGGAGACCCCTGCGGCGATTGCGGCAACTTCACACTCGTCCGAAACGGCGCCTGCATGAAGTGCGACACCTGCGGCGGAACGTCTGGCTGTAGCTAGGCGGAACTTCCGGCTCTAGCTGGACATACAAAAACGAAGAAAGCCGCGTTAGCGCGGCTTTCTTCGTTTTTGTATTATGAGTTCACGAGGCTCTACTCATAGGCACACCCCGACCACCGCGAAGCATCGCCTCGCCTACGAGTCGAATCAGAAGACTCACACGGCTCCCGGTGGGCGGCCGAGATGGCCACACAGAGATGGGCGGCCGAGATAGCCGAGATGGCTACGCAGGGACGGGCGGCCGAGATGGCCGTGCAGGACAGCGAGCGCTCCACTTGTCCCGTCTCTAGGAGGGGGTGGAGAGCAGCAGATAGACCACGTAGGCCGCGACGAGCGCGACCACAATGAAGAGCCCGTAGAAAACGAGCATGGCCTTGCGCTCTTCCGCAGCCTCACGCGATTCCGTATTCTCCAGCCGCTGTTGAGGCTGAGAAGCTACTGGCGGTGCCGGGATGGCAGGAGGACTGGCCGCCTGAGCGGGCACATCAATTGACTTCACCGGCGGCACCAGAGGCTGCTCGGATGGGGTCGAACTCGGAACAGCGCGCACATTTGCGGAGACTCGAACAGTTCCACCGTCGTCTACGGTGGCGCCACCGCGAGATGCGTAGGCGGAGTCTCGTAGATTGGTAGGCGGCAGGTCGTCGAACGCAAAGTCGCCCCAGGTTCGCGGGTCCTCAAGCGGCCCGCTATCCATCGTGTTGATCGTTTGGGAGAGATCGCGACTCTCGATTCGGATGAGCTTGTTTATCTCATCCTGAATGACGGTCGACATGATCCGACGTTGGTCGGAGTCCTCTGTTGGGACGTCATCGTCGACTACTCGGGTTAGGTACGCGGAGACGTCGTATGCCGTGACCGAGACGCCCTGCTTGAAGAGGAAGCGGGAGAGCCGGGTCCCAAGTTCGCGGGCTGTCTGGATGCGCTTCTTGGGGTCTTGTGCGAGGGCTTCGCGGCAGATCTGCTCAAGGGCAGCCGGCGTGTCGACGTTGAAGTCGCGCAGTGCTGGGATGTCTGCCTCACGCACCAGCTGCAGCGTCTCAATGTCCGTTTTCCCTTGGAAGAGACGTCGACCGGCCAACATCTCCCAGAGCACAATACCGACAGCGAAGACGTCGGTCGCTGGAGTAACCTCGCCGCCGATTGCCGCTTCGGGGGAGAGGTAGCCGAACTTGCCTTTGACGACCCCGGGGTCGGTGACTTCGATTTGGCTCTGCGCCTTCGCGAGGCCGAAGTCTGTGACTTTGACCTCGCCCTGACGAGAGATCAGGACATTCGGTGGGCTGACGTCGCGGTGAACGATGTTCAGCGGGTCGTCGTTCGAGTCCTTCTTAGTATGCGCATATTCGAGGCCTTTGCACATCTCGATGGCAACATACGCTGCGACCTCGATAGGTACTCGGAGCTTGTTTTTGCGGCCCCACTCGAGGACCTTCTTAAGGTTGGCGCCGTCGACGAACTCCATCACGATGAAATACGTGTCGGCTGCGCGACCAAGATCGAAGACAGAGACGACGTTCGCGTGGTCCAGGAAGAGCGAGAGTTTCGCCTCGTCCAGGAACATGTTTACGAACTTCTGATTCTTCGCCAGGTGGGGAAGAACGCGCTTTATCGCGACCTTCTTCTCAAACCCCTCAATGCTGATCGCGCGCCCGCGGAAGACCTCGGCCATACCCCCGGCGTCGAGGCGTTCGATGACCTCGTAGCGCTGTGTTGGGGTGTTAGTCATTCGGGGCGGGACTCAATAACGCAGGCCAGCCGATGGTGTGGCGAGATTGCACGTACCGTCAGGCTGCGGCGAGTATATGCGGGCTGCTGCTCAGTGGCCAGCAGTTCCAAGGGCTAGTCAACGCAGGGACTGAACGCGGTAAACCGAGACCGGCTCTGCCTTTCCTTTCAGACGAGCTGGGGGCATCTGCTCCGCGCCGATCCGCCCATGCAGATTTCGCATGACGTCGGATCCGACGATCACATCGCCGCCACGCGCCTCGCCACAGAAGCGCGACGCGGTATTTACCACATCGCCGATGACCGTGAAGTCCATCGCCTTGCTGCTGCCCATAAATCCGGCAACGAGTTCGCCGGTGTTAATCCCAATTCCGATATGAATCGCGTCGAGTCCTTCGGACTCCCTGATCTGGTTAAACTCCGCGATGGCGACTTGCATCTCCAGCGCGGCGGCGACTGCATGACCGCAGTGGTCATCGATCGAAATCGGAGCGCCCCATAGGGCCATGATCTCGTCTCCAACGAACTTGTCGAGTGATCCGCCATGCCGGAAGACGATCTCAACCATGATCTCGAAGTACTCGTTGAGCATCGCGACGATCTCTTGCGCTGGATAGCGCTCGCTCATGGCCGTAAAACCGCGAATGTCGGCGAAAAGAACCGTGGCGGGCTGCATTGCGCCACCCCGACGAATCTCAAGGCGTCCCTGAACGACATCCTCGACCATTTCCGGCGAGAGGAGCCTGCCAAAGTGCTCTCGTGCCAGGGCCTCCTTCTTCGAGCGTTCGACGAGACGCGAGTGCTCAATAGCGTTCGCTGCCTGGTTGGCGAAGCCCGTGAGGAGCGAGAGGTCCTTCTCTGTGAACGCACCGCTCGTCAGTTGCGAGTCGAGGTGGATAATGCCCAAGAGTTCGCCGCGATAGAGCAGCGGAACCGACATCGTCGCCTTGATGCCCTGTAGAATGATCGAGTGAGCGCCACCAAACCGAGAGTCGAGCTGCGCGTTGGAGCTGAGCACGGCCGTCTTCTCTTCCACGACCTCGCTGATAATCGTCTGCGAGATTTGGATCCCGCCACCGCCCGAAATGTTCTCAAACTTCGCCTTCACCGCGGCAGGTTCGAGTTCCTTCGTGACCGGGTCGATCAGCATGATCACGCCGCGGTCGGCGCCAAACATCTCGAACGCCTTCTCGAGGATCCGGTTAAGGAGCCGATCCATATCGAACTCAGCTGCAAGCGCATGGTTGAGTTCGTTGGCGATTCTCAGCTTCTCGTAGTCGTCTCGGAGTTGATCAAGGCTCTCCACATCGGCCACGCCGAGGAAGAGGCGATTGCCTGTATCCTTAAGGCGCTTGCGCACTGAGGCCTCGAAGCCCTCCTCAAGAATCGTGACCTTGCTCTTGAGCTTCTCACGAGCTCCTTCATCCTCCCGGAACGTCACGACTGTGCTGCCAACGGTTATCTCGTCGCCATCGCGCACGAGGCGTTCGCCCTCGATCACCGTGCCGTTGACGATCGTCCCGTTACGGCTGCCAGTGTCCCAGATGAACGGCTTCCCCTCGCGGATCTCAATGACCGCGTGCGCCTTCGAGATAACCCGGTCGAGGATTTGAAGGTCTTGATTTGGATGCCGGCCGATTCGGAGAGTGTCCGTAAAGGCGACTTCACGGTGAACCCCGGTGGGATCGGTATATTCGACTCGAGGCATCGGGCTCCGAGAGGTTCGGCGCAAGAGTAGTGTCTGGCGCGTGACTTTACAGTTCGGCGGTTGCCCCCGCAAGCCGACCGGCCTAAGAAGCGCACATGACCGAGTTTCCAGACGCCTCGACGATCCTCGTTGTCGACGACGACACGGAGCACGCGGCCACGTTAGTGAGGCTCCTACGCAGGGAGAAGCTGAACGTGGAGCAGGTGCACTGCGTCGCTGAGGCGCTCGGTTGCCTGCGTGAGAGGGAGTACGATCTCGTGCTCACCGACCTCATCATGCCCGGGCAGAGCGGTCTCGATCTTCTGAACGCGATCCAACACCTCAAGATCGGTGTGAGCGTCATTCTGATGACCGCGTTTGGCACTGTCGAACGCGCTGTCGAGGCGATGCATGCTGGAGCAGCCGACTTCATCGTGAAACCGATCAAGCGGGCGCATCTCTTGCGCGCGGTGCGTCGCGTCCTCGAAACCTCCCAGCTTCGTCGGGAAAACGCGGCGCTAAAGGCAGAATTGGCCGAACTCCGTGGGGACTCAAACCTCGTCGGCTCGTCTCCCGGTTTCGTTCGGGCGATGGCGCTGGCTAGACAGGCCGCGCCTAGCGATGCGACGATCTTGCTCGGTGGGGAATCAGGCACCGGGAAGGAACTCTTCGCCCGTGAGATCCACCGCAACTCCAGGCGCGCCGCAGGCCCGTTCCAGGCCGTTCAGTGCGCAGCCCTGCCCGCCTCCATCATCGAGTCGGAGCTATTTGGGCATGAGGTCGGAGCCTTCACCGGCGCCTCCGGCCAGAAGCGCGGACTTTTCGAAGTCGCGGACGGGGGCACGGTCTTCTTGGATGAGATCGGTGAACTCCCCCCTGATGTCCAGGTGAAGCTGCTGCGTGTTCTCCAAGAGCGCGAGGTCCAACGCGTCGGCGGTACCAAACCGATCTCAGTGAACGTCAGAATCGTCGCCGCAACTCACAGGGATCTCGAGGAGATGGTGGCCCGCGGAGAGTTTCGGGAGGATCTTTTCTACCGCCTGAACGTGATCCGGGTCGTGATTCCTCCGCTGCGAGAGCGC
>JBLHWZ010000349.1:0-5799 GCA_047629415.1 Bradymonadia bacterium | reverse complement strand
CGGCAAACGGCGACGAGGGTGACGACCAACACCACATTGAACGCGAGAGAGAAGTAGAGCATCGACACGCTGATCGGGGGTTCCGATCAGGGTAGCCGTCGCGGGATGGCGAGGGGATACTCAACTTCAAGTTGCTGAAAACGCGGGCGATCCGTTTGTGAGGAGAGACTGGCGTTCAGGAGGCCGCATGCAAGACGGACATTGCGGCGCGGCTCAAGCTCTCTGGGATGTCGTGGCGCAAACAGGGCGGCCAGGGCGTGCTCACAATGCGATCGCTCGAACTATCCAACCGTCTCGGCTTCGCCTGGAGCAGGCACATGCCTCTCCTGCGGACGGCGTTCACGGTCGATCCTAATGCCGAGAGACGCAAGCCGAGCGCTGCCCGCAACGCAGCCTAACTAGATCCGTCATTGCGGACCCGCACCCAATTCGCCGGCCCCACCCAGCGCCGCGTCTACCACAACGCGTGCAGCAGACAGACTTGCCGGGGTAAGCTCCTCTTCGGGCAACCACTGTCGCGTTCCCGCCTAACGACCACCCGACCTCATGGCCCTCACGCTTCCTGAAACTGCCTTCGTCTTTGCGCTCGTGAGCATCATGGTCGCCGCCTTCGGCTGGCTGCTCCGCCGCGGCGCGAGGCGAACCTATCTAGCTGAACGCGCAGAGTTGCGGATGGCGGCAGGCAAGCTGGGCAGCCTCGTGTCGCGGGAATTCTCACACGAACCATGCGTCGGATGCGGCGGAGTCGATATGGACCTGACCGCGATCCGGGATTCGGGCGTATCCGCGGACTTCCGCTGCACGGATTGCGGCACGGAAGGGTCCGCGTCGGCGTCGGCCGATGCCAGCGCGAAGGCGCGGAAGAGTTGGGAGCAGTACAGTACGCTCCGAAAGGCCTTCGAGAAGGGGCACAAGTCGAGCGATCCGGGGGGGGTTGGGGTGCGGTTTCGCGTTTGGGTCGCGAAAACGTAAAATCGGTCATAACCGCGGCAAGCCCGGAACGAGCCGGGCCAACGGCGACCAGACGCTCGATGGCTGCCCGACCGTCGCTCAGGAAGGGCGCGGACATCATCCAGGCGCCCGAACACGAAGCGTGCGGGCGTGTCTGCCGGCCGACTGGGGCGTGCTAGGAGGTGCAACTATTGCGCAAGATGGGGTTGGCGCCGGGTTTCCGTCAGGTGCAGGGAGAAACTCCTCAACCACGGCCGGCCTTCGGACTCTCCCGTAATTGGCGAGACGCGTGGTTCGACGCCGCGCGGCTGGTCGAGATAGTTAGCCGCCTTCCTGGCCGGCGCCTCCAAGCGGTCGGAGAAGGGAAACCCATCTTGTCCGGGAGAGTCCTGCACCGTCCAGCGAAGGCCGAGCGAATCCAGCCAATTGTGTGGGTTTCGGTGTGGATATAGCGACCCAGCCCGTAGGCAAAGACGTGTAGTAGTCAGCCGGTTGTGAGAAGTCTCAATTGAATTTCAACTCCATTTTCCGATCACGTTCCGTTCGGACCTGCCGCTAACAAGCGGGTCCGGGGTGAGAGTGGATTGGTACGTTCGCGACCGTCGTGAGCATATCTGTAGGTGTTTGGTGCGTCAGACGGTCTCATACCCACAAGCTGCCAGCGCGAACTGATGCTGAGCCTTCGTCGCACGTGGGTTATTCCATATTCTGGAATATGGAATAACCCATGCTCAACCCAATCGACGTGGTCACTGCGGTGACGCTAGCCGCGAATCTAGGCCCGACTTGGCCTTCGCTTCACTCGCCGACCAGCTCACTATCAGTGCGTCGGCCGCACACCGAGCGGTCGATTCGATCGCTCATGCCGGTCTCTACGATGCGAATCGAGGTAGTGTTCGTTCTTAAGCGTTGGTCGAGTTCCTCGTTCACGGGCTCAAGTACGTGTGTCCGGCCGAGTTCGGTCCGCGAACCAGAGGGATCGCGACCGGTCCCGTTGCGCCTCCGCTCACGGACCAGATCGCTTCGTCATCCGACGAATCGTGGGTGTGGCCACGTCGCACAGCCACGTCGAGCGGTCCGTCGTTGTGACTGATCCACCCGGTCATTCCCGATGTTGGTCAGTCGGATGAACTCCTGAATTTGCGATTCGCGATCGTCGAAGTTCTGCGTGCTGGGCGTCGGCGTGAACTGGCGATGGTTGAAACCTGTCTGCGCGCGCACTTGAACCTCCGCGCGGCAGCATGAAGACCCGAGAGATGCTGCTTCAGGCCTCGTGAGCACTTGGAGAGCTGGGTTCCCGCGTGGTCTTCACCTGAGGCGCCACGATTGCGGAGTACTTGGACCTCGTGCCGATCGAAGCCCCGCGTCCAACGATCGATGTGGATGTCGTGGTCGAGTTCACAACTCGCCCTGAGTTCAACGACTTCATGGGAGACCTCGACCGCTTTGGATGGAGCCACTCGCAGCTTAAAGAGGAAGACCACCCGATCTGCCGACGCAGAACCTCGGATGGGCTCCTGGTCGACGTGATGCCATCGGATCCATGGGTGCTCGGCTTCTCGAACGGGTGGTATGCGGAGGGCTTCGGCAGAACCATTGAGATCGAGTTGGAGGACGCGTGTGTGATCCATCTTTTTCCAGCGGATGTCTTGCTGGCCTCGAAACTCCAGGATTTTGCCGATCGCGGATACGGGGGTTGGTATGCGAGTCATGACCTCCGAGATGTGATCACCGTTGTGGAGGGACGCGCGTCGCTCGTTGAAGAGGTACAGGGTGTTTCGCTCGGACTGCGAGAGTTCGTTCGGAACTGAGCGAGTACGCTGCACGGGCGCGGAGACTACGAACAGATCGTGGAGGCCCACCTGTATCCTTTGTTGGTCCGCGCTGAGCGACTCGACTTGGTGTTGGACGCGGTCGAGGTTCTCGGCAGTTGATGCCAGTCTGCGAGCGGCCCGAGCTGATCCTCACCAACCGTTTGGAATCTCAGCGCTCGACCTGCGTAGGCGGCCTACTCGACTGTGCACGCGCTGCGTACACAATCTGCGGCGTTTTTTACCGGATCTCCCGCCCATTCCTACGCGGTCCCAGCGAGTCCGCTCCGGTCCAGCCTAATCCAGCCAACTCTGCGGGTGTCGATGTGCGTATGGTGACCGGACGGGAGGTTGGTAATCAATTGTAATCAGCTAGTTGGGCCCTCATTGGAGTGGAACCCCACCTCCACTGTATTGATGGGCGATTCGCTCTGTACCGAAATGTATAGTGGTGAATCGCCCGTTGGTGGTTTTTGTTGTGCGCTGGCGCCCTCGCCGAACGGCCGTCGGAGTCGCATTTGACGGTACCGGAGTCTCCGTTTCGAAGAGTCTTCGAAGGTACGTTGATGGTTGTTGCGGTGCGATTTCGAGTAGCGTGCCGCTGTTCCGCTAACTTGCGCGTCGCGACCCAATGGCGCACCGACACGGTTGTGCGCGTGACAGACGTTCCACCCAGAAAAACAGGCTCTATGAGAATCTCGAGTACAGGCTCTACTATTATCGCGTGCGCCATCTTGGTGCTCGTCGCCGGTTGCGGCGACGAGGAGAGCGCCGACGCTCCCGCAGGGGCCTCCGGTGCAGATTCGGGCGTGGTAGACGCCGGCGCCGAAGACGCCGGCATGGCAGACGCGCGCGACGAAGACACCGCCGCGACGGACGCTGGTACAGAAGACGCGGGCACCGGAGACGCGGGCACCGAAGACGCGGGTACCGGAGACGCCGGCACAACAGATTCTGGCCTCCAAGACACGGGCACCGAAGATGGCGGCACGACGGATGTCGGCACCGAAGATGGCGGCACCGAAGATGGCGGCACCGAAGATGGCGGCACCGAAGATGGCGGCACGACGGATGTCGGCACCGAAGACACCGACACGACGGATTCGGGCTCGGAGCCACCCTCAGGACTTCGCGTGAGAGCGTTCGCCGACGAAATCGAATTGGAGGATGGGCAGGGCACGTCCAGCTCCATCATCAGGGTCCAAGGCGGCATTGGCGACGAGTTGGCCGGAGCAACGGCCTCCTACAGCTGGAATGATGCGAGGTTCCAGCCTATTGAAGTCGAGTCGAACACGTTTGAGTTCGAGCTTACACTGGAGACGGGAGAGAACACGTTGACGGTCCGCGTGGCGGAACGGGGCGAGGTCACCATCGAGGTGGACCTGACCTACTTCGGCGCGATTGGAGCAAGGTTGGGCACGTCTGACCAGCAGTGCCTCGGAGCGACATCGACCGGTAACGCCGCGCGATGCGAAGAACTCTGCGAAGAGTTCGGCGGCGAGTACGACGGGTCCTGGGGGAACATCGGCGGGTGCCGGAACATGTCCATGGTTGGTGCCGACCTCGACCTCACCGATCCAGACGCGCCGGCACCGACCGCACGAGCCACGACGCATGACCAGCAGTGTCTGGGATCGACGTCGGCCGCAAACACTGCTGCATGCGAAGAGATTTGTACGGATATCGGCGGTACGTACGACTCGGGTTGGGGCAACATTGGCGGATGCCGAGACATCCCGGGTTCGGCTCTCAGCGACCTCGACTTCACGGATGGGACTCTCTACCCGGTCCTGCCTGCTCGCGACACGACGCACGACCAGCAGTGCCTGGGGTCGACGTCGGCCACAAACACTGCTGCATGCGAAGAGATTTGTACGGATATCGGCGGTACGTACGACTCGGGTTGGGGCAATATCGGCGGTTGCCGAGACATCCCCGGTTCCTCAACGGTCGACCTCGACTTCACGGACGGGACCATCGATCCGGAAGAATCGGACAGCTGAGCCGGTCGCTAGAGTCGTCGGGCCGCGGATTTCGTAGGCCTCGGGAACTGACGGATTTGGTTGGGAACGCCGACGGAAGCATGCAGAGCCTCGAGGCGCCCTGGTGCCTCCTCTGGAGTCTGTCCGCTTCACGGCGAATCCAGAGGATCCTGCGGGCATCGGTGTGAGTGAGGGGGTACCCGTAGTCTATAAACTCACTAGAAATCGTATCTAAGTTGAGCCGCGCCGAGTCCGCGAGGGCACCGGCAGCGCGTGCCCGGACGATATCGCAGTTGCCACCTGGGTTCTATCGCACTGGCGGCGTCGCCTCGGACGCGTTGTTGTGTGGGCGCGCCGTGGGAACCGACTACTTCCCAGACACCGAGTAACAGGTGCCGCAAAGCGGTTTCGTGAAACTCAGACTCCGTCCTCCTCCGCCGCAGCCGTGACAGTGCTTCTCGCGGTAGTTCGGATTCTCGTATTCCGCCCACAGCCGGTAGCACGAGATACAAAACGGTCGTTCCTCGTTGCGTTTCACTGGATCAGCACACCGAATACAGAAACCCTTCGACGTCGGATTCGCCTTCGAGGTCTTGCGCTTCGGCTTCGGCTTCGGGGCAACGGTCGCTACCGGTTTTCGGGTCCGTTTGGTCGCGCGCGGGGACCCCGTTCTGGAAGGCGTTGGGCTCTGTCCCGAGCCGAAGTCGTACGGCTGCGCGATGCTGTGATACTCCGCAACGGCTTTCGAAATCTCGGCGTAGACTGGATGTCCTGCTGGCACGACGATGCCCATCTCCAGATTCTGCGACGACACGTCGTAGAGGTTCAACGAGCACACGATCGCCTGATGCTCACTGAGGTAGCATTTCGAGTGCAGATGGGGGAGCTCCGAGGTGGCCGCGAAGACCTCCTGGACGACCGCGTGCGCCTCAGGTCTGAGTGCACTTTCTCTGCAAATCAGTCTTGTGTTCACGCCCCGTCTTCGGGCAGTGGCGAGGGGAGTCGGAGCGCGGTTGCCACTCGGACATAGGGGCTGACGATGACCAGCCAACGGC
>JBLHWZ010000348.1:0-5819 GCA_047629415.1 Bradymonadia bacterium | reverse complement strand
GCGTCACTTCGCGTCCAGTCTAGAAGACGGAGCCATTACACGTCTAAACAACGCCAGACGTCTCATGCTGGTACCCGCCGCGATGGTCGGTCAGGCCATCGGACAGGCCGCGTTCGCATTTCTCAGCAGAATGCGCGCCGAGGCCGCTGGCGCTGGCCCGACCCGACAGCTCGACGCAACGCAGGAGCTCTCAACGACACTAAAGAACGTCGTAAGAGCGACGGCTGCGCTTGCGATGCTCACAGCGGCTGGCGTCTGGGCCACCGCCGACGCGAGCGTTAGGTTCGCCTTCCTGCGCGGTGCCTATGAGGTCTCAGATGCCGAGCGCACGACCGAGCTCCTAAAGGTGCTGGCATGGGCAGTTCCTGGATGGTCCCTGTACACAGTCGGGGCGAAAGCGCTCCAGGCTGCGGAACGCACATGGCTCAGCGCTGGCCTAGGCCTGGGAACTCTCGTTCCCAGTTGGTTCGTCTACCAGCAGCTCGCAGGCTCCGGCACAATCGGGCTCGCTTGGGCAACCGTGATCTGTGTCTCCACCGCAAGTCTCCTCTCAGTCGGCTTCCTGAGAGGGACTTACGGCCTAAGTCTTTTGCCCTCGGCCTTCATCGGACTGCTCGAAGGCTCACTACTCGGTGCGGTAGGCGCGGGGGCAGCGTACCTCGTGGCGTTCGTATCTCCTGAACCAGCCCTGATTCGCCTTACGATTCAAGGAGCCGCGTTCGTGATAGCGGCGGGTGGCCTACTGACCGCCCTTCCCGGCCCCGCCGGCGACCTCGTCCGCCGGCGCCTCAGACGACTCAAACGGTAGAGCCGCCCTGATGAGGCCTCATTTGACCGCGCCTCCCTCGATGACTGTCGGCTGCGGCCCAACAGATCACCGTTGGGGGATCGCTAGCGCAGGTGCACCGTCACGTCGCACGCAACCGACAGAGTTTCGTCGTGCGCAGATCAGAACACATTGCTTCCAAACAACAAGTCGTGTGCCCGCGCACAAACCGACTGCCCTCCAGGACGCCCATCTCCTGAGCTCTCCATCGACTCGAAAACGAATGCGGAACCTCAAAAACAACAAAAGCCGCCCGAAGACGGCTCGAGTCGATCCGAGTCCTATTAGAGGGACTCTTTGAACTTCGGTGCGGGCTTGAAACGCACCGTTTTGCTAGCTGCAATCTGGATCGCAGCACCAGTCTGAGGGTTACGACCCTCGCGTGCCTTGATGTCCTTCACGGTGAAGGTGCCGAAGCCCGGGTACGAGAAACGACCCTCGCGGATGGCATCCGAGAGCGCTGCGAAGGTAGCGTCGACAAGTTCGCCAACGGCTTTCTTCGAAAGTCCTTCAGCCTGGCCGTGAACGGTATCAATGAGGTTTTGCTTCGTCATTTGGTCCTCCAGAGGGGGGGGTCTGAGGGCACAAGTGCCCTAGGGTTATGAAATCTAACGGGATTACAGATATTATGTGCGGCGGAAGATACTGGTGCGACAAGATGTTTGTCAAGCGCGTTCAGGCCGCATTTGCAGTGTGGGTGCGCCCTAGAGGGCAATTCACTGCAGCCGATGCATTCGGCGGCGTCTTACCGGACGAATCCCCCTCCTGCAACGAGAATGCGTGTGTTCGGAGATCCGCACCAGAACGGGGTTATCGGACCCACCAGATGTATCAAAAACGGCCCGTTTTATCCAACTGGATAGCGAACTTCACCAACACGGAGCAGTTTCCGAGATTCCGCGACTCGAAGAACGGGTCGACCCACCTCTCGCGCCATATCAGCCACGAGCGAAACGAGCGAATGAGACCCATCTGCCAATACGCCCTTCGATACATAGATATTGTCCTCAAGCCCCACTCTCACGTGCCCCCCGCGCTCAAGAGCGTAACGGGCTAGTCGAAGCTCGTGACGACCGACTCCGGCCACGCACCAAGTCCAGCCATCGGGTAGTCGCGACAAGAGGTAATCCAGATGGCGCTCATCGCCGTCGAGGGCTCCCGGCACACCTAGAACGAAGTCTACATGGAGAGGACCCTTCAGAACGCCCTCGCGCTCAACCAGCCGAATCGCTGTATCGAGCATTCCGACTTCAAACACCTCAATTTCCGGCTTCACACCAAACTGCCGCTGGCGTTCCGCAATCAGACGGATCGACGGGAGCGAGTTCTCGAAAATGGCCTCGCCAAAGTTACACGTCCCAGTAGTCAGCGTGGCCATCTCCGGCCCCAGCGCGAGCGCCTCAATCCGTTCCTCCACAGGCATGCCCACAGCCCCGCCCGTCGAGAACTGAACGATGATGTCACTGCGCTCACGGATCGCCGCAAAATACGCCCGGAATGTGTCGATGTCTTGAGTCGGAGTCCCGTCGGGCAGACGTCCGTGTAGGTGAACGATCGATGCACCTGCCTCAGCACACCGGAACGCCTCCTCAGCGACCTCCTCTGGCGAGATGGGCAACGAAGGGTTGTCCGTCTTCATTACCTCGGCGCCATTGATAGCGGCGGTGATAATAACTCCGTCCACTATGCCTCCTCACGAAAGCGCTGCTTTGCGGCTGGAGTGACGCAGGTGCCACTAGCCCGACACACGACGATCGGCTCATCCAGAACTTCGGCAGACGAGTCACTCCCAAGCTCTGTGTTTAGCTGAATCACCTTGCGAGCTTCAAACGACATTTTGCGGGAGCTATTGCCAACCTTCGTAATGCTACCTCTCGCTTCAATGTAGTCCCCGGCATAGACGGGTGCGAGAAATTCGACGGAGTCGTATGCCCGAAAGAGCCCCTCGTCGCCGTCGTGGCGAATCAGGAGTTCCGTGGCCACATCACCGAAGAGGTTCAGCATACGGGCGCCGTCGACGAGTCCCCCGGCATAGTGTGAATCGTGCTCCGACATGCGGAGGCGAATGAGTACTTCTGTCATTCCAGCTCGCTTGAGTGAGGTCCCGCTTAGATAATCGATTGCGCACCGCGTTTGCAACGTGCGCGGGCTCCCGACCCCGGTCTCCCAGGCCCCACTCTTCGACCACCACAATCCTGCGACGCCTGCGAACTCGGGGGCCACTAGCTTTGAGGCCTGGCTCTCACTCGATCCGACGCACTCGCGAACTTGGGGGCCAAAAACGAAAGACGGCGCGGAAAACCGCGCCGTCTTTCGTTTTGAGTCACGTGATGTGACGCAGAGTCGGGCCTAGATGCCGCAGGGCGGTACGTCCGAGTAGTCTAGGTCGATAGGAGTGATCTCAGTCGACGGCCAGTTAACCGCAGCAACAACCCACCACTCGTTGTCGTAGAGTTCTTTGTCACGGGACTCGAAGACGAGTTCGCCGAAGATGTAGACTCGGAGGGTCGCGTACGTAACGCCGTAGCCGTGGTCGTTGTAGTAGTGAACACCGATTCGGTAGTTCGTTCCGCTCTCGGGGTTGTCGAGGTTGATGTTCTCCGGGCCAGCGCCATCGGTGTCGTCAATGTCGAGCGACGGATCGTCGTCCGAGCGAGCCGGGTTACCCCAGTTTGGCTCTCGCGCACGGAAGTGACAGTCCCAGGTGGAGTCTTCCCAGCAACCGTTCGGGTGCACGACATGGAGGTCGAGGTCGCTTCCAGCGCCGAAGCCAGTGTCGGACTGATCCGGGTCAGCCGGTGTACTCCAGACAAGCTGCACGTGAATGTCTTCGTCGGGGCGAGCGACGAGTGTCACGGCAGCCGGCGGCGAGACACAGCCGCGGTCGTCTACAACTTCAAGGTTGAGCGTGTACCGGCCAGCAAGGTCAACGAAGAACGAGGTCTCTGTCGTGTTGTTGGGCACGAAGTCCGTGGTCGAGCCTGCGGGAGCCTCGGCGACCGTCCAGATGTACTCCACGATGCTTCCGTCGGAGTCCGACGAAGTGTTGCCATTGCAGGCGAGCGTCGCGAGCGGAAGGACGAAGAGATCCGTGATTGCCGGGGTTCCTGTTCCCTCAACGGTGCAGAGACCGACAGCGATCGGGCACACATTCGAGGTGCCGAGTCCGTTGAGTTGAATCGTCAGCTCCGGGCTGTAGACGTCGTTCGAGACGGCGACCAGCCAGCCCTCTTCAAACTGCTCATCCACCTGCGGGGTGAAGTCCACTAAGAACTCCCGAACCTCGCCGGGCACCAATTCAAGCGGCATCAAAAGGTCTCCGGCGGGGTCAACTGCGTAGGCTTCGCTCGAATCATCTCGAAGGCCCAACGATGTGATGACAAGCGTCTCGCCGAAGTCGACGTCAGAGCAGTTACGCACGATGAAGATTTCACTGGTGGTCTGCCCAACAACCCGCTGACCGAAGTCGTACGTACCTTCGTTCTGCGGAGCGATTTCGATGCACGGCTCAGCGCCGTTGGCCTGAATCTCGACGACGTAGTCGCCATCTGCTGTGTCCGGATCGTCCGACTTCACAATAAGGCGCGCGTTGTCGAACCCGTCGTCTACCGGAAGGTAGTTGATGGGGAATTCGAACGTACCGTTCGGAGGCAACACAAGTGGGTTCTCAGGATCCGCGACGAACTCGTCCGGAATCGTGAAGACGCCTGCCCCGCCAACGATGAAGTAGTCGCGAATCGTCAGCGGAAGGCCACCGATGTTCGTCATTGTTGCCGTGACCCGCGCCTCAGTATTCGACGGAACTCGTCCGAAGTTGACCGGGTTTGGGTTGACGAAGATGCGCGGGGCCGACTCCTGGATGGAGATCGGAACCGTCGTCTCGCCACCGCGCTGGACGTCATTGTGAGTAATGCGAAGAAACGCTTCGCCGCCAGCGTCCCCGCTTGCCTCGTAGAGGAACGTGATCGCGTGGTCTTCGTTCGGAAGGATCTCAATCGGCTGCCCGACGTATCCATCCGCGATCGTGAAGACGTTGGCTCCCGTGAGCGTCATCGAACTGATCAACAGAGAGCCCTCGCCGCGGTTCGAGATCGTCAGAGAGCTCGTCTCCGACTGGCCCGCCTGCAGCGTGTTGAAGAGAACAACTGCTGGATCAACCGAGATGTTTGGTCCCGCGGTTTGTTCGATCGAGTCGTTGCCACAAGCGCTGACTGCCAAGGCAAGGCAGAGTGCGCTGAGGATCCCGAGGGTGTTTCTTGAGAGAGTCATCTCAGCCTTCCAAAAGTTTAGCAGTTACAAGGGCTTAGAGCGCCACGGGGGGGCTATGGGGGGCTCTAGGCCGGTCACATTAGGGGAAAGGCAGCTTAGGGTCAACCTTCGATATCTCAGGTATTTCCTGGCTTTTCGCCGCCATTCTTGTCGTTTTTTGAAGCCAGAAACTCGCGAGCTACCCGGCTTCAATTCGAACTGACGCCCTAGGGTGCGCGTTGGGAACTATTTTGTTCGATCCGACGATTCTTCCTCCCCGAAACAACGCATCAACAGACACGAATCAAGGACTCACGATGGATTCTCATCGGCGCGGCTCATTTGAGTAAGGCCTCGCAAACTTTGTTGGAACTATTACATTGCCGGAAGGTCTATCATGCGAACTCAACCAGACGGGCTGTATGGAACAACGCCAACTTGATCGCGCTCTCGTAGACGCCTGCATCGCAGGCTCCTCACCGGCCTGGGCGCGACTCGTAGAGGAGAACCGAGAGCACGTTCGCTTCGCGATTCGCCGGACGGCGAAGCGATACGGCGCTAGCGCTAACGACGATTTCATCGAGGACCTTGAGAGCGCCCTCTTCCTGCGCTTGGTCGTCGATGACTTCCGCCGGCTAAGACTCTATCGGGGCGACGCCAGCCTCCGCGGATGGCTGAAGGTCCTCGCCGTGAACTGCACCGTGGACGCCTTGCGCAAGCGGCGTCCCACCGTCCCTGTCGGCCC
>JBLHWZ010000347.1:0-5838 GCA_047629415.1 Bradymonadia bacterium | reverse complement strand
GTCAACCTGATGCTGGTTGAGTCGTCGTCGCCGCCCTCTAATTCTTCAGACGAATAGGTCCAATCGAAGAGGAAGTTATGAGCGTCACCTCGCTCGAATTTGTACTCCAGCTGGACTCCGGCGGTCCTGCTCTCGTCTATCTCCGTCGGTCGATCGGCCTGAGCTGACGCGCTGGCGAAAAGAACCGCGGCAGCGGCGAATGACGTTGGGATACTGAATCGCATCGAAAAAACCTGAGTCTAGAGCTTCATTCCAAGACCACTTCAAGGTATTGCGGCCGGCCCGCTAGGTCAATTCGGCTCTGTTCGGCTCTCTCCAAAAGCTGTCGCGATTTGTTCCTAGTTTTATTCGCTGCTAGATCCCCGGTTTAGTGATTATATATCATTACATAGCCATTGGCTCCGTCCTGTTCCTTAGTGGTTGCCTGGAGCCTGCGGCAGACGTGGACAGCTCGTCTGCTAGTCCGGACACGGGCTGCTACAGCACTGAGCCTTGGCAGGCGGACACAAGTCCGCCTGAGCCGATCTGCGCTGTGAGCTCACACGATGACTCGGACGGCGACGGGCTCCTCGACATTCTCGAGGACTCGAATCGAAACTGTCGGGTGGACTCTGGCGAGACGGACCCTGTCCTCGCGGACTCCGACGGTGACGGTCTGGCGGACGGGGACGAAGACGTTGACCGCAACGGGCGATGGGATGAGTCCCGTGGAGAGTTGAACCCTCGCTCCTTCGATACCGATGGAGATGGGATTTCCGACGGCGATGAGCCGATTGCGGCGGTGTGTAACTCGACTCTCTACGAGGCGATTCCAGACCGCGTGGCCTTTGGCGGGCGCGAACTCTACTCGGCGAGGCAGGCTCTGCTTTCCGAGACCTACGATGCATCGGCGTGGATCGACTTTGGCTCAGGCCGCGTCGATTGGGTGTCGAGTGAACCGCAGCCATCGGCCGACAGATCGGTCCCGCGCGTGCGAGTCTGGTTCGAGACGCAAAGTGCGACGGGTACGCAACGCCATTCTGATTGGGATTACGAAGAGACGCCGGAGCTCTTCGGGGCCATGGAGACCGCTGGAGTGATTGGCCGTGTGCCTGACAATTTCATGGATGTTGCCGGGCCCTTTGCGATCAGTCAGCACCAGATGACAGACGGCCGGTCGAGAGTGGCAATAACGAGTTCGTCGGAGCCGGTAGAAGCGCCGAGCGCGGAGGCGATTTCGCCGGGGACGGATTCGATTCTGAGGGCTCGGTGTGTCGAAGCAGATGTCGTCGAACCGTTAGACGCGGTGGATTTGATCTTCGTTTTCGCGACTGATGAGGAGAGCCTCATCGGCGCCGGCGAAGTCTTCGAGGCTTTGAGCGATGCGATGAGGGTTCGGACGAGCGCAGGTCTGGCGACGAGGCTGTGGCTTGTTCCCGCGGACGCACATGTTGCGACCAGTGCTGGCGCGCCTCTCGGAGGCCAGGGCTTCATCGAGCCAGCTGACGCGCGCGCTCTCTTTGCGGAGCTGTCTCCGGGGGTACCCGACCAGAGAGTCTGGATGAACGCGCGCGCCGCTCTGCAGGCGCTCGCAATGGGCAGACTTGAGGGCGCACCAGTCCTGGTGACTCTAGCCTCCAGGGAGGACCCCGAGTTTCGAGACGGAACAACTGAAGGGTACGACGGTCACGCTTTCGGCGTGCCTCATCCGTTGGGCCCAGTCCGTGATGCGCTGAATCGCTTCTATGCGGACTTCTTCGAGGCGACGGTATCGGACCGCCAGATTCACGTCTTGACCGGAAACTGCGCTGACGCGCGGACGGTACCAAGTTCTCCTCGCGAGTTGGCCGCTACCGGGGAGGGCGTCTTCGTCGACCGATGTGGTTCCAACGCGAGCCCGCTTCTGAGCACCGCGGTCCATCGCAGAGCGGACGCATCGCGCCGGGTTGTTGGTGCAGACAGATTGCTGACAGGCTCGGGACAAACCGAAACTGCATGGGACGATGAGTCCCCCACAGGGAGCGCGCTGGGCTGGGTTCCCATTGATGCTGACACGCCGATTCCGGTCGGCTACCTCTTCTGGGACTCGACACCAGAGAACGAATAGTGCCCACCACAGTATTTTCGCGCGGCCGCACTCGACTCGCTTCCATGCTGGTTTGGGCCGCGGGACTGACAGCCTTCTCGGGACTGCTGGTTTTCTCGGTCACGTCCGCCGCCGCCATCCTCCCGATCGTAGTTGACAACACGACGACCGAGGCGGGTTTTTGGTGGTCCAGCGATGCGTCCGAACCGGCCGGAGAGTTTGACGAGTATCTCTTCGGGGAGCAGGGGGCGCACTGGATCTCACCCCGGGAGACGAGCCCCGAGGGTGCGGTCAGTTCGATCTTTCGCCGCCCGGACATCACACTCAACAACGCGTTGAGTCTCGCCGGGCTCTATGGCGCGTCCCATATCCTGATCGGCGACGTCGCTCGCGAAGGAGAGCAGGAGCAAGCCTGGCTCGGACTGCCCCGCGCGGAGGTCGTTTTCCGGGGATACGTGATCGAGGTGAGTTCAGGTGCCGTCCTCGACGAACTTGAGGTCCGTCGCGTCTCTCATGACCCTGGTGGGACGGGTCTCGCCACCCGCGCGGCCGCAGCCCAGGCTCGGCGCGCAGCGGAAGCATCCGTTATGTCGCCCACAGAGGTGGGCGTTCTCTCTACAGAGCCGGTGGTTGTTGTGCGTTCGCGGCCTGGAGCTGGGCCGTTTATAGCGGTGCGAGGTGCCTTAAGAGACGCTCATCCCGGAGTCGTCGACGTCTCAGAGACATGGGCCACTGAAGGAAACGTCGCGCTCTCACTGATTTTGGACGAAGGAGTCGATTTTGAAACGGTGGCCCGCTCCATCGGAAGGCTAGAGGGAGTGGTAGTGGAAGGAACCCGGGTCATCGCAGTCTCTAGGACGGACTATGGGATCGAGATTGATGCCGTTCCAGCCGAGGCGGGGGCTGAGAGGCAGTGAGGTTAAGCACCTGCGTAGTTTGGTTTTGCCTAACTCTCTGGTCCGCCTCCGGCTGGTCAGACGAGCTGCCGCCACCCGTTCATGGCGATGAATTCATCGAGGGCGTGACAATGGGGCTCTACTTCGAAGACCCTGAACGCACCTATATTTCCTATTTCTGGGAAATTGCGCAGGCCGGTGCCGATACGGTTTCCCTGGTCACGTCTTGGAGCCAGCCCACCATTCGCGCGAACGAGGTCTCTCCGTCGGAGCGCACTCCGAACGACGATGAAGTACGTCGGGCGATCAGGGATGCGCGCAGTCTGGGACTGGACGTCATCCTGCTCCCGATTCTGCAGATCGATGAGCGTGCAGACGGCGAGTGGAGAGGGGTATTGGCACCCGACGATGTCTCCGCATGGTTTGAGTCGTATCGGGCCTTCGTTGTTCACTATGCCGCGCTGGCACAGGAGGAGGGCGTTACGCTCCTTTCGATCGGCTCAGAGCTTGGCAGCATGGAAGTCCACGAGAGCGAGTGGAGTGACCTGATCGGTGCGGTGAGGTCGACGTTCTCTGGGCAGCTGACCTACAGCGCGAATTGGGACCATTTTCATCGCACACCGTTTTGGGATGCACTCGACCTCGCGGGAACGACTGCCTATTACGAGCTATCGGCCGTCCAGGGTGAGAACCCCACAGTAGAGGAGTTGGTGGTGGCGTGGGCTCCCTTCCTCGAGAGCGTCGGAGCTCTCGCCGAGACGATTCAGAAGCCGGTCCTGATCACCGAGATTGGATACGTGAGCCAAACGGGAGCGTCCTGGCACCCCTGGGATTACACGACTACCGGCGACGCCGATCTCGTAGCGCAGCGCGATCTCTACGAGGCATTCTATCGTGTTGCGCACGACCTCGACTGTTTGGGCGGGGTTGTGTTCTGGACTTGGTTCGGCGACGGCGGTTCAGCCGACGACGGGTACACGCCGAGAGGAAAACCCGCAGAGCAAATCATACGGCACTGGTTCGGAGCCGAGGTCAGTGGTCAGCCATGAAAGCAGTCGTAGTTCGAAAAACTCCCAAGCTGAACGTACTTGTCGAGAGCAGCCCACAGCGGCTTGAGCAACTCGAAGCCCTCGACCCGAGGGCCTACGCAGCGATGACCGCAGCTGCGGAGAGTCAGCGGGTATCAAACGCCGCCGTCGCCGCGGCGCTCGACGAAGTCGGGATTTCGGCCCGCCACCTAGATCGGGCGGAGTTCGAGGGCCCAGCCGACGATGAAGACCTCGTCATCACCATCGGAGGAGACGGTACGATGCTCGACGCTTCGCACCGCGTCCGAGACACCCCAATTGTCGGGTTCAACTCCGACCCGCATCGTTCAGTTGGATACTTTTGTGCGGCGAACGCCGACCGCTGCCTACAAGTGTTACAAAACGTTGTGGCCGGAACCGTTGCGAGGAAGACCTTGCACCGTATCGGCCTAGTGGTGGACGGCGTTGAACACCCGTATCCGTGCATGAATGATCTTCTGGTGACGAACCAGAATCCAGCGATGATGTCCCGATATGTGATCTCCGCAGGCCTCCGGACGGAGACCCACGCGTCCAGCGGGATGTGGATATCTACGCCAGCGGGCTCGACGGCAGGCATTCGCTCTGCGGGCGGAACCGTCATGCCGCTTGAGGGCTGCCTGATTCAGTATCTGGTCCGCGAGCCCTACACGACAGGTGATGCGCGATACCCACTGTTGAAGGGAGTCAGGGAGTTGGGAGAAGGCCTCCTGCTTCGAAGCCTAATGGACGGCGGAACCATTTATGTGGACGGGCCGTATATCCAGATTCCGTTCCAGCTCGGGTCGGAACTGAAGCTCAATCAGGGCCCCCGTCTTACGGTGTTCGGACTCGATGCCGGCAGGCGCGAGCGGTAGCTCGAAAGTTTGACCTCGGCGCGGCGCGGGGTAGGGTGCGCGATACACCGTGTCTATCCCACACAATCCCCGGAAGAATGGCAAACGAGCGCTATGTCCGTTTTGATGCAAACCGAGCGTTTTACTTGGCGACCGTTGCCATCGCTTTGATGGGGGGCTCGTTCGCGGTGGGACTGCGATTGGGGCAAGACATGCCGGCGTCGTTCGAGAATATGTTCTCGGGCCCGGCATCGAATGACTTGGCCGCCCCCGTTCTCGCGCCGGAACAGGTTGTTCCGGTTGAAACGTACACGTTCTACGATTCTCAGCGGGAGTTGGACCGGCAGCCACGAGAGCAGCCAGTTGCGCCCGCAGAACCCGTAGTGGCGCTCGCGGAACCAGCAGCCGAAGAAGAGCCGGCTGCCGTTCGCGTAATCGACCGAGAGCCGGTGCGACTACGTCAGCCCGTCGAGCCGTCAGCCGAGCTAGTTGTCGCCGAAGCCGCTCCACCTGAGGATGAGCCAGCGGCAGAAGTTCAGGCTGCTGCGGAGCCGGGCCGAATCGAGCGTCAAACGGTCGTGCGGTCGATGAACGAAGTCGACGGCTTTTAGAAGCGGCTAGGTCGCTTTCCTCTGGTCGGGCGCGCTAGCACACCCGGCCGAGCCAGTTGCAGCCTACTCGGCTGGGTCTTCCGTGGGTTCGGCTGCGAGGCTAGGAGTCGCCGTCGGCGAGAGGGGAGTTGCACTTGCTACGGTCGGGCGGCGAACCCACTCGTCAATGTCACCGTCGCCGGTGGTGTCCAAGCCGATTCGCAGGATCTCCCCTTCCTCGTAGAAGCGCCACTCGTCAGGGTTCCCATTTCCGTCTGTATCAATCTCCGATCGATACAGCTGGCTGTTGCGATAGTGTCGGGTCGTGTCAGCCGCGCCATCCCCATCCTCGTCAGAACTACGAGAGGTGAGGAGGCCGTCTTC
>JBLHWZ010000346.1:0-5854 GCA_047629415.1 Bradymonadia bacterium | reverse complement strand
CTCCACCCACCCGGCTTCGACCTCGCTCAGGACGAGAACGGCAGCATCGGGCCAGGCCGCGATTCGTCCCTGAACGAACGGCAGCTGATCATCGTGATTGCCGAACCCAGCGTTTATGTTCCACGCCACGATCCGAATGTGGGAGGTTCCAGTCACCAGATCCTCCGCCGCGACTTCACTCGGTAACGCCGGCGATGACATCGACGGTGGTGGGTTCGGTCGACACGCGGCAAAGAAAACGCACGCGCAAACACAGGCTAGCCTGCGGATTCGTAGTGCCTCCGTGTCAATGGCCCGTTTGTTGAGCAAGATCTCCTCCTTCCGCTTCGTCTTAGGTTAGGGGCAGTCCCAATACGGGTTCACAACCCGATAGGCTATGGGGACGCGGGGAGACGGTCCGTCATCGAGAGAAGAGTTTGGTCGGGAACGTAGGCTTGATCGAGCACCATGTCCGTTGCCCGAAGAACAAGAAACGCGTTCATGCTTGACCACCGCGTCGGCGCGCAGTACTCGCTGCGACACACTAATTATGCGTCGCGCCACCCAGGGTGGTCGATCTATGTCTTACCGGGGGTCTGTTAACTGCCACCGGTCTCTTGCGCCCTGTTTGCGATGGGCAATGACCAATTTTGAGCGCCTCAACATCCCGACCTGAAACATGTCTCGCAGAACGAGACAGCGACTATGCCCTTCATTGGCGATGTCTTCGCGCCGAGTGCGGCAAGACCTCACGATTGGCCGGACGCTTCTGCCGAGCGTGTGGCGGGCAGCGTGATGTCGAGCCCTCCGGCGCGAGCCACCGCGCGGGAAGGCCCGGTTTGCGGGATGCGCGCGGGTCGGTTCACTCCATACAGGCAAATGTGGCACTACCGGACCCGGGAGAGGTGTTGCGAGTCGAGGTTCTGGACGACGTTCTCTTGGTCCGCGGTAGCAAGGGCGACTTCCTCGTACCATTCGGAAGCTACGCGAGTCCCGGTGCTCGACCACTCCGCCTCAACACTGGATCGTCAGCTCTGGTAACCCTACCCCGCCAAACGCGCTACCGTTGGCTTCCGATTGTTAGAAGCGCCGAGTGGTTCGCTTTCAGCCGCGGCAACGAGGTCGTAGTTCTAAAACGGCGTGAGTTGGCAAGGCTCGTCCCCGAGGCGGGGACCGGCGATGCTTGTTCGGCACGGATCACCGCGCCGGGTGAGATCATAGTTTTAGCGGCGCGTCGCAGAGAGCGCGCATCCGATCTTATCGAGTTCGTTGCTCTGCTCAGTTCGTCCCGCGGCTTGGAAATAGCGGAGTACGTCAACGAGAAATGGGCGGTGTTGGCTGACCCAATCCAGCCGAATGCCGACCTGGATTGGGCCGGCTTCAGTTGGACCCTCGAGGGCACTGTCCAGGGCGTTGCACTAGCACTCAACCCGGACACCAGACGTCCGGCGGACGGACGATTGAGCAGCGCGGTTGTGTTCGAGAGCGGGCCGTCTGGTCACTCGCTTCACTCGATCGATCTGGACGAGTCACTGGATGGCGCCGTCGTTCTGACGGACCGCGCCGCCTGTGCACAACGCGGTCGCATCATGCTCTCGGCCCAAGCTCCTGGCTCTCGCAGTCCAGCGATGATGCACCTGACGCTCGGCAAGACCCGGTTGTCCGGCCAGCCGCAGAAAGACATGTCGGGCCATACGATCTCATTCGGCCACGATGTCGGCTTCGTCGAGTCGGGGGTCTACACGGGCTTCGGTTTGGGCATGAAGAACGGCCTGGTCTGGGCCAAACCGATGGGTACGCCGGGGGCGGCTTGGCGGTCTCCAGCTGACTGGGACCCGAATTCGGCCGCCTACGCGTTCGATGGCGCGCTCGCGGCCGGGACCGTCGGGACTGGGTCCGGTACCTACCTCGTCGCAGCCGATCTGACCGAGGGGCCTGGCAGGTGCGACGCAGGATACGTGAAGGTCAGTGACACGGAACGAACGGTGCTCGGCGCAGCGCTCGAGAACGACGTATTCTGGCAGGTATCGAGGGAGCACGGCGAGCATCGTGTGCGCTGGTTCTACCTTCCAAGCTTCGGAGATTTGCATGCATAGACGACTTACGTGGCCTCGCTCCTTCGTGGCGGCTATCGCCTTCGCCCTCACTCTGCTGGGAACCCTGGTGACACACCAAGCCCCGGCGGCCGCTCAGAGCCGGCTTGAGACCACCACGACTGGCGGCGGAGTCACTGCCCTACCCCCCACGTGCGTACGGCTGACGCAGGATGGAGAGTGGGTCTCAGAACCGATTCTCGCACACCCGCTTCTGCCGTTCCTCTCGTCCAAGGCGGCTGCATGGGGCGCGTTCGCTGGCGCTGCGCTGCTTCTGTATTTGCTCTCCTTTGCTCTCTTCCAGAACAAACTTCGGGCCGGCGGGAGTCCGTTGAACGCGTTTGGAAAAGCGTTGACGTTCTGGATATTGGCGGTGGGTGTCGCAGGGTACTTCGCAACCGGTCACCTCTCGTATGCCGAGAATTGGTGCGTCGACTCCAGTCAGGGCGAGATTGTCGGCGCTGCGCCAGCCCGATCGGATGTGGATGTAATCGCCCGCTACGGGGTTGGAATCAACGAAGTGGTGGACCGCCGAGCCATTCCGCTGAAAGCACATATAAGGCTGACGCCTTGGTACTTCTGGCTCGGTGGAGTGTTCGTCCTTGGCCTCTTCTTCCACTTCGGGTTCCGGACGGGCGGGGCATCCCCACCGGCCGGCGGGGCATCCACCCCCACTACGAGCGGCCGGGCCAAGGTTGAGAAATGGTAGAGAATCACAGCAGCGGGAACTGAAATGTCGCACGAATTGAATCCGGTCACGTTCACCGAGACCGCCAGTGTGAGGCCGACCGTCTATGTTGCGTTGGGCGGGTCAGGAACCAAAACCCTGATGTACCTGCGTCGCCAACTCTACAGCCGTTACCGCGTTGCCGAGTTGCCGATCCAGGCGTTCGTGTTCTGCGACACGGACCAGGGAACAGCGAACATGAGCGACCAGGATACGGTCGACGTCATCGAGCAGCGCATCCGCCCCGATGAAAGGTGGATGGTCGATCTGAGCGCCAAGCCCTCGGAGCTCCAGAGTATCTTCCAGAATCGCGGTAGCTACCCTCATATCCACCGTTGGTACCCGGAGGAGCTCACCAATAGCTACGACATCCTCACGGACGGTGCCGGTCAGACACGACCTTTCGGCAAGCTGGCGTTCTGGCTGCGATATGGCGAGTACATGCGCCGCATTCGGGATGCGGTCGAGGAAGTGCGCAGCAACCGGCGGCAGCAGGAGATGAGCCGTTACTTCCCGAACTTCCAATTCGACGACGGCAGCGTGGAGATCGTGATCGTCGCAGGACTGGCGGGCGGCACGGGCGCCGGCTGTTTCATCGACGCAGCGATGGCGATCAAACTGGACGCGGACCTCCGAAACTCGAACATCACCGGGATACTCTACACGGCGGACGTGTATCGCAGTATTCGTGTCATGGACCTCGAGTTCATGAGACGCAACGCGTTTGGCGCTCTGACCGAACTAGACGGCTTGATGTCCGGCGCGATGCCTGACCGATACCTTCGCACGGCCTTCGATTGGGAGGGCAAAGGAGTACCGGTTGAGCGCGCACACAAGCCGTTCGACTCGATCTACCTGATGGGGGCGACGAACCGCGAAGGTGTCGACTACGAAAAGCCGATCGAGGTCTACGAAGCCGTGGGCGAAAAGCTCGCGCTTGAATTCGACGCGAGCGACTTTGGCGAGAAGCTCCGCAGCATTCGTTCCAACGCCAAGGCCCTCGTGCGTGAGCAGCGGGTCCAATGGCGGAATTACGAGGGAACTGATCGCAAGCGCGAACTCTACACGGATAGCTACGAGTCGGCATATTCATCGTTCGGCATCGCCGGGATCGTCTACGACCGTTTCCGGATGCGAAACGTTGCTTCGTCTCTCTGGCTCGGCAACGTCTTCAACTACCTGCTCGGCCGTGACATGGCCCAGAATGAGGCCAAGCTCCAGGCGGGCAAAGCCGCCGAACGGGTAGGACTGACCGCTGACGGTATCTGGGCCGCTGTTATGGTAACAGACTCCGGCATGATGGACACGGCGGCCGCAAGACCGCTGCAACGGTCACTGTCGGACCAGTCTCGACTCCTCTCCGCTCAGGTCGATCCGTCGCGGGACCCCCGCGGTTCGCAAGTCAGCTCCGCAGCTGACCGTATCCTCGTTGACCTCCACCAGGCACATGTCGCTGCCCTGACGGAGCCGGGGGGCGATTTGAGTTCTGGAGTTTCGGCGGGGCGCGACCGCGACCTTATGGAAGCGAACGTCGGGAATCTCAAAAAGACCGCCCAGCAGAAGCTGGAGGGCGAGTTCCTCGCGTTGCTCCAAGCTCCGGAAGAAGCCGGCATTCCTGCCGCCAAAATCTACCTGGAGCGTATCAGCGCAGAGTTAACCGCGCTCGGCGTTGAGTTGGCAGCGCTGGAGGCAGGCGACTTCCTCCACGCTCCGCAGGTGAAGCTCTCCGCCAGAGCAAACGACGAGCTGGACGGGGCACGTGCTCGACTGGAGGACGCGCGGCGGATCCCCGCGGTCTTCGTGCCATTCCGACAAGTGGCCGAGAAAGGTGCGGCCGAAGAGGTGCGCCGAGCCGAGGCGAGCGCGTCAGAGGCCCTCAAGGGCACGTTCGGTGCCGCCTTCGATGAAGCGGGCAAGCAACTGGCGAGGCTCGTGCGCGACCAGTACCGAGCTGCGGCCTCCCGAATGCTACGAGAGGTGTTGGACGCGCTGCAAGGATTCGTCGGCACTCAGGATCGGCGCATCGGGTCAGACGGGCGCGACAAAATGGTCATGTCTGGGCTGCAGGCCCGCCTGTCGGACTATCAGGAAGCTCTCGTCAACCGGGCCGCCGAGGCTCAGAAGCTCATGGCGGCCTTCGACCTGAAACGGGAGGAGTACAGAAACTCCGTTCTGACCGACACTCTGGATTACGGCGAGGAGTCGGCCGAGTATCTTGCTCAGCGAAACGGCATCGCAGCCACAGGGACGGCGCGAGATCGGCGCATCGCACAGGACCTCTTCAACGTGTTCCTGCGCAAACAGGCATCGGGCTCCAGCGCCGATGATGTCGGCGTTCGAGGGCAGCAACTGGCGTCCTTCGTTCGCGCTGCCTGCGCGTACCGAGAGGACGACGCCACGTGGTCCGCCACCTGCCAGGACCTGGAGCAGATGATCCACGGGCAGTTCGACGAGTTCCTCGTTGACCGCCCAATCGACAAAGCCCTGGGCCGGAACAAGAGCCAGGAGGAAGCGGCCATGAAGAGCCGGGTGGATCGCAACGCGCAAGCCTTCGTGCAACTGCACGACGGGATTACGCAGTTCAAGATCGTCGGCGCAGACACCTACCTCTACGGATGCGGTGCTGGCAGCGAGACGACCGCGAAGAAATTCCTCCACCAGAACGCGCGGGCAAAGGACTGGCAGCAGGTCGATCTGCGGAGCGGAAGTCTCCTCTTCTACAACGAGATCAACGGAATTCCGCTCTTGGCGCTCGAGACGGTTTGGACCTCAGAGGCCGAGTTTATGAGTGGACTCATGGAGGATCCGAAGGAGGCCCTCAAGCGGTTCTCCCATCGCGACTGGTGGATGTTCCGACCGATTATGCCTCCAAAGACAGACTCGGAAGTGCGACAGAACATGGAGGTCAGCAAACTCTTCTGGATCGGGGTCTGTCTCGGGATCGTCAGTTTCGAGGAGGGACGCGGCGAGCGCTATCGCATCACGTTCCAGCCCGAGTCGAACCAGGCCTGGAAGGATGCACACCCGCTCGGGTCGGCGGCAGATCACGCTGTCA
>JBLHWZ010000345.1:0-5870 GCA_047629415.1 Bradymonadia bacterium | reverse complement strand
CCTTCGTTCCGAGCAACGCATCGAGAGGTGAGACCGCGGCCTCTGCGACCAGGTTCAGCCCCTCGCGGCGCAAGTCTCCTGTGTGCTCGACATCCAGCGTGAGGATCAGGTCCCCGGCCGGCCCGCCTCCGCGTCCGGCGGCGCCTTTGCCTCTGATACGAAGTTTATCTCCCTTCGCGGCGCCCTCCTTGATGTTCACGGTGAGCGATTTCTGTGACTCAACCAAGCCGGCGCCACGGCAGGCAGCGCACGCCGATTGGCCCTGCCCTCCTCGCCCTGCGCATGCTTTGCACTTGCTCGGCCGACGGTAGCTGAATTTTGTGGTGAAGCCGTCCAGCGCCTGAGCGAAGGTCATCCTGAGGGTCAGTTCTAAATCTCCGCCCTTTCGAGCCTGCCCAAAGCCGCCGCCTCCGAATGGGTTGCCCGCAAAGCCGCCCCCGAAAGGACTCCCTGCACCGCCACCACCCCCGAAACCACCCACGCCAAACGCGGACAAGATGTCCTCAAGGTTGATCTCGTCTCCGAAGCCGCCTGGACTCCCCTTCAAGCCGTCGACGCCGAAGCGATCGTACTGAGCTCGCTTCTCCGCATCGGAGAGAACGGCGTGCGCTGCGGAGATTCGTTTAAACCTGTCCTCAGCTTCAGGGGCATCGTTCACATCAGGGTGATACTGCCTCGCCAGTTTCCGATAGGCCTTCTTGATTTCGTCTTCGGTCGCAGTTTTTGCGATCCCGAGTTCGGCGTAGAAGTCGACGTTGTCCATTTGAGCTACTTTGGCGCGTTGGTGACGAGAGGTGGGTACACTGCGAAGCTGGCGGGCGTCCACGAGGACGGACATTGGTTGCGTTGTCCCTCCAATGTCGCACGTGTAAGGTGTATGTCGAACTAAGCCCCAAGAATTCGATGACGACGGACTCCTTGCAGGACCTCACGCGCGAGAGCGGTGCGGCAACAGCGTTTCGTGACTCGGTGCGCCAAGCGCTTGAATCTGAGGACAAATCCAAGGTTCTTGAAGCCGTTCGTGCACGCGTGGGCGCGGTCGCGCCCGGTGATGCAGCGCGCCTCTGGCTCTCTGTGGCCGACCGATGGACAGCGGAACCTGACTCGCGCCGACTCGCACTGCGCGAAGCCGCGCTGGCGGCGAAGTCCGACGCGGCGCTGTTTCAGTTCTTGTCGCGGGCGTTTTCGGGCGCAGGCGACCTCGATGGAAATGAAGCGATCCTGCTGGCAGAAGTCGCATCTGACGCAAGAGGGGTCGACGTCCGCGTCGCACTCGCCAACTTCTACATCGGGATCGATCGGCCATCAGATGCCGCGGAAGTCACGCGTGATCTCGCCGCGCTCTCGCCAGAAGGCGGCAGCTCCGCGCTTCACCTCCTCGATGCTCTCCAGGGTTACCTGCTGCAAAGCGAGGCGAATGAGTTGGTACTCAGCGCGGCGCGTAGTGCCGGTGACGACCGTCGGGTGCTTGCCGCCCTAGAGTCGCGGTTTCGCTCGGAGCCGAACGAGTCTGGCCGGATCGCTGAGCTCGCTGCTGAGCTCGCGAATCACTGTTTGAAGGTCACCGGCGACGCCGAAGCTGCATTCTCCACCGTGGGCGATGGTTGGAGCCGAGCACCTGGGGAGCACAAGGCGCTGTATCGCTCCGCTGAGGACATCGCCGCAGCGGCGGAACATCCAGCGGTGATCGGACGGCTCGCAGAGTTCGCTGGGGAACTTGAGCGCTGGACCGAGGTCGTGCGATGGCAGCGGTGGCTGGCCGAGCGCGAGGAGCGTCCGTACCGAAAGGCCGAGCACCTTGTGATCGCTGCCGATACTCTCGCCCTGCAATTGGGCGAGACAGAGAAGGCACTTGGGCTTTACGTTGACGCCGCAGAACTCGACGCCGCATCCGCCACGGCCGTCGATCAGCGCCTGCTGGTGCTCGAACGAAACACCGATGGTGACGCACGCACCGCGGTCCGCGAGGCTCGGGCCACGCTTCTCGAAGGCAAAGGCAACTACACCGAGTTGCACGACGTCTTGATGCATCAGGTGGCGGAAGCAGACGACCAATCCCGACCCGGGCGGCTGCTTGAACTCGCCGATGTGCAGCTGGATCGCCTGGGGCGTTCCGACCTCGCAGTGATCTCGCTCAGTGAAGCGCTCGGTTCGACGAATGCGTCGGAAGCCATCCGAGAGAGCGTGAAGCAGCGCCTCAACGATCTGCTTCAGACCGAGACGAGTGCCGAGCGAGCCGCCACCGCGCTCGCGGCCTACGCAGAGTCCGTCGACGACCAGGCCGGACTGGCAACCTCGCTGGAGGTGCTCGCTCATCGAGCCACTGCTCCCGCAGAGCAGGCCGGATACTTCTCGCGGCTCGCGGCAACTCGGGAGGCGCTCGGTCAGCTGGAAGCGGCGGCAGACTCGTTGACCCAGGCGCACGTCGCTGATCCAAGCGCAGGCCATCAGCCGAAACTGCGGTCGCTCCTTTGTGAGGTCGGTCGATTCGACGACGCGCTCGGACTACTTCAGCGAGAGCTCGACGCCAACGAGGGCGAGGGTCGCGCTGAACTTCTAGACGCTCAGGCTTCGCTTAGCCTGAAGGCTGGTCAGCCGGGGACAGCGGCACGAATTTGGTTCGAGCTGGCCGAGCTAGGCAAACAGAGCTTCGACAAGCTGATCGCAGCGGAGAACGGAGAATCCGCCGCGCGGGAGGCCGCCGCTTGGTACGCGAATGCCGATCGGCCGCAAGACGCCGCGGGGCTCCTCTGGGCCGCCGCTTCGGCAATCGGGCTAAAGAAGAAGGCAGCGGTGCTCTTGGGTTGTCTCGCCGGAGAGACATCTCCCCTAGATGCCAAGCAGACCGCCCGGCTTCTTACAGCCGCAGGCAAACAAGACGCGACAACCCAGGTTGCAGCTCATCGCGCCCTGCTCTCCCATCCCAAGGACGTGCAAACGGAGCGCGGGTCACGACTCGCGCTCGGTCGACTCTTGGCCGAGTCCGATCCGGCTAGCGCGGAGTCCTATCTAAGAGCGGTCGTCGAGACCGAGCCGGATAACCAGTCCGCACTGGACAGCCTCCTGGCCCTGCTCAAGAGCACCGGTGACCCAGCCCAACTCGTGCAGCTCCTCGAACACCGCCTTGAGCACCTCACGCTGAGTGAGGACGAGGCCGTCGATCACTTGTCTCAGATCGTCGACATCTACGTGACCGATCTTGGCCGCCCGGACCTCGGGTTCACGTTCGCGCGTTCGGTTCTGCAGTTCGACCCTCTGCATGAGCGCGCGCTAGCGCTGATCGAGGAGAACACGACGGATGACCTTGGGCTTCGCTACGAAGTGTTAGCCGAGGGCGTGGATGAACTAACTGACACCACGCTGGCAACTCGGCACCGCCAACTGGCGGAACTCGCGGTCGGTTTGGGAGCCGCTCCTCGGGCCGCTTCCCATCTACTGCTGGCCGCCGCCATCGACTCGGTCGAGTCCGGCGAGCGAGTCGCGGACACACGGAAGGCAGCAGAGCTTCAGTTCACCGAGCGCGATGCCTCGGGTGTGCTGGAGTCGTTTGCTCTGGAAGCTCCACTCTTAACCGACGGCCGTGGTGCCCGCGCCGAAGAGGTCATCGACCGCCTCTCCGATCTGGGTATCGAACACGCTTATTCGGCAGCGAAAATCGCACTCCTTGGCTGGGAAAAACCGGAGCCCGGTGTGCTCGATCGACACGCTCAGCTGGCGCGTCGAAACGGAGAACCCGACGCGGCGGTCGGTTCTGTTCTCAAGTGGATCGAGGTCGACGCCGAACACGTTCCGCTCGATCGCCGAGCCCAGCTGGCTCTGGATGCCTTCCAAGTCGACCCAGAGTCGGACGACGCCTGGAGCTATTGCGCTGACGCGCTGGCACGCGATCCGGGGCACATCGACTTGATGATGCGTGTCGAGGAACTGCGGGGCGACGGCTCCCGTATCGTAACCCTCGCCGAAGACCTGGAGATACTCGCAGAAACATACGAGACCGACGAGAAGCTCCCGGTTCTCTACCGGGCTGCTGAGCTAGTCGCTCCACAGAACGAGCCGAAGGCAGAGTTGATCTGGCGTTCAATCCTTGAACTCGCACCGGGTGAAACCCGAGCCATGGATCTACTCCGTGGTGCACTCAAGGAGCGCGGGGACGGAGCAGGTGAGACCGTGCTGATCCGGGATCGGCTAAACTTGGTTGATGGGAGCGAGCGGGTCGCGCTGCTGAAAGAGATCGCCGCCCTCGCGGACTCTGATGAGGACGCTGAAGCTGGGTATCGGGCTGTGCTCGACGCGTCTCCTGATGCTCGGGATTCAAGGTCCGCGCTCGCGGACCTACTTGAGCGAACGGGCAGGTTCGAAGAGGCGATTGAGGCACTCTCGGGGCAGAATTCCGGCTCGGACGACGAGCAGCGCGAGTACTTGGAGCGCATCTCCGGAATCGCCGGCGACAAACTGGGAGACTCCGCTCGCGCAGCAACTGCCCTCGAAGCGATGGTCGACATCGACCCCACTGACGACGCGTCACTGCGAAAGCTGGTCCCCCTCTACGAGACGAACGAGTCGTGGAAACAGCTCGCCGCCGCGCAGGAACGGCTCGCAGAGCTGGAACCCGATGAAGATCGCCGAGCCAGACTCTACGAGCGGCTGGCGACGGTGCGCGAAGACCGCCTTGAAGACATTGCGGGCGCTGCGGAAGCACGCGAGCAGGTCGTCGCGCTAGAGCCGTCAAACCTTGCTGCGTTGCAGGACGTCGCGCGGCTTCACGAAGCTGCCGAGGCTTGGGATAAGTACGTCCACGCGCTTGACCGAATCGCGAATGCCGCCAACATCCCAGGGCTCCGCCAGGAGCTCCTAATGCGCGCTGCGCCGGTTCTTTTGGAGAAGCTGGAAAGGCCGAGCGACGCCCTTAACCTCTTCGAACAGGCGATCTCCGGCGGGGCGACTGCTGGCGAGAACACGATCGAGCTGATGAGCCAGGCAGCCGAGCAGACAGGCGATTGGGCACGCTGGTGCAACACCGTTCGCCTCATCTCGAAGACCGAGGAGGATTCTGTTCGACGAACCGAACTTGAGATCGTGATTGCGGACACGCTTGTCGAACGCCTCGATGACCCGAAATCAGCTGTCGCGTGGCTTGCGGAATGCGTTGCTCGCGACCCTCAACTCGGCCCGACACTGACGCGTGTCGAGGAAATTGCCGATGCGCACGACCTGCAATCAGACCTCGTCGACACCTACAAACGCCTCACGTCGGAGAACGGCGACGACCCCGACACCGTTTGGCACGCGCTCTCGCGTTCTCGTATGCTTGCCGAGAAGATCGACGCCCCAGACACCGCGTTCGGCATAATGTGCCGAGCAGCAGAAACCCCTGAATTGGCGGAACGTTCGACTGAAGAGCTAGAGCGACTTGCCAAGGAGTACGGGCTCTGGACTGAGTACGTCGATTTCTTGGGAGACGGCGGCGAAGAGACGGCGGTGGACCGCGCAGTCCGTCAGGCCGAGATTCAGTCGGGCGAGTTGAAAGATTGGGAGAGCGCTTTCGAGACCTTGGTGGCTGCCTTCCAGGACGCCCCATTCGACGAGCGAATCCAGGCTCCACTCTATGTGCTCGCTGAAGAAAACTCCGCCTGGCCGCTCATCGCGAAGCTGCTCGAACTCCTCCAGGAGGACGCCGAGGAAACCGAAAAAACGAAGTACCTATCTGAGATCGCTGGAGTCTATGGCGACCGACTCGGTAACCATAGCGACGCGTTCGCTCAACAGCTTCGCGCCTGGCAACTCGCGCCTCGCGACGCTGAACTCGGCCTAGGGCTCCGGTCGCGCGCTGAGAGCGCCGAACGTCTGGTAGACCTGCTCGCTGCATACGA
>JBLHWZ010000344.1:0-5870 GCA_047629415.1 Bradymonadia bacterium | reverse complement strand
GATGTGGAGCAGCTCGGGCCGAATCCCATCGTAGTGGTGGGCGAGCGTGAACGTAGGGCTCGAGCCATCACCGCCATAACCGAGGGTTCGCGCAATGCGTTCGATTATCGTGGTTTTTCCGACGCCGAGATCACCAGAGAAGAGCACGCAGTCTCCCTCTTTGAGTTCTGCCGCGAGTAACTCAGCGAACGCGTGCGCACCTGACAAATCACTAAGTTGTAATGCCGTTTTCATCGGCCCAGATTCTAGGCGATTCGCCGGCGTGAACCAAGTAGAAGCTGCACGACGGATGCTTGCGCCGTCGGGCGCGGATTTGTAGATCCGGTATCCCCTCCGCCTCGGCTGCCCCACTATGCCCACAGATGGTTCTTCACTGACTCTCGTGTACCTCATGTACAACGAGGAAGAGAGTATCGAGAGCGCGCTCGAAGAGGGTGTCGCCTTCGTCAAAGAGCACGTCCCTGACTGGGAGATCGTCGTCGTCGATGACGGGTCGAAGGACCGTTGCGCGGAGCTCGTTGCGGCGATCGCCGAAACAGAGCCGCGCCTTCGGCTCATCCAACATGAAGTGAACTCCGGCATGGGCGCGGGAATGAAGACCGGCATCAAGTCGGCGACCAAGGATCTCTTCGTATTCCTGCCCGCTGATGGCCAGATTGAGGCCGCCGAGATCGCAAAGATGATACCGATGCTCGGCCGCGCCGACATTGTGCTGAGCGACTACGGGAATCGGCCGAATTCGTTCCTGCGCACCGCTATGAGTCGCGGTTTTCGCCTCTACTTACGGACGCTGGCCGGAGTGAAGTTCCGACTCGAGGGGCTCTATCTTTACCCGAGAGAGCTGGCCCTCGAAGTGCTCGACGACATTGAAGGGAACACGTTCTTCTTCAGCTTCCAGCTCATTCAGCTCGGGGTCGAACGCGGAGCTAGCACCGCGCTGACAACTATCGCCAGCAAGCATCGCGAGGCGGGTAAATCCAAGGTCGGGAACTGGCCACGTATCAAACGAGTCGGACTCGAAGTGTGGGACTATCGCCAGAGAAGGAGAAGACGATGAGAGCCTTTGAAATCCAAGGCGCGTTTGGCGTCGAAAACCTCAAAATTGTAGAACGACCCGAACCTGAGCCTGGACTCTACGAAGTGCGAGTTAAGATGCTCGCGTCGTCGCTAAACTTCCGAGACTTGCTGATGGTTCGCGGCCACTACAACCCGCGCCAGCCGCTGCCGCTCGTCCCACTCTCGGACGGAGTTGGTGTCATCGATGCTGTCGGCGAGGGCGTCAGCCGGGTCGCGATTGGCGATCGTGTCGCCGGCATCTTCTCGCAGCGTTGGATTTCGGATCCGCCATCGCACGAACGAGTCCGCTCGACGCTTGGCGGACCGCTCGACGGGATGGCCGCAGAGAAGGTCTGCCTGCACGAAGAGGGCGTTGTGAAAGTGCCCGCTCACCTCACCGACGTTGAGGCAGCAACACTGCCCTGTGCGGGCGTCACCGCCTGGAACTCGCTTCGCGGCGAGGGCGACGTTCAGTCAGGCGAGACCGTGCTGATCCTCGGTACTGGAGGCGTCTCGATCTTCGCTCTTCAGTTTGCGGTGGCCATCGGCGCGCGGGCGATTGTGACCTCCAGCAGCGACGAAAAGCTAGAGCGCGCGAAGCAGGTCGGCGCTTGGAAGACGATCAACTACCGCAAGCACGAGACTTGGTCCCGACAGGTCCGCGAGCTGACCGAAGGGCGGGGCGTCGATCACGTTGTAGAAGTGGGCGGCGCCGGCACGTTCGAACAGAGCGTTCGCTCGACCTGCACCGGAGGACACGTCAGCCTGATCGGCGTCCTAGCGGGTGGATCGCAGAAGATCGATCTGACGCGGGTCCTCATGAACAACATCTGCGTGCAGGGCGTGCTGGTCGGCAGCCGAGACCGTTTCGAAGCGATGAACCGTGCGGTTGATGCTCAAAAGATCCGGCCCGTTGTTGACAGCACCCACCCCTTCGAAGCCCTGCCGGACGCGCTGAACGCGCTCGGAAAGGGGCGTCACTTTGGCAAGATTGGAATCGAGTTTAACCCATGACAGACCTCTTCGACCGCGCTGGCGCCGTCTTCCGCGAGACCCAAGAGAGCCTCATTGGCGCGTTCGAGTCGCTCGAAGCCGAGCGGGGCGGCAGCACGTTCTTCCGGGATGATTGGAAACGCCCAACGCTGCCAGCTGACTCCCCCGGACCGATCCTCGGAGGCGGAGGCCTCACCTGCGTTCTCGAAGACGGGGTCGTGTTTGACCGGGCCGGCGTGAACTTCTCAGCCGTGCACGGAAAGTTCTCAGAGGAGTTCGCGAAGACGATGCCTGGTGACGGAACCGAGTTCCACGCATGTGGGGTCTCACTGGTTGTGCATCCGAAGAACCCGCACGTTCCGACGGTTCATATGAACCACCGCAGACTCTCTCGAGGCTCCAGCGGCTGGTTCGGCGGCGGGGCAGATCTGACGCCCTACTACTTGGACGAGGATGACGCGCGGCACTTCCACGCGACGATGAAGGCGGCCTGCGACGAGCATCCGAGCGTCGCGAACCACGCGGCCTTCAAAAAGCGGTGCGATGAGTACTTCTACAACTCCCACCGAGGAGAGGCGCGAGGAATCGGCGGCACGTTCTTCGATCACCTGAGCGAAGAACCAGAGAAGACTCTCGAGTTCATCCGAACCAGCTGTGCGGGGTTCATTCAGGCGTATCTCCCGATCGTCGAGAAGCACATCGACAAGCCCTATTCAGAAGCAGAGAAGAACTGGCAGGAGCTGCGGCGAGGGCGCTACGTGGAGTTCAACCTGATCCATGATCGTGGCACGACGTTCGGGCTCAAGACCGGCGGTCGGACAGAGTCGATTCTGATGTCGATGCCGCCACGCGTGACGTGGAGGTACGATCACCAGCCCGAGCCAGGCTCACGCGAAGCACGCATCGTCGAAGTGCTAAAAAACCCCGTCGACTGGGTTTAGCGACCGAGAGTGCGAGGCGGGACCGTCGCTAAGAGCGACCCCGCTCGTAGTTCTCCCGGATCTTCTGCACGTCGACGTTGCTCTGACGTAGGACGCGATAGAGGTAGGTCCGCGCGTATCCAAAGTGCGCCGCGATCTCCTTCATGTTGCCGTCATACTCGTTGAACGCAGCCTGGAATGTCTTCTCGTTGACGGTTCGCGACCGGTCCTGATCCGCCGCGACCGGCACCGCGCGAATCTCTGCCGGCAGCGCAAACCGTGAGACCTTTCCCTCGTCTGTGAGCTCCTTGTGAATCCGCCGCGCGACGCGCTTGAGCTCGCCGAGTCCACCCGGCCAGCCATAACAGAGCAGCTTCTCAGCGGCGTCCGGCGGCAGCGAGCCGATCTCGAAGTCGGCGCTGCCCAGCGTACGAACGCTCGCCTGGATGGCCGCTAGAATGTCGGCGCGCCTCTGCCTCAGCGGCGGCACGACGAAGAGCGTATCCGCGGCGGTCTCCCTCAGCCTCGCCAAGAGCGGTCTATCGCCGACGTCCTGGCTACAAGAGAACACAACGGGAGCCTCGTCGATCTGACTTCGGTACTCGATCGCCGCTGAGAGCTCGCTGAGCGCTGCGTCGTCAAGCGCGTCGACCCGTTCGAGCAGGACCACTGCGTGCCGCTCAGTGTTGCGGACTGTCTGCGCTGCGCCCTCGGCAGCCGGGTCGATCCTGGTGACCTCGATGCCCCAATGGCTCGCGATCCAGGCAGCGATTTGCCTAGTTTCGGTGAATCCGTCGGCGATGACACCGACTCCCGTTGACTCGGGGTCGAAGAATTTCTCCTCGCCCTCGAACACGAAGCGCGCGGTGCTCTCGAACATGTGGAGCGCGTTGAGCAGTGGTGTTCTCTTTCTTCTCGATCCGCGCCGGGACGGATCGCTACGGTCGACGACCAAGAGTGAATCGCCGATGCGAACGACGTCGTGTAGCGCTAGCTCGTGTTCCTCCACCGCCCGCCCGTTTACCCGGACACGGTTGAATGAGCCCTCGTCGACGAGCTTGTACTGTTCTGACGGCAGGGCCTCGAGGTAGACCCCCTCTTTCGACACAGCCTCGTCTTGCAGCCCGATCGTCGTGCTGCTCTCGCTCTGCCGGGCCACCCGTATATACGGCTCGACCAGCGGATGATGTTGGGTCGCGTTCGTCTGCGGCCCATAGACCACCGACACGAGCCAGCTGAGCCTAGATTCCGAAGAGCGTTGCGCTGTCTCTTGCGATGTCTCTTGCGCTGTTTTCTGCGCTGTCTGTTTTCCGTTCGCCATCCGCGACCGCTGAGAGTGCTCTTTGAGGTATAATTCCGTGGGCATTGTGCATGCGCATACCAGGCGTTGGCAACACTCTAAGTGGGCCTTGCGTGCGAGAGCGCGGACACGATTCCTGTACCCGTAGGCGCATCACGAGTTGAGACGAATCGAGAACCGACGTCCGACTCGTGTACCCGTAGGGGCATCATGAGCGGAGCGAAGCGTGCCCGGCTGGGCACACTACCCACCGTTCGATCGGCGACGAAGCGCGGGGAGTGAGGCGCGGCGGAAGAGAAGCGCGGGCGCGAGGCGAAGCGCGGGGGGTGAGGCGCGAAGCGATTCGCGGGCGCGCGATAGGGCTGTGGCGTGAGACCGCGGGCGCGCGGTAGGGCTGCGGCGTGAGACCGCCGACACGATTCGCTCCGCTCATGGTGTCCCTACGTCATGGTGGAGGCGAGACTGAGGGCGTGAGACCGCGGACCCGCGATAGGGCTGCGGCGTGAGACCGCGGACGCGCGGTAGGGCTGTGGCGTGAAACCGTGCACACGATTCGCTTCGCTCATGGTGTCCCTACGTCATGGTGGAGGCGAGACTGAGGGCGTGAGACCGCGGACCCGCGATAGGGCTGCGGCGTGAGATCGTGGGCACGATTCGTTCATGGTGTCCCCACGGGTATACGAATAGAATATCTGTGGAGATTCCGCGGGATCGAGACGGGTCCTTCGAACCGAAGCTGGTCCCCAAGCACCAACGCAGACTCGAGGGCTTCGACGAGCGGATCATCCAGCTCTACGCCCGCGGGATGACGACTCGCGAGATTCAGGACTTCTTCAAGGAGGCATACGACGCCGACATCTCGCCGACGTTGATTTCGCGGGTGACCGACGCGGTTTTGGAGGACGTTGAGGAGTGGCGGAACCGTCGGGTCGATGAGGTCTATCCCATCGTCTACCTCGACGGCCTGGTCGTCAAAGTGAGGACCGACGGGGTCGTCACCAAGCGCACCGTGTACATCGCCCTCGGCGTGAACATGGAGGGAAAGAAGGAGGTCCTTGGGCTCTGGATGGGTGGCGCCGAAGGCGCCAGCTTCTGGCTGCATGTCGTGACCGAACTCAACAACCGCGGCCTTGAGGACATCCTGATCGCCTGTTGCGATGGGCTGAAGGGATTCCCAGAAGCGATCGAAGCCGTCTTTCCTCAGACCATCGTGCAGACCTGCATTGTGCACATGATTCGCAACTCGACGCGGCTCGTTTCCTGGGGCAATCGCAAGAAGGCCGCTGCGGCGTTGAAGCCAATCTACCGAGCAGATACCGAGGAAATGGCGGCGCGAGCGCTCGACAACTTCGAGCGTGATTGGGGAGACAGCTACCCTTCAATCGTCCGGTCCTGGCGCACAAACTGGGAGCGTGTCCGACCGTTCTTCGAGTTCTCGAAGGACATCCGGCGCGCGATCTACACCACCAATGCCATCGAAGCGCTCAACTCGCAGCTCCGAAAGGCGCTCAAACCCAAGGGCCACTTTCCCACCGAGCAGGCGGTCTACAAGGTCCTCTACCTCGCGCTGGCGCGAGCAGAGAAGAAGTGGACCATGCCGA
>JBLHWZ010000343.1:0-5878 GCA_047629415.1 Bradymonadia bacterium | reverse complement strand
CGAACCAATCCAAGCAAGTTCGGAGCGCGATCAAAGACGCCGCCGCCCAACATGATCGCCCCGGGATTGAGCAGAGTAGCGCCTCCGGAAATGACAATCCCCAACCCCTCAGCGACCTCTTCCCAGAGCTGCCGCGCATAGGGATCGCCGGCCGCGTAATCCGCGTCGACCTCGATGATCGTCGGCCCCTTGCCATCCGCCAGCAGCCGCCGGTTCAGCGATGCGCCGCCGGCCAACGCCTCCACGCAACCGCGCTCGCCACACCCGCACAGCTGGTCTGACCCTCGGAGTTTCACGTGCCCGATCTCTCCCGCGGTGCCGCCTGCCCCTCGAATGAGTCGACCGCCCGCGAGGATCGCTCCGCCCACCCCTGTACCGACGAAAACCGCGAGCACGTCGGACTCGCTGCGAGCACCGCCAAACTCTCGCTCACCAAGCAGGATCGCGTCCACGTCGTTGATCAGCTCAGCCCGCTGCCCCAGCACCGTCGCCAAGTCCACTGCGAGTGGCACATCGCGCCAACCAATATTGGGCGCGTTCTGAACACGCTCACCACTCCGGTCCAGCTGGGCAGCGATCCCGATCCCAATTCGAGGAGCCAACCCATCGAGCGATAACTCTTCCAGTGCGTCCTGACGCATCTCAGCTAAGGCGCGACCTAAGTCTGCAGGAGTCGTGAGGGCATCATCGCTGCGCCACCGGCGCTTATGCAGCGTCCCGTATTGCCACCGTTCGTCGACTTCCCAGACCGCGCAAGCGCGGACGTGCGTGCCGCCTACGTCAAAACCGATGGCCGCGCGAGTCACGCCGACTCTTCAGCGATCATAGCCTCCAACATGGCTCGAATCTCGTCGCGGCGTGCCGCTGTCGTCGCCTCCGTGCGCATCACCAGAACGGGCTGCGTATTGGAGGCTCGGACGAGTCCCCAGCCATCAGCGAAATTCACCCGAGCGCCGTCGATGTCGAAGACTTCGTACTCGGCCTTGAGGCGCGCGACGATGCGGGCGACGACGTCGAATTTCACTTCGTCCGGGCAAGGCACGCGAATCTCCGGCGTGACAAAAGTCTCCGGGACATCAGCGAGCATCTCCCCGATCGTCTGATCGGTCGACGAGAGAATCTCGAGAAGCCGCGCACCCGAGTAGAGGGCGTCGTCGAAACCGAAGAAACGGTGCTTGAAGAAAATGTGACCGCTCATCTCGCCGCCGAGGGCCGCGCCGGTCTCTTTCATCTTAGCTTTGATCGGACTGTGGCCGGTTCGCCACATGATGCCGTGGCCGCCCTTTGCCGCGATGTCGTCGTAGAGCGTCTTCGAGCACTTCACCTCGGAGACGATGGTCGCGCCGGGTACTTCTTTGAGCACGGCGCGCGCGAATATGATCATCAGGCGGTCGCCCCACTGCACGTCGCCAGCGCCGTCAACGACGCCGATTCGGTCGCCGTCTCCGTCAAAACCAATCGCCAAGTCGCCGCCTTCGGCGAGCACGTCCTTACGCATGATCGCGACCGTCTCGACAGTGGTCGGGTCCGGGTGGTGATTGGGGAAGGTCCCATCAGGCTCGATGTACTTGCCGACTGTCTCCACACCGAGCCGCTTGTAGAGTTCCATTGCGAACGGGCCGGCAACGCCGTTTCCACCGTCTAGGACGACCTTCAGCTTGCGCGGCCCCATGTTGATGTTGTCGACCACCCAATCATAATACTCGTCGGTAACTGGCGCCTCTTCGACGGAGCCTTCGCCTACTTCAAAGTCGCCGGCATCGATGAGCGCTTTGAGATCAAGGATCTCGCCACCGTGCAGTGTGGAAGATCCGACCATCATCTTCAGACCGTTGAACTCCGGCGGATTGTGAGAGCCAGTGATCATAACGCCGCCGCCTAGACCGCGATGTACGACCGCGAAGTAGAGCAGCGGCGTCGGCACCATGCCGACGTCCATGACACGCAGTCCGGTGGACGCCAGGCCCTCCATCACGTTGTCTCGAACGCGAGGCCCCGAGAGGCGGCAATCACGACCGATCGCGAAGGTCTCGGCGCCGCGGCGTCGCGCCATCGTTCCGAGCGCTCGGCCGATGTTGGTGGCGACCTCGGGGTTGAGGTCTGTGTCCGCGACTCCGCGAATGTCATAGGCGCGAAAAATCAGTGAATTCATCGAATCATCCTGTCGCTAAACGATGTCGCCGTCGCGTCCCTTAAGGGCCTCGACGATGGCACGAACTTCTTGAACTCGGTCACGCGGTGCGACGAGCACCGCGTCTTCTGTGTCCACAACCACGATACGATCAAGACCGACCGCAGCGAGCACGCGGTCGTCATGCCCCATCAGCACCGAGTCACGGCAATCGATCGCGATCACATCGCCGATCGCCACGTTTCCGTCGTCGTCGGTCTTTGCAACCGAGGGCAACGCATCCCAGTGTCCAACGTCGCTCCAGCCGAAGCGGACGGGCACGACACGCACGTTTTCGGCGCCTTCCATGACACCGTAGTCGATCGAAACAGGCGCGATCTCAGTGAAGACCTTGGACACATGCTCGTCATCCTTGCCGATGGCAGGCGCGAGCTCTTCAAGCTGCGCCGCAAGCTCAGGAAGCTGGCGCTCGATCTCGGCCATGATCGTGTCGATTCGGAAGCAGAACATGCCCGAATTCCACAAGTAGTTGCCGTCAGTGAGGTATCTCAGCGCCGTCTCGCGGTCGGGCTTCTCAACGAAGGCGTCAGCGGCCCGTACGGTGTCCGAAATCGGGTCCCCACACCGGATGTAGCCGTAGCCTGTTTCCGGCTTGGTCGGCTCAATACCTAGTGTCACGATCGCGCCCTGCTCTGCCTCGGCTGCTGCCAGGCGGACGGCGTCACGGAAAGCCTCTTCGTCACGGATGAAGTGATCCGCCGGAAAGACAGCCAGAACCTCGGTCGACGAGCCCAGTCGCTCACGAACTGCAACTGCAGCCATGCCGATGCATGGGGCTGTGTTTCGCCCCACCGGTTCCAACAGGACGTTCTCCTTAGGAATCTGAGGCACGGCCTCGAGAACAGCGGCCGCAAGGGACTCGTTGGTCACGATGAGGATCTTCTCAGGCGGGACCAGTCCCGCGAAACGCTCGACCGTTTGCGCGAGCATGGGCTTATCGCCGAAGAGGTTGAGAAGCTGCTTAGGACGATGGCGACGAGAGAGCGGCCAGAACCGGGTTCCGGCGCCCCCGGCCATGATGACTACATGCATCGAGTTCCGGCGAGGGAGAAGGCGTGCACGGGACTAGCCGATGCGACGCGCGCGGGAAAGTCTGGGTGGGTCGAAGCCCTGTTCCACTACCTAACTAGCCGGGCACAGCGACCGTTGAACCGAACCGAAGACCGGAGGACCCGACGGGCACTGGCACCGTTGGGCATGGTTAGGAGGCAACAAAATAAACAAATTCCGCACAATAACATACGCGACATACAGCTAGACTGTGTCTTGCTCGGCGGTAGAGTTGCTTCGTCACCTTGGAGAAATCGATGAAGCGTCTACTCGTTGTTAGCCTTGTCTTGCCGATTGTCGCTTGCGGCACAGCACCGATCTCTTCGGAGTTCACCGGGGTCGATTTTGAGCCGACCGGAACTGCAGAACCGATTCATGCCGAGATTCCCACTGGCGAGTTCGGTGGGCCACCGGACGAGGAGCCATTGGTTCAGCCCGAGGAGACGACCGCGGTCCTTGGCTGCGAGAATCCAGCGCAACGCTGGTTCAACGCACAGCAAAACTGGTGGATTGACACGGGTTGGCTGGGCATCCTCGGGGACGATCAATTTGTGGTGCATGCTCAGCAGATCGCCAACAGCGAGACGGTCTCTCGAGCTTCTGATGGCTCGAGCGCGGGGAGCCTCCTGACCCCCGTCGCGATCGAATATGACGACGCACAGACGACCGGCATCTATTGGGCGCAGGAGGTGTTCGAGATTCGGGAGGTCGCTTCGCAGCGAGTGCTGCACACCATCGAGCTACCAGGCGGGAACTGGCAGACCTATCGAATGGAGATGTCGCCGGATGGCCGCACGGTCGCGAGCGCTCGATGCTCAGAAGATGGCGAGAACCTCGAAATCGAGGCATTCGAACTCGCCAGCGGCGGCCGGCAGTCTTGGGCCATCCCCACAAATGGCTCGGTCTACTGCCCTGGGTGGGCGAGCCACAACGCGATCCCGTTCGACGTCGCCGCTGACACCGTCATCACCGCCGACGCGGGAACCGGAACCGTAATCGTGCTCTCGACGATCGACGGCAGCATGCGCACTGTCGTCGCGCATGAACCCGACAGCGACGTCGAAGCCCTCTGGTACGAGCAGCCGGTACTGGACGTCGCGATTCGACCGGACGGTTCCGAGTTCGCGACCTCGGGACTCGACGGGAGCGTGCGACGATGGCGCCTGGATGACCTGAGCCGGATCGATGAGCGAGACTCCAGCTGGATCGTGGTGAACACGCAGACATACACCACACCCTTTGCCGTCTCCCCGCTTCTCTACTCCCACGACGGACAGACCCTCGCTTACACCGCCCGAGATGACCGCGCAGGCCTCGTGAATCTGCAGACCGGGAACACGGAAGTCTTCATCCCGACCGCGTCCGACGAGCCCACGGGGCACATGAGAGAGAGCGTCCCCAACTGGGGCATCGCCGAGCTCGGATTCTCACGAGAAGACCGCGCGGTGATCGTCGTCGAAACAGGTGGCACTCAACTCTTCGGCTGTGCAAAACCAGTGAGGACCGAACCAGCGGTACTTGAGTTCGCGGTCGACGCAGAGAGGATGACGAGGGTCGGCGAAGCGTGGACCTTCGACATTCAGGTGCTCTCTGGCCAACAGTACGTCAGCGGACAGTCGTCCTTGAACGGTTTGCAACTCGCGCCGCTCCGCCACCTGAATGAGTGGAGCTGGGTGTTCAATGAGGCGGGTAGCCAAACCTTCCGGTTGCTCTTGGATGACGGGCGGACCAGCGTCGATGAAGTGTTCGAGATCGAAGTGGTCCCGTAGGCGCCGAGGTCGGCCGCTCGATATTGGGCCCGAGACGACGATCGAGCCTCGGCGACGTGACGTCCTTGTTTTACCCGCCGTGAACGACGGGTAAAACAAGGAGCGCTCTGGGCTAAAGCCCTCGCGGCGCCCTCTGAAGGGGACTTGCTGGACCCGGCGCGGCACGGCGGAATTGAATTGTGCTAAGAGAAGTTCCACGACCGTCCAGGAAACTCCCGTGAAACATCTCTCGTGCGCTGCCCTGATCATTGCCCTCACCGGCTGTGCGCTCCGCTCGGCGGCTTCGCAGAACGTTGCCCAAGAAGTCGCAGCGGTCGCTGCCGATGGCGACATCATTTTGCACAAGTCGCAGTCTGACCAGGCAGCGGCGCTGAGAGCGGCGACCGGGAGCGCTTACACTCACGTAGGACTGCTCTTTACGCGTGACGACGAGCTTCAGGTGCTTGAAGCGGTCGAACCCGTTCGATGGACGCCTCTCGACGACTGGATCGAGCGGGGCCAGGACCGACATGTCGTGGTTTTGAGAGCGCCGGCGCTCTCCCCAGACCAGGTCAGCGCCGTGCGAGCGCGCGCGGAGGCCTACATCGGTGCAAGCTATGACCTGCTCTTCGAGTGGTCAGACGATCGAATCTACTGCTCGGAGCTCGTCTACAAGGCGTTCGAGGGGGCCGAGCTTGAGATTGGCGCTACAGAGACATTTGGCGACCTCGCGCTGAACTCCGCCGACGTGCGTAGGCTGATCGACGCACGAACCGACGGCGGGATCGACCTCACTGAGCCTGTCGTCACCCCGGTCTCAGTTCTCAACGACGACGACCTTGTGACCGTTTTCACTAACGATCCGAACGTGTCTTCTTGCTGATTACAG
>JBLHWZ010000342.1:0-5887 GCA_047629415.1 Bradymonadia bacterium | reverse complement strand
AGTTACCGCCGCCGGAGTTGCCGCCGCCGGAGTTGCCGCCGCCGGAGTTGCCGCCGCCGGAGTTAACGCCGCGGCCGCGACGGTTCCGACCGGACTGCCCGTCACCCCCAGAGCTGTTGGCGCCCTGCTCGCCACCCTGCGGGTTAGCCGTCTGCCCTCCGGGCTTTCGGCCACCGCGTGAGCGCCGCCGGCGCTTCTTCGGTGGTCCATTACCAGCAGGCTGCTGACCGCCACTCTTCGCTTGGTTGCTGGGCTGCTCTCCGGCCTGCGCTTTCTTCTCCTGTCCGCCTCGATTCCCGCCCTGCTGTTGTTTCTTGCCCTGTGCTTTCTGACCCTGCGCTTGGTCTGACGGCTTCTTTCGGCGACGACGCTTCTTTTTAGGAACTGCGCTCTCCTCTGTGATTTCCGCCGAGCCAGCGGTGTCATCCCAGATGTACTCCTCGGAGAGCACCGACGCTGCCTGCTTGGTCAGCTTGCCTGAGGTGTTCCCGCCGCGTCCGCGGCGGCGCTGGTTCAGGATGGTCTGTTCCTTTCCGGGTCCTGCGTCGCGAATTTCGTCGTCCGTGAGCGAGCGGTCGACCACTCGGATATCGCGGATGTGGAAAGTCTCCATCCCGCTGGAAAGTCGCACGAGTACTTTCCGGTTGACCGTATCGACGTCGAGGATGTTTCCCGCCCCTTTGGGCGTATATGCCCCGTTGCGACGCCGCGGAGCGTAGCTCTTCATCTCCTTGTAGGTCGCTTCTTCGTAGACGAGGCAACACTTCAGACGGCCGCATTGTCCGGTGATACGTCCTGGGTTCAGGCTGAGCCCTTGATCTTTGGCGTAGCGGACGCTGATCGAGGAGAACTTCGTGAGGAACGTCGAGCAGCAAAGCTCACCGCCACAAGAGCCCACGCCTCCGATGACACCGGCGCCGTCTCGCACTCCCATGTGCCGCAGCTCCACGCGGCCGTTGATGCCGCCGGAGAGCTCGCGAGCCAACTTGGCGACGTCGATTCGGTTCTCTGCGCTGTAGAAGATCAACGTCTTCGACCGGTCGAGTGGGACCTCAGCGGAGACGATCTTGGCAAAGATACGGAGTCGACGGGTTGCCTTCACCGCGACGCGCATCGCGCGGTCACGGTCCTGTTCGCATCGATCCCACGAACGGACGTCTTCCTCCGTCGCCAAACGGATGATTCGCTTCGTGGTACCCGCGTTGACAATCGCGCGCTCGATGTCACCCACCGTGCGTGAGAGAATCGGTCCGGCTTCTGACTCCACCACCACTCGCGTACCAGGCGTGAGGTAACTCTCACCCGCGTCAGCTGAGAAGGTGGTCCGCGAGTTGAAACGCTCGACGCGGACGGTATTCATCAGTCGGCGTTTACCGCCGAACGCTGGTCGGGGCGTGGGGCTCGCACCCGTCGTACCCGGGATTCGGTTCAGTTCAATACTCATCCAATCAGCCTCGGCGCCAGGCGCCGCGTGGGGCAGTCTGCAAGTGTAAGGAGCAATGTTTCCATGGCCATACGCGGGTTCACATTCCCGTTCAGCATCGCCTCCGCCTCCCCAATTCGAGCAACAGCCGCGGTCAGCGAGCTGAGGCCGAGCAGGCCCGCGAGCCCCTTCACGGTGTCCAACATATCGAGGTGCACGACCCGATCCTCTGAGGCGCCTGCCGCGATGAGTGCAGCGTCTCGATAGAGCGTGCGGGCGATCGCGAGAGTATCTCTCGACGCAGCGCCCTTCCCTAACTCTTCCGCGAACGCCAGGATCTGCCCCGACGTCGACTTGGGTAGTTTCGCGAATCGTGCCGCGATCTCTCGACGCTCAGCGTAGACTGGAGACTCAAGCACGTGCTGCGCACCGCCAACGCTCCCTTGCGAGAGCCGTCCGGCGATCAAAGCCTGTTGCTCGTCCGCCCCGAGCGAAACCAGGATCGCCGCGACATCCGTCGGAGTCAGCCCGCCGAAACGGAGCATCTGGCAGCGGGAGCGAATCGTTGTCAGGAGCCGCTGGGGATTCGCCGTGACGAGCATGAACATCGTGTCCCCGCGTGGCTCCTCGAGGTTCTTCAGGAGGGCGTTCGCGGCCTCGTCTCGGATCGTCTCCGCTTGGTCGATGACCACAACCCGGCGCTCTGACTCGAACGGCTGAAACCGGGTCTTCGAGTGAATCTCCCGAATCTGGGCGATCTTGATAAACCGCCCATCGGGCTCGACGAGGACAACATCCGGGTGTGAGCCAGCGGCAAGTTTTATGCAAGCTGAGCACTTGCCGCAAGAGTCGAGGCTCTCCGTGCTGCCCGTCCGAGCCGTGCAGTGGATGAGCGCAGTCATCGCATCGGCTACGCGACGCTTTCCCACCCCGGCGGGCCCAGCGAAGAGGTACGCGTGGTGTAGACGATCGGACGCGATGCTCCGCCGTAACACGCCGAGTGGGCGTGCATGTCCGCGAACCGCATTGAGGCGCAGACGGTCGGTCAACGGCGCCTCACCCAGGCGAGGAGTCCCAAAGCGGCAAACCAGGTCACACCCGGGGCGCGCGAGCTTGAGCAGGCGCCCCCGGTGGTGTCCACGGTGCGCTCCTCGGCTAATAGAGGAAGCACGAACGCCATCTCAGTGTCGCCGAGCAGGTCGACGGAGCTACGCTCCGCCATCCAGCCGCCCGCGTAGGACACTTCGATGTCGTAGAAGCCCGCTGGAATGTCGGAGATGGTGAAGCGACCGTCCTCAACGGAGGTCGTGACGAGCGGCGCGCTTGAACGACCCCCGGTGATCACAACGTCAGCGCCCTCCAGCGCGTCTGGGCCCAGCATGACTTGGCCGCTCAGTTCGACAGGAGTGTCTGGGTAGAGAGAGGCCGATAGCTCCGAGTCAGAGAGGACCACGACGGCAGTCGCAACCGCATCAAATCCTTCCGCCGCCAGTGAAACAGTATAGGTTCCTGCTTGGAGTTCCAGCTCTGTTGACCCTGGCGCTTCCAACGAGAACTCGACCGTCTCGGGCCCGGTAAGCGCCGCTGCGACGGTGGCGCTTGTGTCACCCCGCGCGAACGCGTTCACGTTCAGGGACAGCGTGTAGAATGCCAAATCGATGTCAGGGACATCCGAGGCCACATCGGCGTCCCCAGAAACATCGGCGTCCCCAGAAACATCGGCGTCCCCAGAAACATCGGCGTCCCCAGAAACATCGGCGTCCCCAGCATCGGTGCCGGGCACGTCACCCGAACCTGTATCGCCCAAATCGTCTGCAGTGTCTTCCACCACCACGTCTTCGGAGACGTCTGTGTCCAACGACACGTCGGATGACACGTCACAATCAATGTCCGTGTCGCCTGTAGCGTGAGCTGGCCCGGAGGCAGCTGCTGTCAGTGCGAAAACGAATGCGGCAGTAGTGCTTGAACGGATCGGCATTGCGAACTTCCAACGGTCTTCAAATCGGGCTCTCGCTCTACCACATGCCGATCCTTGCTGCGAGCCCTCGAGCGGCCATCTGGACCCAGCCCCTAGGGGAAAAATGCGACAAAGACGGTGGTTGATCCTCGGCGGACCCGAAGGCGGACCAACTGCCCAGCCTCCAGAGCGGAACTTGCTGCCTCGAACTGCTCGATGGAGGCGACGGCTTCCTCCCCGACCATCACGATAACATCGTTGCGCTGAAGTCCGGCATGAGCAGCCTCAGAGTCGGACCGTAGCCACACCACCACCACACCAACGCCGTCCGGTACGCCGAGGTCGTTGGCTACGTCCGGCGTGACGTTCGCGACTCTCGTGCCGAACGCTTCAGCGGTCGGGCCGCTGGCCCCGATGGGACCCACTGCACTGCCGCTGCCGGGCAAGCGGCCCATTGTCACTTCGAGGTCCTCACGGTCGCCATCCCTGAGCACAGTAACCTCAACCTCGGTGCCGACGCCCGCGGTCGAGGCAAGCCAGCTTAGCTCGCGTGGTTCGCCGATGTCGGAGCCACCGAATTCGACGATTACGTCACCGCGCAGCAGCCCCGCCTGTGACGCGGGCGATCCCTCAACGACCTCGACCACGTAGGCGCCCTCTTCCGTGCGCAGTCCGTAGTCTGCGCGCAGCTCGTCCGGAACCGATCCCGTGCGAACTCCGAGGTAGGAACGTACCACTTCCCCCGTCATTAGCTGAGGGAGCAGCGCCTTCACCATATCGATCGGGATGGCGAATCCGATGCCGTTTGCGGCAATGTTCACCGCAGAGTTAACGCCGACGACGTTGCCATTGATGTCGAGTAACGGACCGCCTGAGTTACCTGGATTGATGCTCGCGTCCGTCTGGATGAAATCCTCGATCAGATCGCGACCTTCGGGCCGAATGTCGCGGCGGCCAAGGGCTGAGACAATGCCAGCCGTGACGCTGTGCTCAAGGCCAAGCGGGTTGCCGATCGCCACGACCCAGTCTCCAACCCGTAAATCACTGGACTCCCCAAGTGGCGCGACCGGCAGCCTACGGTCCGTCTGCATTCGCACAAGAGCGATATCGGTTCGTGGGTCTGTACCGACGACTTCGGCTGGGTACTCGTCCCCGTCCAGCGTGACGACGGTGATGAGCCTCGCATCCTCTACAACGTGGTGGTTGGTGACGACCAGACCATCCTCATGGATGATGAAGCCGCTTCCTTCTCCCCGAGCCTCGCCAACTCCCGGAAGACCAGCGCCGCCGACGCTGACGGTCACGCGCAGGTAAACAACCGCTGGCGAGACGTTCTCCGCGAGCTCGGCGAATGCCCCGAATGTGAGGGGGTCATCGTCGTCAAAGCCGCCGTCGCCACCGTCCGTCCATATTTGTTCTTGCGCTGCGCCCGAGGCGGGAAGAATGAGCGCCACGAGGGCGAGTGCAAGAAGGTGTTGGATGTTCATCTAGGGCCGGGCAAAGGAGGTCGGCAGCATAGTCACTCGAGGGCCTTCGCGCAGCGAAGTCGGGATCGGGCGAAGCGGCATCCGCTGCATTCGACAACACTTGCGGATGCGGAAGGGGAACGCCACATTGACTCGATGTATTCACCCGACGAAGAACGGTCTCGGTATATAGCGTTGCTTCTGCGTCTCGGCTCCCGCTTTGACGAAGGCCGATTTCGCCGTGTCTACGTCAACCGTGACCTGAATCAGAAGGCGATCAACTGGATCGGCTTCGATATGGACTATACGCTCGGGGTCTATAACCAGACCGAATTTGACCGACTCTGTCATGCTCTGACGATGGAGCGCATGGTGGAGCGCTACGGATACCCCGAGGCGATCCGCGCGATCGTCTACGATGGGTCGTTCGCGATCCGTGGGTTGGTTGTCGACCGGAAGCTGGGCCACATTTTGAAGGTCGATGCGCACGGTCACGTCGTCAAAGCCTGCCACGGGCTGACTCCGATGCCGCGCGAGGCTGCTGAGGAGTATCGCAAGGATCCACCGGAGCTCTCGGAGCGCCGGTATGACATCCTAGACACGCTCTTCGGGCTGCCTGAGGCGTTTGGGTACGCGGCGGTTGTGGACCACCTCGAGGCCGCTGGGGTGGAGGTCAACTTCGAAGTACTGGCTGACCAGATCCGCGACTCCATCGACTCAATTCACGCAGACGGCACGCTCAAGACCGAGGTCATGGGAGATCTCTCCCGGTACTTCAATCGAGACCGTCGGCTTGGACCCGCTCTGCACCGACTCCGGTCGGCAGGGAAGAAGCTCTTCCTGATGACGAACTCTTTCTACCCCTACACGAACGCCGTCATGAGCTACCTGCTCGAGAATGGGCCGGCGGATTACAAGGACTGGAAAGGCTACTTCGACGTCATCATCACCGGCGCTAAGAAACCGTCATTCTTCAAGCCAGGACGGCCCTTCTTCGTTCTTGATGACGCCGGCGACGTCATAGGGTAAGAGCACGACAAG
>JBLHWZ010000341.1:0-5897 GCA_047629415.1 Bradymonadia bacterium | reverse complement strand
CCCAACGAGTAGACTCCGTTATGTCCGCCGGCGACCGGATTCGCGGTGAGCTGATCGGTGAAGTCCGCACGGCAGTAGAAGTAGTCGGCCGAGCGTCCGCCACCGAAGTTCGCCGTTGCCTCGCGGCACAGGTCTGCGGGAATAACGCGCGACGTGCCGTTCGCGAACGTCATCGTTGCGGCGCGATCTATTCCAAAGTCAGGGTCGGTCGACCCAGTCCAGAAGACGTAGGCACCCTCAATAGCCGCGCCGGCCGGAATACCCCTTACTGCGGCGGAGCTGTCGTCCAGCAGGATCGCATTTACCAGCGGCTGAGCCGGCAAATTGCTCATGAGCGTGTTGCCGACAGAGAGAGAGTCCCCGAATACACGGAAACTCTCGAAAGCCGACGGACGGGTCCCATCAACTGTCGCGTGAGCGATAGTACCGCTCAACACCACCAGGGCGGCGAAAAACGTAGAGAACGAACGCTGAGCGAGCCTGAGGCTCGAGCGACGGAAAGACATAGGCGAGTTAGAGCTCCCGGCGCCGAAACGCCACCCTGTTCGGGCGCGCTCTAACCTGTGGGCGAGCGCTAAGAAAAGCAGCCCCCCGGTGCTAGCCTACCTCCCCAAATCCTAAAAGCCGCTTGCCCCGAGTTTTCGCGTAAAAACTCGGCTCAGGCGTCTTCTATTGCAGGTACTCGGCGACCAATCCGTACTCGTTCGGATTGAAGAACTCCGAGGTCTCGACAGAAGCGGTTCCGTCGAACCCGCCCGTCGGCATCAGGAAGCCAGTGCTTAACTCAGCCAGCGCGAAGAACGCACGTGCGGTTCCCATAGTATTCTCGGTTGAGCGCGGCATTTCGAGGACATGGCAGTCGGACCAGCTCTGGTTGAAGATTCGATCTCCGGCTGAGGAGGTGGAGCCGTCGCCGGTGATGCCGCCCATGAAGACCAGATCCCCGGAGACCGGAAGCGACACCGCTGCGCCGTAGGCCCGGCCACCATTCACAAGTTGGCTCGTCTCTGCGGCCCATCCATAAAGGTCATTGTTCGCGAAGTCATCGGGACGATACACCTCAACCGTAGCGGTGGGAGCCCCACCTTGTAGGAAGGTCCCGCCAGCTGTTGTAAATCCACCGACGATAGCGAGGAACTCTTCATCTGTTCCGGGGCACGAGTAGCGAGTCGCGCTGTGACCGAATCGTGGCACGGCGAGACGGCTCGTTGAGTTCTCTGCGGTAATCTCGTCGACGGCCAGTGGTTGGGCGAAGTCGTTCGAGACCGCATAGACCACTTCCGATGTCCCAACCGCGCCGCTCACATCGCGGCCGCCGACGACCATGATGCCGTGCGCGTTGCGACTAAAGAACGTAGCCGTGTGCAATCCACGGACATTGTTAAGATTCGCGCCGGAGTCCGTGATCATCAGGTCCCCAACAGGCACCACCTGATAGATGTCAGCTTGGTAAGTCGGCTCAGGAGCGTAGGTTCTGCCGATGCCACCGATAAAGACCACCCGACCGTCCGCCATTCGGGTCGCCGTGTGGAACGCTCGAGCAGCGGGGAACACATCGGAAGCGTAGTTCACTGGGGTGACCGTTCCCTCGGCTCGGCCCGTGATCTCGATCACATAGGCATTGGGGGTTGGCAGTAAGGCGTCTCCGCCAGAGAGCTTGAGACCACCGAGTACCAGCACTCGCCCATCGGGAAGCGACGTTGATGTGTGGAATGCCACCCCCTCTGGGAGGCGGAGCGCGCAGGCCGAAACCGACTCACTACAGCCGTCTTCAAAGAGCGTCAGGAATTCACCACGGAACGCGTCGTAGAACTCGATCGAGTCGACGAGGCTGGTGATGCCTGAGCCGGACACTCCGTCGCCTAGCGTCGTCATCTTCGCGCCGCCGATGACCAACCATCCCGAACCATCCTCAAGTTCGGTCACTGTATGGCCCGCCCTGTCCTCGCCGTCGAGCTCGTAGAGCAACGGGCGGGACATCTCGACTTGGTCATTTCCAGCGCCGTAACGGAATGCGCGCTGGAACCGGTTCGGACGGCCCGTCAGGACGAGCGTCAGCTCCGGAAGCAGGCCCCCCTGCTCGGCCGTGAAGCGTGGTGTCGCGCCAGAGGCTACCACCGTGCCTTCGTCGACGAACTCCCCGTCAATTTCGCAGTTCGCGCTGCTCAATCCCTCAACGGCGATCCACGTCTCGGCGCCAAATCCAAGACGCGGGAGCGCGGCAGGCATCGGCGTGTTCCAGGCCAACTCGGTCTGGGCGATGAGCGTCGTGCCCTGGTAAGAGCTGAACCGTAGGCTGCCGACGCAGCTATCAACGGCAGTCGGGAAGCCGATCGTGCTGGAGTCAGGTCCGTCGTTGGGCCCGTGAATCTCCATATTGAAAGACTGTGACGTCGCCTCGTCGCCACCGCATGCAGCGGCGAGGACTGAAGCAATCAGTGCGAGGCGAGTAAAGCGATTCATGTAGTGCGCAATGTCTCAGTAGGCCTGTATCTAGGCGGGCGCGATATCACGATTCGCCGGGCAATTCTAGGCGCGATCCTACCAACTGACCAAAGGCTGGACCCCGCCGATCTCGTCACTCCCGCCTCCGGCGAGGACCGCCGCGGTAACGATGCCGCCAGCGAGAACGCCCGCACCCACGTAGATCCAGGGGTTGCGCGCCAACGAGCGCTCGCGGGGCTCATCATCTTGGCGTACGTCCGGCACAAACTGGCTACCCGACTGCGGTGGCTGAGTGTTGCCGTAGCCCGTCGCAGGCTGCTGGGTATCGTATCCCGTCGCGGGCTGCGGCGTACCGTATCCCGTCGCGGGCTGCTGCCCGTAACCCGTCGTGGGCTGCTGCCCGTAACCCGTCGTGGGCTGCTGCCCGTAACCGCTCTGAGTCTGACCATAGCCAGGCTGGGTTTGAACGTATCCACCCTGCGTCTGGCCGTAACCCTGTGATCCGTAGGCCGGAGCTGGCGTGCCATAGGTCGGCGCCGGAGTTCCGTAGCTCGGAGCCGGAGCCGGAGTTCCGTAGCTCGGAGCCGGGGCTGGAGTTCCGTAGCTCGGAGCCGGAGCCGGAGTTCCATAGTTCGGAGCCGGAGCCGGAGTTCCATAGCTCGGAGCCGGAGTTCCGTAGCTCGGAGCCGGAGCCGGAGCCGGAGTTCCGTAGCTCGGAGCCGGAGCCGGAGTTCCGTAGCTCGGAGCCGGAGCCGGCGCGAGTGCCGGAGGTGTGTAGACCGGATCTACCGCGATCGGCGCCGGCACAGTCACGGGAGCTGACGCGACGACCGGGGTAGGAGACGGAACGGCGATCTCGAAAAGGGGCTGCCCAGGCAGCGCGAGCGGTGTCACGTCTACCACTGGCGCGGCCACGGGCTCGCCGAGGAGGATCGGCGTGCCGGTGACCAAGTCATCATCGGGGAAGTCCTGGATCGCCCGGGCAATCCCGGAGGCGACCTGATAGCCGTTCACAGACACGTTGGAGAGCGCCGAATCAAACACGTGCTCCCCAAGATTCGAGAAAAGATCGTCGGAGGCGCGATAAATGTATGTGAGCACTGAGTAGTTGTCGTTTCGGGCCACAACCACTCCAACCACCACGTATCCGACACCTTGGCGCGTCGAGAGCTCGCGCATGTACGGGATGAGCGTGTCATTGATCGAACCGCGCGCCACCTCCTGACGAAGAGATCGAACGTAGCGAGGCTCGCCGCCGCCACCGCTACCGACAGCAGCGACCGCCCGAGCGAGGTCGAGGTTTGCATCAACCGATCGACTCCGAACCACCGATACAACCTGTCCGGTACCGACGCCGTCGCCATTCTGGACGCGCAGGAAGTGATCTCCCGTCGCGAGTTCTTCGAGCGCGAGCGGCGTAACCCCGACGTTGTTTCCGTCGAGGGTGACAGCCAGTCCGGATGGGTTGGAGGTGATGTTCAGACCACCACTACCGTTCCGGCCGAGGTTGGATTGGATCGAGTCGTAGAACTGGTTGTAGGCCTGACCAGACGACTCATTTGCAGCTTGTTCGGGTCGCAGAGCCAGTGCGCGAAGCAGCGTAACGCGCGCCATCTCCTCGTTCTCGCTCTTGAAGTAGGACTCGGCCAACTTGAAGAAGGCGTCGGGGATCGGACGGAAGTCTTCGATGTCGCCCGCTTGCTCGCGATAGAGCGCGAGGCACGACTCGAGTGCGAGGCTCGCCTCGGCGTAGTCATTGACGACGTAGAGCCCGATTCCGCGCAGGTACTCGTTCTGGGCCTCACCGATCGAAGCGTTACCCCCAGCAGTTGAATCGGCCGACACTTCATTAGTGAAGTCCACGCGTGCGTTCCCCAGCTGTTCAGCGATATTGTCGTTGATCCGGCTGGAGACTGTCGTCGTAACCTCGGGCCCGAGCGGCGCAAGATCAACGAAAAACAAGTCTTCTGCTGCACCAACGGTCGGCAGAGCGAGCAAGATAAGAGCGAGGCTTAGAGTACGGATGCGCTGCATCTTTCCACGTTGATGGAAGGCGTATGAAGCTGTATTCAGCTGGCCGATCTCGGCCCTAGCGGGCGTGGTCATTAACAGAGTCTCCGATTCGGCGTCAATGTGACGCGGATGAGGAATTGCTGGACTCCCAAAGTCCAGCAGGCAGTTGGACGCCACTTGCCGAGCCAAATCGCTATTGACGCTTTTGCGGACGCCGTCGAGCGGGCCGAGCCGCGAACGCTCGCGGTTCGCGCTCTGATCATAGCCGGGCGATGGGCTGCGGCTGCGCGGGTATCCGATCGAGCATGGGAAGAACTGTCCGATCCCGGCCCAACTGTTGCCTGTGCGAGCTTAGCGGCCTGCGCAGGGCTCGGAGCCAGCACTGAACTGGCCAAAACCGCTCGCGCGCGGCTGGAAGCCGCTAAAGACGAGAGCCATATCGATGAGGATGAGTTCAATGAGGCCGATCGACAGTTGGCAGCAAGTGTAGAACCGAACGACGCACGACGAAGATCGGTCTACCTTTTCCTGAGACGGGCTTTGGGATTGCCCCCGTCCTCGGAACATCCGGGGACAGCAGCCGATCTCGCCAGGGAGGGACGAGCATCACTGCCGACGAACGAACTCCCGATGCTTGTTGATCTCTTTTTCTCAGGTCTCCCCGAGCTCGCCCTGCTCGACGGACGTGCGGGCAGTGCGCCCTCTGAGGTTGGATTGGCGGCTTGGTGGTTAGCCTCCGTCCAGTGTGGGGTCGTCGAAAGCGAGCGATCCCGGTGGCCCGACGTTGACTACGCAACGCCCACGCTCATCGAAGTTTTGGTCGCTGAAGCCGACGGCCTACTTGGACATACGGCGCCAGCAGAGCTTCATGGGGTCGAAACTGAGTGGCTGAACGCGGTCAATCAGCGCCGTGCGACAGGCGGAACCCGGGTTACGGGCGCCTGGAAACAGGTAGCGCTGGCGCATTCCGAACTCGCTCCGTCCCACGAGGTCGAAGCCGCGTACGCCAGGGCTCGAGCCCACCTACAAGCAGATAATCCCGCAGAGGCGGCACGCGGCCTCGCGAGAGCGTCCGACCAAGCCAACGACGATAGGTCGCGAGCGGCTCTCCTCACGGCGGCGGCCCACGCTTCGGCGATGACCGATGCGGGCATCGGTTACTCCGTGAGTTATGCCGACGCCGCGGCATTTGCCGATCCCAGCTACCTGCCCGCCGCCTGTGCATCGCTCGAACTCGCCGCACTGGCGGGCAGAGCGCTGGGCGGCCGCGCAGTGCGCTTGCGCGAAGCGCTGGAGCGCTCAGCCGGAGCCGAGACGATCGAGATGATGCGCGGTGCAGCCGACGCGATCGCCCTCACCTCCGGTAGCAACGCAGCGGGACAGGCATTCCTTGAGGAGGCCGTCGAAGCTGATCCCACCTCTGTCGTCCGCTGGATGGG
>JBLHWZ010000340.1:0-5912 GCA_047629415.1 Bradymonadia bacterium | reverse complement strand
TGGGCCCCATCTTCGCGATCTCCTTCGCCGCCTTCACGATGTTGGTCATGCCGGTCAGGTCCCGGGCTTCTTCATCGTTAATCGTGATCGCATCAACCCGCGCGAGGACCGCGGCGAGCTCCTTCGGGGCCCCCTCGATCCAGAAGTTCATCGTATCCATCGCGACAAACTTCGGTCGGGCACACTGATTCAGGACCGCCATCTGCAGTGACGGGTGAATGTTGCCCAAGAAAAGATAGTCGGTGGTCGCATAATCGGCTGGCAGCGTAGGATTGAAGTGCTCAAAGCAATTCAAATCGGTCCGCAGCGTATCCCGATGGTTGAGATCGTCGTGGTACTTACCGGACCAGCGGAAGGTCAGACCATCAGCCCGCTCAAGTCCGCGGAGATCTACCCCGGCGTCAGTCAACGTCGTGATCCCGTGTTCTGGGAAGTCCGAGCCAACGACACCTACGAAGCCGACCTTCGTCAGCAGTGCCGCGGTCAGCGAGAAATAGATGGCAGAGCCACCCAGTGCGCCTTCAACCTTTCCTGAGGGGGTTTCGACATCGTCCAAACCAACGGAGCCAACTACGACGAGGTTCATAGGGTTGTGTGTGTGAGTTCTGAGGAACGCGCCCCGCTAACATGCAGGTACGGCGGCGGTCAACGGAGAGCAGCCGCCTGTCTGGCTAGACGGGCCTAACAGCGTCGAATATGCGCGCTGAACAACGTTACCCACTCGGAACCGATGATGAACCGATTCACAGTCCTTGTTGCAGCTTGCCTGTCCTTCGCTGCTTGTAAGTCAGATGACGCCACGTCCGATCCGCCAGCGGAGGCGGAGCAAAATCAGCTAGGGGTGGCCTCTGGCTCCGACGAAATTGAGGGGACGACCGACGAGGCACCTACCGCCCAGCTAGATGGCGTCGCAGAGGAGCTTGCGGCGGCGCCGTCTGCCACGGGTTCGGATGTGGTCGCGGAAGGGGCTGCGATCCGAACAAACGGGGAACTCCCACTCGCGTATCTCGGTGCACTCCCCGCCGGTGCCGCGATGTACGTCGCACTCGACGTAAATGCGTTGGTCGCCCACTACGCGGCGTCCACGGGTGTGGAGGCCGATGAACAGCGGGTGCTCTTCGGCCGACAACTGGCGCCGCTATTCGCTGGCGATGGGGTACCAGAAGCGCTGCGAGGAAACATTCGACTGGAGAATGCGCGCTCGATGGCAATGGCTGCCTGGGAAGACGACTCCATCGTTGTGGTGACCGACCCGGCGGTACTCGCGAACGCCCCTGCGGAGGGCGAGAATCTGGTGATAGCGGAGACCACAGTGGCCGTTCGCGGCGGAAGGCTTTTGATGGGCACGGGGCCGCACTTCGCCACGATGCTTGAAGGCAATGTCACTCGATTCGATTTCGCTGGCTCGTGGCCCGCGGGCGTCGCTCAGATTCCGGAGGGCGCCACGATTGTGCTGTCGCTACCGACCTTCTCGTCACTCGAGGAGGCCCCGGATCAGTTGAACTCGGTACGTCAGGCGCTCTTCGCCACGGGGATGGGAACAGAGAGCGTGCTCGTCTTCGATTCCGATATCGATGCGGACTTGCGTGGCTACCTTGGCCGAGCACAGCACGAAGCGTCAGCCGGCCTGCAACAGATGAAGATACTCGCACCTCCGTTCGCCCAGGCCTGGGTCGAATACCTTGAGCTTGTCACAAATTCTCTCTGGTCTCAGGTCTCTCTCGAGACGGAGGGAACGGTGACGGTGCTCGGCATCGACGCACCGCAATGTGGTTCGATCGGCTCGTTCCACCTCGCGGCTCTGCTGGCAGGCGTCATCTCTGCCGGTGCACTGGAGATTGACGGCCCTCTGACGCCGTTCGAACCCGTAGAGCAGCGTCTTCAAAGTGGCTGCACCCCGATCCCCGGCCCGAGGCCGAACCTGCCGAGAGAGTTTGCAGCAATGGCGGGCGATGCCATCGACGGAGACCGTATCGTCGCCATGATAGATCTCGGTGCGATGCTGCGGGCAAACCTTCCGACGCTCTTCCAGCTTCTGCCCTATTCACTCCACCCCGACGACGTGATCGAGCTCATGGGGCCAACGCCGTTCGGTCTGAACGGACTCGATGATGCGAGCGGATTTCTCGGGGGATACCTCGTTGACCCAATGGGAGAGCCTGAGCAGGCCGTCTTCGTATTGCCCGCCGGGACGCAGGGCTATCTCCCCATCCCAACGCCGCCTGGCTTCACACAGTCAGTCGTAGAGGACGTCGGGAATGTCTTCACGATGGCGGGAAGCGAGGAACTTCTCACTCAGCGGCTCGACTCGGAGTCTCCTTGGGGCCGTCTAGTACACTCGCTGCCATCCTCAACCGTACTCGCGATTGCCGTCACGCAGCCTCTTCTGCAGAAGATTGCGGCGTGGATGCCTGAGGCGCCATCGCTCGTCAGAGACGTGCAAGTCGCGGCCATCGCGATCGACGCCGACCTGAACATCGCTGCGCACTTCTACGTGGGGACTGACGCGCAGAGTCTCGAAGAGACGACACGACGAGAGATCGCGGAGTTCATGGAGATGGCGCTGGAGGAGACAACGGATAACAAGCGCGCCCTCGCAGAACTGATGTTCGGGCAGATTCGCGATTCTGTGATCGTTGGGTCGGAGATGGAGGACATCGTCCACATCTCGTTCAGCCCCCGCGGTGGCCAAGTGGGTGGCATCTTCGGGTTGAGTTCGGTGGTCATTGTCCCCGCAATGATGGGCTACCTAAGCGCGTCGGAACCACTCTTTGAGGTGTACCAAGATCCAAGAATGGAGCATAGCCAGCCTGGGGAAGAGCCTCCCGAACCGTAGCCGACATGTGTCCCTTGGCCTCCGCTGCCAACGCCCGTTCAGCGAAGCGCGCGAACAGACCAAGCGCAGACCAGACTTTGGCCGATTAGCGGATGAACTCGAGGCTGACACCAGCGGAGCCCGGCCCTGCGAAACCACCGAGTCGCGCCCATGGCTCCTCGTCGGCGTCCTCGCCACCGGCGCGCAATACCCGGTACACAACGCCACCCACGATGAGGGCCGCGCCTGTGCCAAGGAAGACGTTCGAGAGCATCGCTTGGTTCTCGCCAGTTGAGCGAAGGTCTTCGGCTCGTGAGCGGTCCAGAGCGGGTTCGCTCAGTACGTCGTCGAATTCGTTCTGGGTGCCGTTGGATTGTATTCCGAAGACCACTCCGGTTGCCGCGACGGCAACTCCCGCCCCTAGTACGATCCAAGGCGCTGCGTCACCGATCGCTCCGGAGTTGTTACGCCGAGGCTCCTCCTGAATCTCCAGTTCGGCTGTTATAACTTCCCCGCCGAGGTCTACGACAGCAGCGACGGAATAGGGGCGGAAGCCTTCCGCGACGACGTCAATGTCGTAGAACCCTAGCTGGTCGACCTGGATCGTCGTCGGCGCCGTTCCCCTCTCGGCGCCGTCCATAAAGACGATCGCACCCGGAGCATTGGCCTCGACCGTGATCTCTTCGACGTCTCCGTAGAGGAGGGACCGACCGACCACGGCGTCAAAGTCGAGCAGCATGGAGGCCCGCTCTACCGCGATTAGGTGCGACACGACTCTCACTTCCGAAGCTTCGGTGAGGTCCCAGAGCGTCATTCGAACGCCAACCTGGGATTCATTGCGGACGATATCTCCCCAGGCGAGGAACCCGCTCTGTACGATGTCTGCGACCAGTTCGGAGCAATCGGCATCAAGCGATGCGCAGCCGACCGCCATGAGCAAGTCATCAAGCGTCTGGGGCGGGACGTCATTCAGCGAGTAGTCACGGTGAAACTCGATCTGCGTTCGCACAGCGTTATAGAGTTGCTCGGCAGTCTCGGTTGCGCCGTCTGTGTCTGTGAATGCGAGAACCGTGACTAGTTCACTCGACTGCGCCGAGCCCGACTTGGGGACGGCGAGTAGACAAGTGAGTAGCAGGAGGGGGAGGAGATTCGCGGGTTTCATTTCGCGTCGCTTGGGGTATAGGCCGACCCCCATTGTGCCTTGCTGAGTCCGGAACCGCTAGTCCACGTCATGATTCGAGTCGATAAGGTCGCCAAACACTTCGGTGGCCGTACCCTGTTTGAGAACGCTTCTCTCGTTCTCGAACCCGGAGCACGTATTGGGCTGGTAGGCGCGAACGGCGCCGGAAAATCCACCCTATTTAAGATGCTGTCCGGGCTGATGCCCGCTGACGAAGGGAGGATTATTGTGCCAAAGGGCACGACGGTCGGTCACCTGCAGCAAGATGTCGGCGACATCGGCGAACAAGCGCTCGTGGAGTTCGTCCTCGAAGGCCGCGGAGATGTCGTCGCGCTGCGCACCGAGCTTGAGGAACTGACCGAAAAGGTGAGTGTTCCCAACTTGGGCCACGATGAGCTCGTCGAACTGACCGACCGGATGGGCGACGTTGGGACAGCCCTTGAACTTGCCGGCGGTTACGACCTTGAGTCGAGAGCCAAGAGCATCCTGTCCGGAATGGGCTTCCTGACGGAACGCTTCGGCGACCCAGCGTCGTCCCTCTCGGGCGGTTGGCGCGTACGGCTTGTACTCGCACGTTTGCTCCTGCAGCGACCGACCGTTCTTCTGCTCGACGAACCAACCAACCACCTCGACGTACCCAGTGTCGAGTGGCTGGAGAGGTTCCTGCTCGATTACGCAGGTACGGTCGTCCTCATCTCGCACGACCGGTACTTTCTGAACCGCCTCGTGACTTCGATCGCCGCGTTCGAGGCTGGGAGCCTCTACGTTCAGCTTGGCAACTTCGACGAGTATGAGGCGGGGCTCGCGGAGCGTATCGAAATGCTTCAGAAGGCGAAGGATCGCCAGGACCGTGAGGTCGCCCACCTTGAGCGCTTCATCGAGCGGTTCCGCTCAAAGGCGACCAAAGCTCGGCAGGTCCAAAGCCGGGTTAAGAAGCTGGATAAGCTCGACCGAGTCGAGACGGCCAAAAACCAGAAGAAGGTCGGACGATTCCGTTTCGCCGCGGCCCCACGCGAAGGCAAAGACGTCGTCATGGTTCGAGACGTCGCGAAGGCCTACGGCACCAACGTCGTCTACGACAACCTCAACACCAGCGTTCATCGCGGAGAACGAATCGCACTGGTCGGGCCGAACGGCCAAGGAAAGTCGACCCTGCTCAAGCTGATTGTCCGAGAGATCGAGGCAGACCGAGGTGAGGTCGAACTCGGCTTTAGCGTCCTCTCTGCGTACTTTGGTCAGCACCAAGTCGAACTTCTCGATCTGAAGAGGACCGTCCTCGAAGAGATGGAAGATACAGCGCCGGTCGATGAAGTCCCCCGCTGTCGCTCGGTACTCGGTGCATTCTTGTTCTCCGGCGAAGACGTCGACAAGAAGATCTCGGTGCTCTCCGGCGGAGAGCGGAACCGGCTCGCCCTCGCGAAGCTGCTGCTCCATCCCGCGAACTTGCTCGTGCTCGACGAGCCCACGAACCACCTCGACATGGACTCGAGGGACATGCTGCTTGACGCGCTCCGGGAGTTCGCCGGGACCATCCTCTTTGTTAGCCACGACCGGTATTTCATCAACGGGCTCGCTTCGCGTGTCATCCACGTCGAAGGCGGCGAGGCCAAAAGTTACGACGGTGCCTACGATCACTACGCGCGGATGCGGAGGGCCGAGCTCGCAGCCGCGACGCCTACGCTCACAAGCGCCGAGAAAAAGTCCAAGAAGGCGGCCCGTCGAAACGACGCAGACGCGCGAAAGATCCGGAACCGAAAGACGAAAAAGAAGCGAGACCTCCTCGCGAAAGTCGAGGCTCGGATTGCCGAACTTGAGGCCCGTTCAGGGCAGATCAGTACAAAGCTGGCCGATCCTGACTACTACGCCAGCGCAGGCCCAGAAGCCGCCGAACTGACACGCGAGTATCAGGCGCTCGCT
>JBLHWZ010000339.1:0-5937 GCA_047629415.1 Bradymonadia bacterium | reverse complement strand
GGCTGCGCAGCCGACGAGTTTGAGTGCTTTGATGGAGACTGCATCCCGTCGAGTTGGGAGTGCGACGAGGACGAGGACTGCTCAGATGGCTCTGACGAGTTCTTCTGTTTCTGATCCGCACCGTACGCTGAGCCTCCCAACAGTCACCGAGCCCACGCATGAATCCCGGCGGAAAATGGGCCTAGGTCGTCGAGTTCTGGATTCCTCAGGAGTTCGATGAGACCGACGCTCGAAGACGGGCGTGGGTGCTCGTCTCTGCAGGGCTCCTGATCGCTCCGATGGCCTTCTCGCTCGCCATCCCTCGGTGGTTGGGAGGCGGAGAGACGGCGCAACACGCGTGGATTCTCGCGACCGTCGCGCCACTCTTCCTTCTGGCGCCCTTGGTGTTGCGGCTGACCAACTCTCTGGACCGCGCCGGGCTGGTGGCCCCATCGTCGGAATCGTTGGTGTCGGGGCTATAGGTGCCCTCAATCAGGGCATCTATTCCGAGCCACTGCTGTGGCTGCCGTTCGTTCCGGTTGTGGCGGGGTTCTACTGCGGCCGCCGAGTTGGCCTCGCCTTCACCGCGGCGTAGGTCCTCTATTGCGTCATCGTCGGCTTGCTCCCATCTCCGGAGACCACACCGACCTCCAGTGGTTCGTGCACTTCTCCGGCGCGATCGGCGCCGTCCTCTTCGGTGGAGCGTTGGCGTTAAGCTACGAGCATGGCCGAAAGAGCGCAGAGGGAGAGGTCGCAGATGCCCATCGCGAATCGACGGCGCTGAAAAACGAGTGGGTATCCGTCGTCAGCCATGAACTCCGGACGCCGCTAACAGCAATCAAGGGCTCGATCGGACTGTTGGCTGGAGGTACCGAGGGAGAGCTGCCCGGACAGGGCACTGCGCTGCTGGAGGTAGCGGAGCGCAACGCCGCCCGACTAGGGTGGGTGATCGATGATCTGCTGGATCTGCAGAAGATGGAGGTTGGCGCGATGGCTTACAACCGAGAGCCGGTCGAACTCGCACCATTTTTGCAGCGCTGCGTCGCTCTCCATGACTCGTTCGCGAGTCAGTTCGGCGTGCAACTCGCCGTCGACCCCAACTCCCATACAGTGGAGTTCTATGCGGATGAGCAGCGACTCGGGCAGGTGGTCGCGAATCTCGGCTCTCCGACTCCATTCAGGTTCTCTTTCATCTGTGCGTATCGTCGCGCTCGATAGTTAAGAGACACGGTCGTTCGCGTTGTTCGCGGACGATCCTCGATGCGTTTTGACCTCTCGTTCTGCTGCGACCGTATCCAGAGAGCCGTGGCGTGGCTCAAGGACAAGCGCGCGAGATCACCTGGGAACTTTGCGATGTCCGCTTCGGGCAGAGAGGGGCCTCCTCTTTCGATGAATTCGCAACTCAGCACCGTCAACCCCAACATCCGGAGTAATCATCAAGTGACGGTGACCTAGCTCCACTTTTGAACAAAATCGCAGGCTCTGCGCTGCCTCGACGCGTCGCGCTTGAGTTTCGCAACCAGCGCACTCTAATGCGGCTACCCCCAAGGAGGCACGGTTTGAAGAGCAGATGGAACGATGAGGAAGCGGCACGGTTTGTAGAAGAGGCAGGACCCGTCGAGGCCGACCAACTGGTGGCGCTGCGGGTCTATACCTCTCGGCTGATCGGCTCCGACCCCGACCTCGTGATGCACGGAGGGGGCAATACGTCGGTGAAGGCCATTCGAACCGACCTCTGGGGCAGCGAAGCGCAGGTTCTTCATGTCAAAGGAAGCGGCTGGGACTTAGGGAGCATCGAGCCCGCTGGCTTGCCGGCCGTCCGAATTCGACCGCTCCTGCTCTTTCGGGTTCGCGACGCATTGAGTGACGAGGACATGGTGGCTGCCCAGCGGCTCAACCTCCTGGACCCAAGCTCCCCGAATCCGTCGGTGGAGACTCTCCTACACGCGTTCCTGCCGCATCGGTTCGTCGACCATACGCACGCGACGGCGATGCTGACGCTCGCAAACCAGCCGCGTGTGCGCGAACTCTGCCACGACCTCTTTGAAGACCGGGTGGCGCTCGTCGACTACATTATGCCCGGCTTCGCACTCTCCAAGGCGGCTGCCGACGTATTCGAGGAGAACCCAGATATCGAAGGAATGCTACTGGTAAACCACGGCCATTTCACGTTCGGATCGACCGCAAAAGAAGCCTACGAGCGCATGATTCGGCATGTGACAGTCGTCGAGGAGTTCATCGCGTCGAAACGCGGCATACGGGCTGAGTTAGTGCCAACCGCCGATTGTGAGGAGCTTCTGCCAGCTCTGCGGGGAGCGCTCGCGTGCGACGGAAGGATGCCGGTGTTGGACGTTCGGGATGACCCCAAACACGTCGCCTTCTTCGGACGCGATGACCTGGACGAGCTCGCCGCTCGAGGTGTTGCGACTCCGGACCATGTCATCCGTACTAAACGGTTTCCGCTGGTGCTGGATGCAGAGCCGGCCGCGTGTGTCGAGCGGTTCCGCGAAGGGTATCGAGAGTACTTTCTGCGACAATCGCAACGCGTCGCTGGACGAACGATGCTGGCGCCGGACCCACGCGTCTTCTGGGTACCGAACCTCGGCTTGGTCGCCGCCGGGACCGACGCGAAGGCAGCTGGTATCGCCGCTGACCTGGGTGAGCAGACCGTTCGAATCATCGCTGACGCAGAAGACGTGGGGGAGTTCCGTCCAGTCGATGAGAGCGACACGTTCGACATGGAGTACTGGTCCCTTGAGCAAGCGAAACTGGGCAAGAAAAAGCCAGCCGAGATGGCCGGCCGCATTGTCCTGATCACCGGCGCCGCCGGAGCGATAGGTGCTGCCACGGCACGCGCGTTTCGCGCCCTCGGTGCAGAACTATTCCTGGTCGATCGAGACGCGTCCTCTCTGGAATTGATCGCGACCGAGTTGGGAGCGAGCTCGCTCGTCGCTGATGTCACTTTGCCCAACGCAGGGCGTACAATCGTCGGTGCGTGTGTTCGGAGTTTCGGTGGGTTGGATGTCCTCGTTTCTAACGCAGGAGCAGCCTGGAGCGGAGAGATCGGGACGGTCGACGAGGAAGTGCTTCGGCAGAGCTTTGAACTCAACTTCTGGTCCCACCAGCGACTGGCGCAAGCTGCCGTGCATGTGATGCGGCTGCAGGGGCAGGGTGGTTGCTTGCTCTTCAACGTCTCCAAGCAGGCGGTCAATCCAGGAAAGCACTTCGGGCCGTACGGACTCCCCAAGGCAGCGAGCCTATTCCTCCTCAAGCAGTATGCGCTGGACCACGGCGCAGACGGAATCCGGAGCAACGGCGTCAACGCGGACCGGATTCGTTCTGGCATACTCACCGACGAAATGATCGCGGAGCGCTCCACAGCCCGTGGCCTTTCCGAGTCCGAGTACCTAGCCGGCAACCTGCTCGGGGATGAAGTACGCGCCTCAGACGTCGCCGGAGCATTCATTCACTTGGCCCGCGCCGAACGGACGACCGGACACGTCGTCACGGTCGACGGCGGGAATATCGCAGCCTCCCTTCGCTGAACACCCACAACGCATCATGAAAATAGATTTCGACACTTCGGTCACCAAGCTCTCAGGCGAGCAAGGCTCTCTCAAGGAATACGAGGGCGACGTCCTCCTCGTCGTGAACACTGCGTCCGCTTGTGGCTTCACGCCGCAGTACGCGGGTCTTGAGAAACTCCACCAAGAGAACGCCGCCGGTGGGCTTCGCGTCCTTGGGTTTCCCTGCAACCAGTTCGGTAAGCAGGAGGCCGGGGACTCACAGGAGATCACGCAGTTTTGCCAGAAAAACTACGGCGTCACATTTCCGATGCACGAAAAAGTCGATGTGAACGGGAGTGACGCCCATCCGCTCTTCGACCAGCTCAAGACAGCCGCACCAGGCTTGCTCGGTTCGAAGGGCGTGAAGTGGAACTTCACGAAGTTCCTGGTCGCTCGCGATGGCACTGTTCTTCGACGCTACGCTCCAAAGGACACCCCGGCGTCCATCGAAGCGGACATCGAGGCAGCTCTCAAAGGCTCCTGAGTTCATTGCACGGCATAACAGGGGGGGAAGCACCTCGTGAGGCAGCCTCCAACACCCCACTTACTCAGGTGACAGACTAGTGGGTGGAACGCGATCCAAACGGCATCCCCGCTGCGAGCGCTGCTTGATGCACGTCGAGCGCTGTATCTGCGAAGCTCTTACGCCAATCGAGTCGCCTACCAAACTCGCCGTGGTGATGCATCGCCGAGAGGTGAAGAAGTCGACAAATACCGGTCACTTGGCGTTGAAGTGCCTGAGTGATTCCGAGCTTTTCGTTCGCGGATATCCCGAGGCTCCTGCCGATCTCTCGACCCTGGAAAACCCGGGGATGACGACGCTGTTGCTCTTCCCCCGCGAGGACGCCGTCATCCTGACTCCAGAGTTCGTCGCATCGCTGCGACGCCCGCTCACGCTCATCGTACCGGATGGCACGTGGGCCCAAGCGAGGCGAATGGTGAAGCGAGAGGCAGTAATGGCGAACGCGATCGCGGTCCTCCCGCCTCCGGGGGCCAAGACCGAGTACCAGCTCCGCCATGAGCACGTGGACGGTGGCTTGGCGACTGCCGAGGCGATCGCGCGGGCCTTCGGCGCGCTGGACGGGCTAGGTCCTCAGGAGCACATCGAGCGCGCGTTCCGATTGATGGTCGCAGGAACTCTCGCAAGCCGGGGCTAGCTCACCGTCGGCGTTCCTGTGAGTGGCCGCGCGCTCGGCGCTTCAGCCTCTTGGGCGGGCTGGTCCACTGCGCGCGCAACACGTCGTCCGGGATCTCAATCGTGAACTCGGTCGCTCGATAGTCTCGCGCTCGCTCGGCAGCCGCGATCCTGTGGAGCCCGCTGGCTGGTGGAGCAGTAAGTGCGTCGAAGAGCGCCCGCACGAACGACCGGCTTTGGTGCTCGAGGTAAGGTGTCGCAGCGCCGCGAGTGACGTTCGGGAGTCGTCGATGCACGCTCGGATGTGGAGGGTTTGCCACCCAAAGGCCCACACGGTCTGAGTCGCTCGCGGCAAAGCGCTCGACGTTTCGCCGGCGGTCATCAACTAGGACTCGGACACTGCCGAAGCCTGACTTGGCCGCGTGCACGGCCAAGTCAGGCAGTTTCAGCGTCGTATCAGCTGGGCTCTCCTCGAGATGCGAGCGAACCATCGCGCGTGGGTTTGGAGCGAGAGACGCAAGAAAGTTGTCCACCCGACCGCTCGCGAACACCTCGGACATGAGGTCGGCATAGTGAGGCCTCGTGAAGAGGCGCGGGTGTTCCCAGATGCCGGAGTCCGTATCACCGCCAAGGAGCTGAGCGAGGTCGGGCAAGCGTTCACAGATCGCGCGGACTCGCCACGGATACGCGTTGGTCCAGATGCGCAGGAACTCGTCGGCGCCACGCGCACGCCGTGCATCCCGAAACCCACAGAGGAACTCGAGAATTCCTGGCTTTACACGGATGTACTCCCGGTGCCCGAGATCTCCCGACCGCAGGAGTTTGGGGATGCCGCGAACGATGTCCGAGGTGGTCATCACCCAGTCCCAAAGCACTTCGTCGGCGTCGAACATGATGTGCTCAAGGCCGATCGGTCCGTCACCCGCCTGACGGCCGAGGCCGTAGGCGAGTTGGCCGAAAGGAGACGCCGGGAGTGCCATCCGCGCGTACTCTGCCATCTGCTCGTAGCTAGCCGGAGTTTGCATGTCGCTCCGACTCAATCGCAAGCGTGTACGGCTTCAAAGCGGTAGCGGCTGCTGCGTGAGATGCCGGACCGGAATTGTGAGTCGACGACGTCCCATCCACTTAGGTAGATGAGGACATCGGTGGCGATTTCCACATCGAATCGCGCAGCCGCGACCGATGAGCCACGTCCAGACTGAGCCCATGTCGTGGTGACTGACGGGTGCCGCGAGCCTGCAGCCCCAGCAGAGATGA
>JBLHWZ010000338.1:0-5946 GCA_047629415.1 Bradymonadia bacterium | reverse complement strand
AGATGCCAACGCCGAGCGCTATTTGGAGGATGAATCGTAAGCTTCGCACAATGGCAAATCCTAGCACCTCTTCCAGGTTCGGTGAAGGCGGAGGCCGTGCTCAGGTCTGAACGGCTCAGTCCCAAGACGAGTGAAACACCTGGGTAGCGATCGTCCGTTTGGCATCCTTCAATGGCGTCGGCCGAACTCTTCGTACCGCTCAACCTGACGGCTGGCCTAGAAAGCCGACGCGCCCCAAAAGTGCTCGACCAACCAATTCAGGAGCGACAGCACGACGCTACCCTTAATCGCCGCCCAGAGCCCATCGACCTTGAACCCAGGAACCAGCGCACCGACCAGCAGGAACATCGCGCCGTTGAGTACGAAGTAGAAGAGCCCGAGAGTCAGGATCGTGATCGGCAACGACAAGAGCGTCGCGACCGGAAGCACCAACGTGTTCACCACGCCCAGCACAAACGCCGCGATCAGCGCCGACTTGAAGTTCTTCACTTCGATCCCCTTCAGGATCGAGGAGACTCCAAGAAGCAGGACGGCAGTTCCGATGAGATGAATGAGGAAAGTTGTCATAGGGCACCGTTGTTGGGTAGCGGACCGCGCGAACCTAGGTTGATTCCGCCGAGGTGCAAGTCGAGGCTGGCCCGTCCTCGCGTTCACTCACTCGGCGAAGAACTCCCGAACGAACGCCGTCTCTGGGTTTGAACGGAGTTGCCCTTCAATCCCTGCCTGCACAACTTTACCCTCTTCAATGGCGACGATTGTACTGGTTGATCCAGCGAGATCGCGGGCTTCATGGGTGCTCACCAGCGCGGGCAAACCGAGATCGTCGAGATAGCCCCTTAGGACGTGGCGCATCTGGCGGCGGCTCGTCGGGTCAAGTGCGGAGAGCGGTTCGTCCAGCAAGAGCGCTCGCGGGGTTGCGGCAATGGCTCTGGCGAGTGCCACGCGCTGCCGTTCGCCGCCCGAGAGGTCATGCGGACGCCGGGCCGATAACTGCGCAGCACCGACACGACTCAACGCCTCCCGCGCCCGCTCTTCTCGGGCAGCCCCACGCACCCCGAATGCCACGTTTCCGAGGACATCGAGATGCGGGAATAGCGCGAGCCCTTGGGGGACGTATCCGAGCCCACGCTCGTGAATTGGCACCCATGAGTCCGCGTCGGACAGCACAGTCCCGGCTACCTGGATGTGGCCGACAAGTCCGGTCAAGTCGCCGAGAATCGTCTTGATGAGGCTCGACTTCCCTGCCCCGTTCGGCCCGATAATGAAGACCAGCGAGTCCGTGGCTTCGAAGGCGATCGATACGTGGAGTTCGCCGAGTCGCCCCTTGATATCGACGCTCCAAGTCATCGAGTCTCGCCTCGCCTTGTGAGTACCCGAATGACGAACAGGGCGACGAATGCGGCAGTCGCGAGAAGCACAGCCAACGCGTTTGCCTCCCCAACATCTGACTCCAGAGCCGCAAAGACGGCTAAGGGCATCGTTTGAGTTTCTCCCTGCATGCTGCCGGCGAAGAAGAGCGTAGCGCCGAACTCTCCGAGCGCCCGCGCCCAGGCCAGCGCGGCAGCAGCGACCAGAGACGGCAACGCGGCGGGCAGCGCGACCCGCCGAAAAGCCTCGAAAGGGGTGTCTCCAAGGGTTCTCGCGACGAGCATCTGCTCCTCGTCAATCCGGCGAAACCCCGCTGTAGCACCGCTTACAAAGAACGGGGCGGCGACCACGATTTGCGCAACGATGACCGCGACGGTGGTGAAGGTGACCTGAACACCGATCGCCTCTAGGGCAGGTCCGAGCAATCCACGTCGTCCGTAGGTTTGGAGCAGCGCGACACCAACGACCGCAGGCGGGATCACGATCGGGAGCTCAACGAGGGTCTCGAGCACGCGCGCGGCGCGCCCTGATGAGCGAGCAAGTCGCCAGGCCAGAGGTGTCCCGGCCAAAACAATGACCGCCAACGCCACGGTGGTCGTCTTGGCGCTAAGCCAGATAGCTGCCCGCGCTGACGGCTCCGAGAGCGCGCCCAGAACGCCGGTTGGTCCCACCGAGACGAAGAGCGCCGCTAGCGGGAGCACCAGAAAGAGGGCCAGCGGCGCTGCGCCTGCCCAAGATGCTGACCAGCGGCCCTTCACTGTGAGATTCCCGGGCCCGCCGCCTCAAAATGGTGAGTGTGCAGTGCGTCGACACACCCTTCTTCGCTTGTCACAAATTCGACCCATGCTGTTGCGTGCTCCGACACGCCGGACCGCGTCGCCGTAGCGATTGCGTAGGTGATGAGCGGCGAGGCTTCGTCTGGAAGCTCGATCACAAGAACGTCATCGCGACCGAGAGCGTCGGTGCGATAGACGACGGCAGCGTCTGCCTCACCGAGCGCAACCTTGGCTAGGACCAAGCGGGCGTTCGGTTCTTCGGAAACAACCCGGTCCATCACCGACTCGGAGAAGCCAGGGATCGATGTCTGAGCGAGCGCCAGCCGAGTGTATTCTCCGAGTGGGACACGTTCGTTTCCGATCACAATTCGAGATGCATCGGGGAGGTCCGCGAAGGTTCTTATGCCCGCTGTGTTCTCTACTGGAACCGCTACGACGAGGCGATTGCGAGCCAACGGAACGCTCTCTTCCACCAGTCCAAGAGCTCGGAGCGCCTCGACGTGCGCAAGATTGGCGGAGGCGAAGACATCTGCGGCTGCGCCATGTTCGATCTGCGTACGAAGCGCCTGGCTTCCCGCAGTGCTGACCAGGACATCGACCCCAGGATTTGCGCTCTCGAACAGCACCTCACACTCCTCGAACGCGTCGGCCAGAGACGACGCGGCGAACACCACGAGCCTGCCCGATGCAGGCGGCTGCCGAGAACAACCGGCCAGCAGACAAGCACACAAGGCCGCTGAGACTCTGACGAGAGCCCCGGCGCGAGTAACGCTCTTGGGTGTTGGGTTCAGATGCAGGGGCGCGGTCGACGAGGGGGATCGTGATGCCGTTGCGTCACAAACGGTTCCAACGAAGCCCTAACACATGACAGATATCGAGAGGCATCGTCACGCAAACTCCTTACGTGCGTGCTGTTCCTGCGACCGCATTCGGGTAATCACTCTCCCATCTCCTCAAACTCACGCTTTCGATGCCGATCTCCCGACGACTCTTTCTTCACCGCTCTGTTGTGCTCGGGCTCGTCCCGGTCGGCGCCCAAGTGGCGGCGTGCTCCGACGACGGCGCGGCTTCGGCCGATGATGCTGGCGGTCCAATTGATACGGGCGGCGACGCTGGCATGGATGCCGATACCGGCGAGGTCGACGCGGTCGAACTCCCGGACCTTCCCGAGTACGAGTACGCCGGTCCGCTCGGCCCGGAAGACATCTTCCAGCACGGTGTCGCCTCCGGGGACCCACTATCCGACGCGGTCATCATCTGGACCCGCTGCAGCACGCCCGACGATGCAGCGGTAGATGTCTGGTGGGAGCTCTCGTTGGATGCGGAGTTCACCCAGCGCGTTCAGGTGGGCACGTTCGTCACTGACACCGACGTGGACTTCACGGTGAAGCACGACGCGACCGAGCTGCTTGCTGGCCAAACCTACTACTACCGCTTCTTCGCGCTGGGTCAGGAATCCCCAACCGGCCGCACGCGGACCGCGCCAACGGGTGATGTCTCTCGGCTGCGCTTTGGAGTGTGCTCCTGCGCGAGCTATGGCCATGGCTACTTCACGGCCTATCGGCGGATGGCGGAGCGTTCCGACCTGGACTGCATCATCCACTTGGGCGACTATATCTACGAGTACGGGACGGGCCAGTACGGGCAGCTGAGGGCCTATGAGCCGGCACACGAGATCCTGACTCTCGACGACTACCGCACCCGGTACGCTTACTATCGGCTCGATTCTGACTTGGCCGAAGTGCACCGTCAGCACCCGTTCGTGCACACCTGGGACGACCACGAGAGCGCTAACAACTCTTGGAGTGATGGGGCGAACAATCACACCGAAGGAGCAGAGGGGGCCTGGTCAGACCGCAAGGCGGCCGCGATTCAGGCGTTCAATGAGTGGCTGCCCATTCGTTCCGACATCGACGATGAAGGCCGAATCTGGCGAAGCCTCCGCTTTGGTAATCTCGTTGATCTCGTGATGCTCGACACCCGGCTGTGGGCGCGTGACCGCGAGGCCGGCCAATTCGATGCCGACGCACACGCAGACCCCAGTCGCACCTTGCTCGGCGACGACCAGGAGACTTGGTTCCATGGCGAACTTGAGAACTCGACGGCGAAATGGCGGCTCGTCGGACAGCAAGTCATGATGGCCGAATGGCGTGGTGCGGGTTCGGCTGGCCAACCGGGCCCGATCTTCAACGCCGACCAATGGGACGGCTATGCCCCAAGTCGTGAGCGGATCTTCCAGCTTCTTGAGAGCCAAGCGATCGACAATGTGGTCGTTCTGACGGGGGACATTCACACATCTTGGGGCAACGATCTGGCGATGCGACCATTCGATCCGGAAAACTATGATCGGGACACCGGCGATGGCTCTTTGGCCGTCGAGTTCGTGTGCCCTGGCATCAGTTCTCCGGGACTCGGTGAGCTGGGCGAGTTGGTGGGCCCAGGGCTGCAGGACTTCAACCCGCATGTGAAGTTCGTGGACCTCCAACGCCGTGGCTACATCGTTCTCGACATCACCCCGGAGCGCTGCGTCAGCGAGTGGTATCACATGAGCACGGTCGAGCGTCCGGACTCCGAGGAGCTCTTCATCGCTGCGCTCGGCACATCGGATGGCTCGAATCGGCTGCAGTCGATGGATCGAACCGACGCTCCGTCGGACCCGCCAGACCCGGCTCCTTAACGCTCAGGCGGTCAGCTCGCGCCTGGGTATTCGAAGCCCAGATGGCTGGCGATGATTACGCCAAGGACGGCTGAGACCGACGCGAGCAATGCGGCGCACAGGTAGACTCGCGCGGTGGCCTGGCGCAGCGGCGCCCCACCCGGTCGTGAGCTCAGCCAGAGCAAGGCGGCACCTGTGACGGCGAGGAAGAGCGCGAACGTACCAAGGTGTTCCTTCACCTCGAACGCGTGCCCCAGCGTTCGGTTGGTCGCGTAGAGTTGTTGCCGTAGCTGGACGCGAAACTCTGGATAGATGAACCAGCCGACGGAGACCGCAACGCTGATCAGCGCGGATGCGGCGTATCCACTCACGCGAGTCGCCCAGCTCGGTCGCCGCGCCTTCCGCAAGGCGATGGTTGGATGCAGGCACGCAGCGATGGCCAGCAGCGCGAGGTGGCCGTGGAGCTTCTCTAGTAGGAGCCAAATCACGCGAAAATCACCGAGAGTATCGCCGCCACCAAAATGGTCGGAATCAGCACCTTTTGTGCCATCCTCCAGGCTGCCGCTTCACGTCCGCCGCTGGCCCAGTAGAGCAACCCCAGGCAGACCGGAGCCAACACTCCACAATAAGCGACCCGCCACAGATAAGCCGAGCGGCCCGGCTCCGAAATGGTCGCGGGGTCGACCCCTGGATGTGTCAGGCCAGAGTAGACGAGCTCGGCAGTATAGAAGCCAGTGAGCACGACCGCGGTACCGAGCCAAGCACTCGCCCAGCGTAGGGTTGGATTCTCCGACGCGCTCACCGATCCTGCTTCCGGGAGAGCACCAATTCAGGTGGTGCCGCGTCGGCAAGAATCTCGATCGACTCTGGATGCGCCCAAAGCTGCGCTCGAGCAAAGGCCAGGGCGTATCGATTGATGAGGTCTAGCGCGCGTTCGGGGTTCAGAAAACCGTCACCGCAACCGTCTCCGTCGATGAGGCCGGGAAGCGTGTCGCACATATTCGAGAACGTGAAGTGGCCTGCCTCAATGAAGTCCAATCGAATGTCCTCGGGGCCATCCAGCGCATCCCAAATCGGCCCTCCTTCCTCGGAGTTCGGTAGCGTGGCGTCTCGGCCACCGGTCATCAGAAGCGTGGGTACATCGAT
>JBLHWZ010000337.1:0-5974 GCA_047629415.1 Bradymonadia bacterium | reverse complement strand
GCCAAGTTCCTTCTCAAGGGCCTCGCTTATAGCCCGACGGAGATGCTCGACAGCTTCGGCATCTGGGGCCGCGACAGTGACGGAGCAAACCTCTCGGCCGTCCACCGCCGCCGCTCGCCGAACCGTCCGTGCGACGCCGGTGGCTTCCGTCGTGAACTCAAGCATGGCCGCGGGTGACAAGGTGAATAGCTCCGAAGGGGATGCGCCGTTGTAGAGCACGGCGCGTGCCAAGTTCTTGCCCTTCGGTGGCCAACTCGGCCAATCGCCAGCAAATCTGCTGGGCGGACGGTCACAGCGCCGTTTTCGCAATCAGGCACAATCCTTGCTTGATAATATGAGTGTCAGCGGAATCCACAGGACTCCGGGCGATTCGTGTGCGAAGATGCACATCAGCTCTGTTGAGAATCTCACTATGCGCGAAACGATTCTAATATGTGACGACGAGGAACTAGTTCGCTGGTCCTTGGCTGAGTTCTTCAAGGGTCGCGGCTTCCAAGTTGTCGAGGCTGACACCGGGGAAGCATTCGTCGAACAGGTTGCTGCGACCGCGCCGGACGTGGCGCTCCTTGATCTGATGCTGCCCGGGATTGACGGGTTGGGCGCTCTGCGCAGCGTTCGGGAGCAGGGGCATGACGTTCCGGTGATCATGCTGACCGCAGTCGGCAATGTCGCTCCCGTCGTTGAGGCTACCAAACTCGGGGCGTCCGGCTACATGACAAAGCCGTTCGACCTAGCGGAGATTGGCAACGCGGTTGATGAAGCGTTGGCGACTCACCGGGCCCAGACCTCGATTGCGACAGCGCAGACTGAGTCTGGCTACGCCGGGATGCTGGGCAGTTCTCCGTCGATGGCGAAACTCTTCGAGTCGCTGACTCGACTTGAGACTGTGACGGTCCCGTCGGTGCTGGTGCTTGGCGAGTCGGGAACGGGCAAGGACCTGGTCGCTCGGGCCGTGCACTCCGAAGGTACGCGGAACAAAGCACCGTTCGTCGAGGTCGACTGTACGGCCATTCCGTCGCAGCTCATGGAGAGTACGCTCTTCGGCCACGAGAAGGGCTCGTTCACGGACGCGAAATCGCTTCACCGTGGGCTCTTTGAGATTGCCGGGGACGGTGTCGTCTTCCTCGACGAGATCGGTGAACTCCCGCTTCCTCTGCAGGCGAAGCTCCTGCGGGCGCTTGAGAACCGAACCTTCAAGCGGGTCGGAGGCAACACCAACCTAAGGCTCGACGCAGCGGTCGTCGCGGCCACCAACCGAGACCTCCTCGCTCGAGTCGAAGCCGGTGAGTTTCGCAAAGACCTCTACTACCGACTCGCGGTGGTCGAACTCTCTGTGCCCCCGCTTCGGTCGCGTCGAGACGACGTCTCCCTCCTCGTTCAGCACTTCATCGAGCGGAACAACACGTCGATGAGCAAGAACGTCTATGGCGTGACTGAAGAAGCGATGAGAATGCTCGAACGGTACAGATGGCCCGGTAACGTCCGAGAGCTCCGGAACGTGGTCGAGCGTATGATGCTCTTCGCCGACACCGAGGTGTTGGACGCAGATCAGCTACCGCCAGCCATCAAGTTCGGCGACTCAGGTGGTACCGACGGCTGCCCTTACGAACTCCCCGCGGAGGGAGTCGACCTCGATTCGGTCGAGCGAGGACTCGTCGTTCAAGCGATCGAGCGAACACAAGGCAACCAGACCTCAGCTGCTCGCCTACTCGGCCTCAGTCGGTATGCGCTAAGAAACCGACTGAAGAAGTACGGCATGCTCGGCGGGGGCCAATGAAGCTCGAAGAGTTCCGCACATACGCAGAATTTGATGAGAGGGACTTGGAGCTACTCCGAGCCCTTTGGCCAACCGTGGAGCCACACCTGCAGCCGATCGTAGACGATTTCTATCGTCGGATCCTCTCGCACGCGAGCACCTCCAAGATCATGCGGGATCCCGACCAGATCACGCGTCTGATGCGAACGCTGAAGGTCTGGTTGAAGGAGCTACTCTGCGATTCGCGAGACGCTGACTACGAGATGCGCCGGCGCCGGATCGGGCACGTTCACGTGAAGGTTGGAGTGGACCACGGCACGATGTTCATGGCGATGTCGGCGATGCAGGCGCGTCTGGGTGCACTCGCCACGGATGCAGGCCATCGCCCAATGGAAACGGTCAACGCAATCCGCAAAGCGACGATGCTCGACCTCGCATTGATGACCGACTCCTACCATCGGACCCACGAGTCGCAGAGTGTTGCGGCAGCCCGTGCGCTCCTGGTCGCTCACCTGCCATCCGCAGCGCTCCTGCTGAATCGCGAGGGCATCGTCGAATCCGCGACTCCAGCCTCGAAGTGGCTGACCGAAGGCTCTGAAGGAACCCACTACACCGAGATGCTTCCCAAGGCCCTCATCGAGGCGTCGCAGCTCATACGCTACCTCGATGAGGCTGCTCTCAGCCGAACGGACATTCACCTTCCGTCGGTCTCCGTGGATCTCGCTGGCGAGACTCGGCACCTCTCGCTCACACTCGTGCCGTTCGAGAGCCCCGCACCGGGTGCTCTTATCTACATCGAAGACCATCCATTCGAGAGCCCAGCGCCGGGGGCGCTCATCTACATCGAGGACCACACGAGCGCGGTGGAGGCGGAGCGACGCGCGAGGCACAAAGAACACCTCGCGGGCATCGGCACCCTGTCTGCGACGATCGCGCACGAGCTGAGAAACCCATTGGCCGGGATCAGCGGCGCGCTGCAAGTGATCGTGGCCGAATACAGCTCCGACGATCGCCGAAAGCCGATCCTCGACAAGGTTCTCAGTGAGATCCGAGCGCTCAATCAGATGGTGACGGACCTCCTCACATACGCCAGACCTAGAGAGGCACAGACCGAAAACGGGGTCGATCTAGAGGCTCTCTGTAGAGCAATCTGCGACGGTGCGAAACGCGAGTTTCCAGGTATCACTTTCGAAATCTGTGGCGAGACATCCGCCTCGATCGACCCTGATATGTTCCGGCATATCGTGCTGAACTTGGTGCTCAACTCGTGCCAAGCGACGGCCGGCACCGGAAACGTTGGAATCCATATCGAGCCGGACGTTGTCACGGTCTCTGACGACGGTCCCGGGCTCCCCGTCGACGTTGAAAAGAGAATGTTCGAGCCGTTCTTCACAACCAAGCTGAAGGGCACAGGACTCGGGCTGCCGATCTCTGCGAAGCTAGCAAGGACGATGGGCGGAGCGCTGCGCCTCGCGGGCAACAGCCCACTTGGAGGCGCCTGCTTTGAGCTCCACCTCTTCAAACCGTCAGTTTAGAAGGGCTGACGCCTCCGCGAAGCACGCATGACTCGCGAACGGACACCGAGCCAAGTGCCGCTACTTCTCCATTGGGGTAGATGAGATCGGGAGACGTCCTGCTACAGCGCACCGCGTCAGACGACAGCGTAGCCCTGGATGAGCTTCTGGCGCGGATGGAGCCACGGCTCTATCCGTTCTCGCTCAAGGTCTGCCAGAATAAAGAAGACATCGAAGATCTGCTCCAAGAGACCCTGCCCAGTGCGGCGAAAAACCTTGGGCAGTTCAACGGCCGGTCAACGCTGTCCACGTGGCTCTTCACTATCGCTCGCAACCAGTGTTCCCGACAGCGTCAGCGAGGTCGGTTTGTGCCCGCGCAGCAAGAATCGCTGGACGATGTGCCCGAGCTCAGGTCGCACGCACCGAGTCCGGCGGACCAAGCAGAGCTCACCCAACGCTGGGAGCAGGTGGAGAGGGCGCTCGGAAAGCTCTCCCCAGAAGACCGAGAAGTCCTCGTGCTTCGCGATGTTGAGGGCTTCAAGGCGGCAGAGGTCGCCGAGGTCACCGGCTCCAGCGTGACCGCGGTGAAGAGTCGACTCCACAGAGCCCGCGCACGACTCCGCCAGCATCTCTCGGGCTCTGTTGATGGTCGCTCGGAGCAATGCTCGAACATCCGCGAGGTGTTCTCGCTCTATCTTGAAGGCGACATCACTGCCCTTGTCTGCGAGTCGATGCAGACGCATGTTGGCGAGTGCTCAGCCTGCGCAAACGAATGCCAAGGGTTGCGTGATGCCTTGGACGCGTGCAGCAGTGCTCCTGCCCTTCTCCCTTCTGAAATTTCGACACGAGTCCGAACTCACCTCCGCCGCGCGTTGCAGGCTCCGGAGTGACCGCCAGCGGAGCTATTCGCCGAGCGGGCGCCTCCAACCTAAGGACGGCTTCGCCGGATTGGACTGAGTCCCCTTCCATTCAGGACAACACATGATTCTCCGACAACTCTTCGATCAAAAGTCCTGGACTTACACGTATCTCCTCGCTGACGAGGACACACGGGAAGCTGTGATCATCGATCCCGTCGTCGAGCGAATTGATCGTGACATGGCCTTACTCGACGAGCTGCACTTGAACCTCCTCTACACGATGGATACCCATGTGCACGCGGACCACGTGACGGCTTCGGGTGAGTTGCGGGAGCGTACCGGAGCCCGATCGGTCGTGAGCGCATCCAATGATGTTGTGTGTGTCGACAGGGCTGTCGATGACGGAGATGTCATCGAGTTCGGCAAGTACAAACTTGAAGTGCTGGCCACCCCCGGACATACCGGTGGCTGCGTGAGTTTCGTTCTCCGAGATGGAGACACAACGATGGCTTTCACGGGTGATGCGCTCTTCATCCGCGGTTGCGGACGCACGGACTTTCAGGCCGGTGACTCTCGGTCTCTCTATCGCTCAGTTCGGGGCCAGCTCTTCTCGCTCCCGGCGGACACAGTGGTCCTACCGGGACACGACTATCGAGGGCATACGCGCAGCTCGATCGCAGAGGAGCGCGCGCACAACCCGCGTCTGAAGGACGGAGTCACCGAGGATGAGTTCGTTGAGATCATGGCGAACCTGAAGCTCGCGAATCCCAAGCTCATGGATGTCGCGGTGCCCGCCAACTTGGCGTGCGGAACCGGCGCACAAGAGCGGCCAGGCAAGGTCGCCGAGATTACTGTGCAGGCCGTGGAACTTGCCGACTATTACCGAATCGTAGATGTCCGCGAGCCAGACGAATTCGTCGGCCCCCTTGGACACATTGAGGAAGCGATCAGCGTTCCTCTTGCGACTCTGCCCCAGGTCGCCGAAAATTGGGTCCGAGACAAAGAGTATCTACTTGTCTGCCGGTCTGGGGCTCGCTCCGCGCGCGCCTGCGAAACGCTGACCGGGATGGGCTTTCGAGACGTGACCAACCTCATTGGCGGCACAATCGCCTGGAACGAAATCAAGAGCTAAAGTTCTAGGCTCTGCTCGTATTCAGCGCGTTCATGGTCGTCCGAACAGGACTCTTGCCTGCGCCAAGAATGCGGGAGATCCTGCCTCTTTGCTAGCTGGGCACGGCGAAAATGGCAGCGGGTACGCCTATGGAACCCAGCTGTGAAGTCGCCTTTCGGCTCAAGCGAGGCGCGAGCCTCTCAAGCCGGCCTAGGGCCCGAGAAACTCAGTTTTCCGAGCGCCCATGTTGCCGCCAATCGTCGTAACTGCCTCGACTCTCACGGGCTCCACCTCAACTCCGACCGGGAGTGCAAACTCATGGCGCAGATCGGACTCTGGGGTTTCAAAAAGGGCGACTACGATGTCCGCGCCGCTCGAGTTGAAGCGCAGTTGGACCCCGGTGATGGTCGACGAGCCGCCGGTCATCTCCCGGCTCGGAAAGGCGAAGTGCGTGATCTCGCGGGTCTGACCGAACTCGATCACCACGAACGCCGCGTCCCCGTCTCCTTGGGTTGCTCAGGCGGTACCCATGGCACCGTCGGCCGCAAGCTCTGGCGCTCAATCCTCGGAGTCTCCGAAGTAGCTGCTCACGTAGGCGATGAGTGCTCCCATTTCAGGGCGGGCATAGTTGGTTAGACCGAGGTCTAATGCGGCTGTTGTGTCGAATGACAGCACCGCGCTGAAGAAGAGCTGACCGTCTCCAGTCTCGACTCGGCCGCGGTAGAAGTACTCC
>JBLHWZ010000336.1:0-6003 GCA_047629415.1 Bradymonadia bacterium | reverse complement strand
TCATGGGCATCCGGTGGGCGACACGACCTTCGTCGCGTCATCCCGAAGTCGACATCCCGCCCGATAGTTCATCCGCGAATACGCCCGGTGCGGACACGGATGGTGCCTCACCGGATGCGACCGCAGCTCTTACTACCAGCTCGCGGTGAAGTTCGGGCCGGTCGGAATCGTCGTGGAAACGTTGACCCATGTCCGGTTGTCGTTGCTACCCTGAATCGTGACACGAGATGGCGTCGACTGGAAGGATCCGAACGTAAAGCTAGCGCTATTCATGTCATAGCTTGCTGAGAAGTCGAGGGTGAACGTCCCTACCGAGCCTGGGCGAATGCTTGAGTAGGTGGAGTCACTCGAGTCGATGGCATACTGAGGAGAGTTAACCTCGCGATCACCGGATGTACAACGTGGCCGATGCGGGAAGCGTATGTCGTAGACACGTGTGCCGCGTATGTTCCCGGTTACGTTGATCCTCCAGTAGCGATAGTTTGTGAGGACCACGCAGGCGTCGCAGTCTCCGCCGCAATCGACCTCGATCTCGGTCCCGGTCCCGTTCTGAACCCGGTCGGAGCAGGTGTACTGGCAGCTCGAGCCATGCACGTTCACGTCGCCGCAGGAGGGCCGCACCATGGTGAGGATATCTCGGGCCGCTTCGGAAGCTTGGCTTCTCCATGACTCCGTCCACGTGCGCTTGTTATCGGACCATTCGACGATGATCTGACGCGGAAGATAGCTTGGTGAGTGCGATGAGAGGACGACTCGCTCGATTGCGACCGGCCTACGGAAGTACGACCAGAGGACTCCGTGTCCACGCCTCGCCAAGAAGACAGGGGTAGTCGTGTTCCGGTCATTCAGCCGACGTGTCGAAGTCTGCGTGAAGCCGGCCTCCGCGCGGACTTGAGTCCACGGCACAATCCGAGATGCGGACGAGAACTCGAGATCTGAAGCGTACGAGGCGCCCGCGGGCGTGCGAGCCAAATCCCGAACTCGCCAGAATCTGTGTGGCGCTCCATCGCAGGCATCGCAGGGCCCACCGCAATCGAGGGTGGTCTCGGCGCCGTTCCGCCGTTCCGCCGTCCGTCCGTGCAGGTGAAGTTGCAGGAGGTTCCGTGGTACCCGCGCCGACACGCACAAGTGCCCGATCCAGTGATTCCGTCGTTGCAGCTTCCGTTCCCGCCGCAGTCGTGGCGCTCCGCGCAGCTGGCACTGTAGTGGCCGGAGACGCAGGCGTCGCAGACCAAGCCACCGAATCCGGTGTCGTCACAGTCGCATGCGCCGTCGCCGGTCACTCCGTCGTCGCAAGTTCCGGTTCCGCAGTCGACGCAGGGCGTGCAGCTGAGGCCGTAGGTGTCGGCTCCACATGTGCTGGCGCATGCGCCGGTCCGGGTCTCCACGTCGATGTCCGCGCAGCTCGCCGAGACACAGTCATCGTCGAACTGGCATGCAGCTGTGTCGGAGTAGAGCCCCAGGCCGTTGTCGACTCGACCATCGTAGTCGTTGTCACGCCCATCGCTCACTTCAGCGACCTGAGCCGTGACTCGCCCGCTGAAGGTGAAGGAGCCGCCGCCATTACGGAAGGTCCATTGCTGGTCTACCGATGCGGTGGGCACCAGGTCACCGTGCGAGAAAGCTCCACCGGCGAGGTCGGTCGGAGCGTTCTGCCCACCGAGTCCCGTGAGGTCCGCTCCGGTGCCACAGCAGGGCTCCATCGCGCCGATAGAACTTCTGTGTCGGTACCCCTCGTATCCACCGGTAATCTCGGTGATCTCTGCAACGAAGTTTGTGGCGCTGACCGCCATGTTGTTCTGAACGCGGACAGTTGCGCAGAACGCCGCTCCCTAGTTGAAGAAGAGCGTTCCCCAGTCAGCCAACTCGGCTGGGCTCAGACAGTCTTCGGCGGTGGAGCCAATGAAGCCGGCGACGGTGTCCATCCGGAAGTCGCTTTCGCCGCCGCTGTTGAGGATGAACTCGTCGCAGAAGCCCAGCGCGCGGTCGAGCGTGCGTGGGTCAACGCCACTAGGCAGTGTCTGCCACTCGTCGCTGGGGAGCATCGCGATCGAGAAGTCACCGCAGATCTGGTCAAAACTCCCTGTGAACTCGGCCATCGTGATGGCGGATTGGCCGAGCACGGCCGCGGGAGCCTCCGAGACCGACAATGAGGCTGGTGTCGAATCGATGGAGAGATCGTCAGCACAGTCGCAGAGGAAGCAGGCCATTAGCAGGGCGAACGGCCTCATCAGGGCCAATTGCTTCGTCGTGGTGAATTCAGTTTTGATATGAAATCGACAGTGGGCCGGCTAACAGCCAGACCAGCTCTGATCAAGTTCAGAGTATGCTTTCAACCGGCGGACGCTCAGACCATACGGGCACACATCGTGTGTGCTTCCCTCCGCATTCGACGACAAGACGGCAGGGCCGCCGCCGCTCACCCTAGTCGCAGACTGCGGCGTCGTAGGGCGTGCCGGTGTTGTCGCCGCGGCCGTAGGCCACTGGGGTCGTGCACCACGTGTCTGGCAAGTCGTTGTCGGTGTAGGGAGACCCGTCGTTGAACCCGATCGCGTTGCCCGTCGAGTAGGCCCAGCTACCGACCGAGAAGTCGACAACGTCGAGTACGTCGGGACCGTTCTCGATCGTCAGAACGTCGTCTTCACCAAAGCTGAACTCGTCGGCCCAGTGAATGTTTGGCGACGAACCGAGGCTGGCGTCCTCCCCGACAACGGCCCAATCCTCAGCGTCGATGATCGCATCGCGGAGGACCCATCGATGAGTTGTGGACGTGATAATGAGCCCGTTCAAGTCACGGTTCTCTTCGAACGTGCCAAACATCTCAAACCACACTTCCGGCGATCCACCCGGTCGGGCGACTCCGTTCGGCATGATCTCGGTGATGTAGAGTTCCCCGAGCACAATATCTCGCCCGCAGCTGCCGTTGACCATGCCCGCGGTTGCGAAGATCGGCTCTTGATACTCCCACGTTTCACACCAATTGGCGTCTGTTATGTCGACTCCCGAGCGCTGGGCGGACCGGCCTGTCGTTGCAGGGAATCCTGCCCCGATGTCCGCGCTAAGCGTGTCCACTATCTCTGCGCCCTGCAGCGTGATCTCGGCACCGATGGGCGAGAAGATGAGCTCCGGCCAGACCACGTCGACCACGGGAGCTGCGCCTGGGCCATCTCCAATCACCAACACTCCAAGGGGTTCGAGGATCGTTCCGTCCGGTACGACGAAGGGGGCGAGTCCATCGACGATGATCGAAAGTCCGGTGAGGTCAGTGTTTCCGCTGATATCCTGAATCTCGAGGAAGAAGGAGCCATCGGCATCCGGGGCGAGCATTACTTCTGAGATGATGACGTCGCCCTCCACCAGCAGCGTGCCTGCTGGGACGCAAACACCGGAGCTGCATCCGCTGGTACAGACCTCTCGCTCCTGAACGAGTGCGTAGTCGCAGGCTCCGCCCACGCAGGTTCCCGCGCCCACATAGCTGACGCGGTCTCCGTCGTCACAACCTGGCGGAAGCGGCTCGCAGGTGACGTCCTCACAAGGATCTGGGCGGTCCTGGCAGACGCCGTCCGCGCAGATGTCACCGGAGAGAGCGCAGTCATCGGAGTCTTCGACGAACTCGCAATCACCTGCGTCGCAGATGCCGGGCAAGCCGAAGAAGACCGACGTTGAGCCAACGCAGAGTGGTTCTGGGGCTACGTTGCAGACAACGCCGAGGCATGGGTCAAGGAACTCGCAGTCTCCGTCGATGCACTCGCCGCTCTCGTCGCGGCAATCGTAGGGCTCTTCGGTGTAGATGCAGTCTCCGTCGAAGCACTCGCCGGCCTCGTCGAACCGCGTGACGATGAAGTCGTCGGCGCAGATTGCCTCAGGCGGCGCGGCGCAAACGACGCCGGTGCACGCGGTGGGCACGATGCAGCGTCCACCTTCGCAGACCTCTCCGGTGTCGAAGCAGCTCACGAAGGTCGCGTCATACGCGCACTCATCTTCGAGGCAGGATCCGACTGCGGGGTGTTGAACGAGGATCTCGGATCCGTCGCAGAAGTCCTCCGGGGGGACGTCGCAGACCACGTCCTCGCAGGGGAGGCGGTCGCGGCATTCATTGTCGCGGCAAATCTGGTTGGAGTCGGCGCACCGGACATCTTCGGTCGGGTACTCGCAGTCGCCCGAGTTGCAGACGCCGCTCTGCGCCTGGATGAGCGTGTTGCGATCGCAGACGTCGGCGGGCGGTGCATCACAGACGACCCCATCACACGGATCGATGTCCTCACAGGCGCCTAGGTTGCAGAACTGTCCGTTGCCAGCACAGTCTGCGGTCGCCTCGATCGCGTATTCGCAGGTGCCTTCCTCAGCGACGCACTCGCCATTGGCGACGAAGGTGGTGAGGAGTGTGCCGTCGCAGGTGGCCTCTGGCGCCTCGTTGCACTCAACGCCCGCGCACGGCTGCCGTTCGCAACTCGTATCAACGCACCACTGGGCCGCTCCGCAGTCGTCGAGGACTTCGGAATACTCGCAGAGACCGTCAACACAGACTCCTTCGCCGTAGGTGATCGCGACGCGCAGATCGTCGGAGCATGAGTCTTCGGGCGGGGTCACGCACTCGACGCCAATACAGAGATCGGGTGGCTCAACGCAGGCGCCATCCGAGCAGAGCTGGCCGTCATCGGCGCAGTCCTCGGTGTCCGTTGGATACTCGCAGGTGCCTTCGAGGCAAATGCCGAGCACTTGGTAGCGAACCAGGTTGGTGCCGTCGCACTCAGCGCTTGGTGGGGTGAAACACTGGCCGCCACAATCGTCGTCAGCAGGTTCGTCGGTGCCACTGCAGGACGCAGCGAAGAGGGCAACGAGCGGGATCAGGAGTCGGCGCATGAGTCGGTCACAGTGAGGTGGTCGCGCTGTATAGTAGCGGCGCGAGCGAATCGTTCAACACTCCTTTCGGAGTGGCTGAGCCTGCCTCGTAATGGATCCTCGCCAAAGAGGACAGTCGGCAGCGAAGAGTCAGACGAGGTCGATGCCCCTTGCACCAAAGCCGGGACCTTGGGACGCTGCGCTGCATGATCAGAGTTTTACTCGCCGATGACCACGCGATGATGCGCCAAGGCCTCCGGGGGCTCCTAGAGGGCGAGGCCGATATTGAGGTCGTCGGCGAATGCGCAGACGGCGCAGAAGCCGCCCGGATCGCGTTGGACATCGGGCCCGACGTTGTGCTCATGGATGTAGGCCTGCCCACGCTAAATGGTATCGAAGCGACTAAGCGTATCGTAGCGGATCGCCCCGATATTCGCGTCCTGATCCTCACGATGTACGACGACGCTCCCACCGTTGACCGAGCGCTGCGGTCGGGCGCTCGTGGGTTCCTACTAAAGGGAGCCGGTGTCGAGACGCTTTGCTCAGCGATTCGCACCGTCGCGCGGGGTGAGGTCTACCTCTCCGAGGCAGTGTCCGGCTACGTCGTGCAGGGATATCTTGGCAACAACACCTCCGCAGCGGAGCCCCTCTCCAGCCGTGAAGAGGAAATCCTCCAGCTCGTAGCGGAGGGTTTCACGAGCACTGAGATCGCCGAGCAGCTCGGCCTCAAGACGAAGACGATCCAAAATTACCGCACCAACGTCATGGACAAGCTCGGCGTTAAGACGACCGCCGGCTTGGTGCGGTACGCGTTGAAGGCGGGAATCGTGCGGTAGGAGATTGGCGCGATGCGGCGCACTGTCGCGTATGGCCGCCCGATCAACCCATCGGAGGGACACCATGAGCAGAGCGAATCGTGTCCGCCGCAAAACCACGACCTCGCGATTTGTCGACTCTTTAGGGCGGCCGTTTGAGATCGGACACGATTCGCTTCGCTCATGGTGTCCCTACGGAGACGATCGTTTCGTGGGGCGTTTGCGGTGGCGTTCGTTTCGTGGGGCGTTTGCGGCGGCGGTCGTTTCGTGGTGCGGCGCACTGTCGCGTACGTCCGCCCGATCAACCCATCGTAGGGACCCCATGAGCAGAGCGAATCGTGTCCGC
>JBLHWZ010000335.1:0-6021 GCA_047629415.1 Bradymonadia bacterium | reverse complement strand
CCCCGTGTTAGCGCACGGCGTGGTGGGTTTGATTGTTCACCCGGAGGACGTTGCCATGCCTCGCTGATCAAAAATAGGGCCTTCGAACCGACGGCCGATGATCACACCCGCTAGGGCACCAACTATGGCGGGATCGCGACGCGGCGCGTACCGTTGAACCGACCGGGCCGCACCGACGTTCCCTCTTCGACCGTTCCTTGCTCAAGAGACACCTATGCAGACTCCGCACATCCCCGCGATCTGGTTGCTTCGCTTGGCCGCAGCGATGGTCGTTCCGGCCTGCAACGGATGCCAATCCGCTCCGGTATCCGCGCCGGCATCGACGGGCGACGAATTCGGATCCGTCGTTCCGGCAACGGTCGACCCGGAGCTCGTGGAGCGCGCGGCCTCAGTGCCGCGCTCGGACGTCACGGCAGTGGCCTCGGCTGGAACCCGTTTCGCGTTCGCTCTCTTGGAAGAGAGCGCGTCAGAAACAAACACGCTTATCTCTCCACACTCGATCCGCATTGCCCTCTCGATGGCGATGGCGGGTGCGCGCGGAGAGACCCTCGAGGAGCTTCGTAGAGGCCTCATGACCGAACTTTCTGAAGACGGGCGCCACCCCGGACTCTTCGCGTTGGATGTGGCGATCCGCCACTCTGCAGCCAGCGGCGACGACCCGTACGAGCTGCGTGTCGCGAACTCTGCGTGGCTCGACTCGGGCTTGGTGGTACACCAGCCGTACATCGACCAGCTGTCGCTCTTCTACGACGCGCCCCCTCAATCCGTAGCAATCGGGACCGGGTCAGGAGCCTCGGCGATGAATCAATGGGCGTCCGAAAACACCAACGGGCTGATTCCGATCATCGTTCCTCCGGAGGGATTGCCATCGAACACGCGACTCGTGCTGATGAACGCAGTGTACTTCAAAGCGAGGTGGGAGCAGGAGTTCGACCCGTCGAACACCGGTCCGGCCGTGTTCAACCGAGTCGACGCGGATCCCCTCGAGGTACCATCAATGAGGCAGCTCAAATTCTTGCGCCACGGTTCGGCGGACGGATGGTCTGCAGTGGAGCTGCTCTACCGCGGGGGTGCGGCCTCGATGATCGTATTGCTTCGAGACGGTGGCCCGACCCTCGAAGTTCCGACCGCCGAGATTTACGAATCGGTGCTGTCGTCGATGCAGACGGTCGAGGTTTCGCTAGTGCTGCCGAAGTTCCGCTTCGACTACGCGACGGAGCTGGTGCCGGCGTTGCAGGCGCTGGGCATCCACGCAGCGTTCTCGACGGGCGCCGACTTCTCGGGCATCTCCGAGACGCCGATGCATATCGGGAAGGTCCTGCACCGAACGTTCGTCGACGTCTCCGAGCAAGGGACGGAAGCGGCCGCGGTGACAGCGGTGGTCATGGACGACTCGGAGTCGATCGAAGAGCCTCCGATTCCCTTTATCGTCGACCGGCCGTTCGTATCGGTGATCCGAGACACAGCGACCGGGGCGATTCTGTTTGTTGGTCAGATCACGGACCCGAGCGCCGCCGAGTAGCGGGCGCAGCACGCGACGGTGCCGGAACGGGTAGAGCCAACGAGCGCTAGCCGAGAAGATGGTCGCGGAGTGACCGAACTCGTCCGCTCCTAGCCGACGACCTTGACCCGTTTGCCTGCTGGATCGCGAATCACGCTCCGCACCACCTCACAGCCAGCGTTCTGGCTGCGGTTAGGACTCGGTGAACGACGCGAGGCTGTATCGGGTGCCATCGTCTGTGAAGCCGAGCACCAGGGACCCAATGCCATCGATGGTCAGTTGAGCACACTGATCCTCAACGCAGTCTACTCAGAGCCCAAAGATGGCTGGTAGCTCTCTCAGGGCGCTTGATCTTCCTATCCCCCGAACGCTTGTTGTGGGGTGATGGTGACGCAATGGTTCTGGACCGACCTACGGAATCCCATTTCTCAGGCCTTCTTCGCAGACGATGCCGTGATCGACCAGTTTCACAACGGGGCATTGATTGGCCGCGCGCTAGGTTTGGTCTTGACGTGGGATGACGCGCATCCAGCCTCAGTCTGGTCCTGCGCGATGCCCTACCGCGAGATTCGCGCTGGCGGGTGTCTACGGCGCGCTTACTTTCATAGTCGCCGACGGTGCGTCGCCTAAATGGAAAACGGCTTGTTCGTGCACCTCCAGGCTGGTAGGGGTAGAGCTTGTGAATTCGAGTGTTTGTCCACATCTTCTTCGTGATAGAACAGCTCATGAAATCACCCAGCGTTATTCGATTCGGAGTTCTCTTCGTTCTCGGCGGCAGTCTGTTGGTCTCCACCGGTTGCGACATGCGCCGGGTCGCTTCTGAGGCCACGGAATCGGCGGCGGAGATGCTGAAGAACTGCTCGGACGAGAACACCGATGAGGTATGGGAGAACGCCTCCGAAGGATTCCACGACCTGTTGGACAGTGAGGAGGACCTCGCCCGCTCGTGTCACACGCTCTTACTGCAACTCGGCGAGTTCGAGAGCATCACAAAGGTGAACTCGGTCAGCCGTCAGAAGGACATGGACGAAGATCGAATGACGCTCGGTCTGCTGGTCGAGTACGAGGTCGGTGAAGTTGAGGTGACGTACGTCGCCGTTCGCGAAGACGGCGAATGGCGTCTTCGCGGGTACGATTTCGGTGTCGAGGATGTGGAGCCAATGGACCCCGACATGGACGAGTTGCGCGAGCTCGCCGACGAGCAGAGCCTACGGCTCGTCGAGGGAGAGTTTGAGGATTTCGTGAATTCCGGCCTCTCGTTCCGGACGGCGATGACGGTGGAGCAGATGACCACCGGGATGCAGAACTTACTACAGGCTCAGGGGGCCCTGACGGCGGCGACGTTTACCGAGGTCACACTCTCAGCCGACGAGTCCGCGTGGACCGTGACGTACGACCTGCAGTTTGCGAATAATTCGGGCCGCCTGCGGCTGGGCTACGAGTGGGCGGGGGCGGGCTGGGAGTTCCTGCACTTCGACGCGCAGCCTCGTACGGAAAACGGAGCCGCGCCAAACGGAGCGCGGATCGGGAACGTGCCCAACGGTGCCCCGGTTCCCAACGGAAAGCCCTAGCGACCGGGTCTTGATCGGCGTGGGCTGTTCGCGTCAACCAAGACCTATCGGTATGGCAAGGTCCCGCAGCCTGACCTTCGCCGACGCGGTGAGGGCGATCTTGGACGCGCAGGCTCTACCGACCGACGCGCCCTTCATCCAGCCGTGTCGAGGGCCGCCCGAAGACGAGCTGTTTGAGGTCTGGTGGACCTGAGGACAGCGAGGGTGTGAAAAGCGAGAACTCGGCCGGTCTGCGCGCAAGGCGCGTGGGGTAGGGGGAGTTGCGTTTTGCGGGGTCGCAAGAGCACCGAACGGTGGAGACCTGTGCCCCGGTTGGTAGAATTCATAGGCGGCTTGATCTTCCTATGCTCGGCTCACGACCATCATCCCTGCCATCGCTCCGCCGCTGGCTATCTACTCCGCCACCACTCGTCGCACGGCGCTCGCGCCTGACTGGATGTGGTCCGATGGGACCGGTCGGAGCGTATTCAACGATGTCGACCTGGTAGACCATCGCAGGGTCTGACCAGCATCCCCATGAGTGCGTGTCGCCACCATAGGATGGATTTCCGTAGATGCACTGCCCCTCTTCGAGGTTGTGTAGGCGGAAGCCACCGTCCTGGGGAATGAAGCGGAAGCGCATCCCCGGGTCATCCCAGCAACCCCAGCTGTGTACGGTGGATCCGTCGGCAGGCAGCGTGTAAACACACTGGTTGTCGGACTCGTTCTGAAGTCGGTACGAGCCTGCTCCAGCGTAGACTAACTCGAAGATCTGGTCGGGATAGTCTGCGCACGGAAAGTTTGCGACAGCGCTTCCGTTGGTCGAGCCGGTCTCTAGGCAGTGTCCGGTATTACGGTGGCGGAGTCGAACGCGCGCGCGGTTGCGGATGTTGCCTTGTGAAGGCGGATTGACCGTCGCGTCCATTTCGTTGTCGTAGGGACCGACGATTGCGTCAGTCGTGACAATTGGGAGCCCGGCGCCGTCGTACATGGCGAACACAAGCAGTGGCGAGAACGTGGTACCGCTCATGTGCGAATCGCTGAGCAAAATTCGTAGCCAAAGGTCGTCGTTCGGGCCCGCGCCGTAGCTGATCGTCACATTGAGCCACGCAGTTCCCGAAGGCGTGACGGCGCAACTTGTTGGGGTGACGAGCGCGTCGGCGCCTACGTAGTCGGTGGAGGTCCAACCGGTGATTTCGTAACACTCGGCGGCGTGGGCCGTGGCGCCGAACGCGAGGGTGGAAGAGATGAGAAGGGATGCGAAGAGGCGATTCATAGAGGGCTCGCTATGCTGGTTGGGAATGAGTCCAAGATAGAGGCGGCGACGTTTCGCAAGCCATCGAAGATCCATCGAGGACCCTTCGGCAACGCTGTGAGCGTGCTCCGGCCAAGCCGACACTAGCGAAACTCGATCGTAACCTCACCCCGATGGCTACCGCGCCGTCGGGGCGAGCGTCTTGGGCGGGAGACTTCGTCAGTGACCGGCGAAGCCCTCTTCGAGACGCGCCAACGCGGAGACCCCGAGAGCCTCGAGGTCCTCAGTGGCGTCGTCATCGTACCAATGGCGCATCGTCGCCCGGATCACTCCAATCGCGCCTCCCGCCATGACCTTGGCGAAGTGCGCCGGCTGGTCGCCGTCGACCGGGAGCCGTTTCTCGAACCAGACCCCCATTACGCGCTCCCATTCCCGATCGATGGCGTGCTCCCGAGCGACGAGGGACGTGCTCGTCTGGATTAGCTTCTGCTGCCCAAGGAACCGCTCGCGATGGTGGGTGTACTCGGCCGCGAATGCGCGGGACGCTCCACGGAGCGTATCGAATGCGGAGAGCTCGGGCGGGGCCTGCTCTAGAAACGCTAGAAAGCGCGCCAGGCGCTCCTCGTGGTTCGGGAAGACCAGATCTTCCTTGCTCCCGAAGTAGCGGAAGAACGTTCGCTTCGAGATCTCGACCGCCTCACAGAGCATGCCCATCCGAGTTCGAGTCGGATGGGCAGTTCGGAGAACCAACTTCGTTCATGGGATCGAAGCCTAGCGCGCCTAGAGTGGGTTGTCGCGGCGGGTCAGCGCCCTATACCAACCGGGTGTCTCCGCGAGCGGCCCTTTCGTCCAGTGCAGCTGCGGTGGGTGCGAAGCGGTTCGAAGAGCGCGGTCGCTAGCTGCGGTTGCGTCGCATTTCTGCGAGCCGGCGCATCCAACGGACGGTGTCCTGGTGATGATGGGCGAACGTCACGACGGGTAGAATCTCGTGTTCCCAGTCATAGCGAATGGAATACGCGAACGTGTCGAGGTTCGCTCGGCGGAGTCCATCCTCTTCGCGAATCGCATAGAGTTCAGGGTCGCGAAGGACGTCGTCGAGCTTCTTGTCATAGTCAGCGAGGAAGTCCTCAACGCGTTCTGGAACGTTCTCCAGAAAGCACTCCGCGGCGGACGCGAGGTCGTCCGAGAAGTCAGGATGGAAGTCGAGCCGTCGGAGCTTCACCGGGAGAGTCGCTCTCGCACACGTCTCATGACTTCTTCACGCGAGATCGCCAACTCTGGAGTCGCCTTCAGCTCGGCCAACCGTGCTCCTGCGACTTCACCAACGACGCGGTCGTGCAGAGTCGATGCGTCCGGTGAAACCTCGGTTCGCTCCCAGAGTTGCGCGAGGAAGAGGAGCTTGTCTGTGACCGGAAGCTCGTCGAATCCGTCAGGGACGGGCAACGGGGATTTGTCAGCGAGCTCATTCATGGATCACAAGTTACGCATTGTTCCCTGCCGAGTCCACACGTCTTTCCCAGACATGCTTGGCTACTGGGTAGCCACAACGTTTCTAAGTTGAGCCGCGCCGAACGAAGTGAGGGAACCGTCAGCGCGTGCCCCGACGCTATCGCAGGTAGCACCTGAGCCCTAGCGCGCTGGCGGCGTCGGCACGACCGTATTGTTGTACCGCAACGCACAGCTTTTGGTCTGGCGTCAGTCCGTACTCGGAGTTT
>JBLHWZ010000334.1:0-6076 GCA_047629415.1 Bradymonadia bacterium | reverse complement strand
CTGCCGCTCTCGCACATCGGCATCCAAGGCAACGACGTTCAGAACGTCGATGGCGACCTGATTGGCTCGTACTACTACGACGATGAGACGGGCGAGGGCATCGACCTCTTCACGGATGTGAGCGCCGGATTCTCCGCGACTGTTGAGGGGAACACTGGCTGGCACACTGAGTCGTACCTGAACCTGCGGCTCGCCGACGCCGCGGACGACGCGGCGCGTTCGTTCGACGTTCTCGGCGCGAACAACCGGGTCCGCGGGACGGACGACGACTTCATCGAGATTCAACGCCTCGGCGGACTCGGTTCCGGTGCCGCGATCGACATCGAGATCCGGGACAACCAGCTATGGGCTGCCGACGACGAAATACTCCGGGCCTCATTCTACCGATACGACGATGACTTAGACGTCGAGATCTGGTCGGAATTCGCCTCGCTCCGCTTTGTCGCCGCCGACAACCGAGTGCTGCACGGCAACTCCGAGGCCTTCAGCATCGCGAACGCGGTCCCGTCGAGCGACGGCACGATCGACATCGTCGTCGAACGCAACGTCGTGAACAACACCGAGGACGAGCTGCTCGAATTCAGCGGCGTTTACCTCGATGAGTCCGACTTCGACCGACTTGAGACGCGAGACAACTTCACGATCAACATCACCGTGCAAGACAACATTGCATGGGCGACGGACGGCTTGATCGAGTTCCGGAATATGCCAATGAGCCTCACAGGCGAGCTGAACGTAGTCGTCACCAACAACTTCTCATCCGGCACCGGCGAGAGTATCGATTGGTCTTCCAGCTCCTGGTGGTGGGATCGGGAAACCGCGGACGAGCGGGCGTTCGACCTCTCCGTGGAGATCTCGAACAACACGATTACGTCCGAAGAGGATGGGATCGAAGTCACAGGGATCGACCTGACAGGTGGAGAGATGCTCTGGGACATCCACGACAACGAAATCGACGTGGCGGAACTGGGCATTTCGTTCCAATCGTTGGACTTCGACACCGCCGGCAGCGTTGACGCGGGCTCGCCCTATTACCTCTCGGCGCTGCCAGCGACTCACGCCACATTCCGGGTGCACACCAACACCGTGAATTCCGTTGAGGACTCTCTTGATGCGACCGTCTTTGGAGGAGCGGAAGGCAGTGTGTTCGACATCCAGTTCAACGACTTCTTTAGCTCCGACGACTTCCCGATCGACATCCGCTTCGCCGACATCGGGATCGTGATGCACCACAACGAATTCGAAACCCTCAGTGATGACGGTGTCCAACTCTATCAGACTCAGGGCCAATTCGAGGGCCACTCGCTCATCAGCGTGTTCGACAACCGGGTCGGTCCGGTCGAACGGTATGTTTTCGACCTTAGTGTCGAAGAAACGGGTGCGACAGTGGCACAACGTGAGCTCGACGTGTGGATTGCAAACAACGATCTCCAGGACTCGAACGAGTCAGGCTCGCTCTACCTCTCGTCACTCCGGAACGTTCTCGCGCTGATCGAGCGCAACATCATGGGACGCTCAGACGTCGATTCGCAAGAATCGTTGGAGTTCTCCTGTAGCTCGACAAGCGTGGGGTTGCAGCGGAACAACATTCTCTGGGACTCGGGCGGTGACGGTCTCGAGATTAGCGACTGCGGGTTCGAGACCTGGAACACAACGATCGGAAATAGCTCCGGTTCGTCGAGCTCCAGCACTGGAGTGACGGCGAGTTCTGAGCAGTTCTTCGTCGCCAACTCGGTCGTCTCCGGTAACGCTGGCGACGGCGACTTCGACGACTACAGCAGCCCGCCGGTCTACACGTTCTTCACCAACGGCTGGATCGCCGGATTCGGCTCGATCGTGGGCGACGAAGCCTACGCCGGCTGTGTCGACCCCCTCGACATCGTCGACTGCGCACGAATGGCGTTGTGGGCTCCCACATGGGATGCCGGCCACCCTGACACGCGGTTCAACGACACGGATGGCTCACGCAACGACATGGGCGCGTGGGGCGGTCGTCACGCAGGCGAGATCGGACAACTCGATGGAGAGCCGTCCGCACCGCTCGCCCTTATTGGGCTCCGGCCATTTGCTGATCTCAACGCAGGTGCCACCCTCTTGGACCCCGCCAGCGCGCTCACCCTCGTGTTCAACCAGGATGTCGACGCTGACTCGGTTTCAGCGGCAGTCACCATGACCACGTTCGCTGGTGAGGATGTCGCAGGAACGTTGGAAACGAGCGGCAACCGGGTGCTCTTCACGCCAGCCTCAGCGCTCGCCGAGGGCACGCATTACGAAGTGCGTGTCTCGACGGACCTAACGACAGCGGACGGACAACCGATGGGCGTCCCGGAATTCCGCTACGTGTCGACCTGGACGACCACGACGACAGACGCAGCCGAGCCGAACGACTCGGACGACAACGCGACGGCGCTGACGAATGACGTGTTTTACATCGAGGACGGCCTCGACCCTTACGGGTTCGGGGGAACGGTCGACATTCATGACGTTTACGCAGTGGAATTGGTCGCGGGCGACCGACTCGTCGCGAGTATCGAGCTGGAAGTGAGCGGCGACGAAAACTACGTCTACTTGGCGGTATCGGACCCGACGAACAGTCTCATCTCTTGGGCAAATGGAAACCTGAGCGACAATTCGGACGACCTTCACGGTCAGTCGTTCGTCGACTTCGTAGCACCCGAGGACGGCACGTACTTCCTGACTGTGTTGCCAACCGAGTCCGAGAACGACGCCCGGGAAGAGTGGCCGGTTCTCACCCTCCCGGACATCGGTTTGGGCGACGGCTCCACTGAGGTCATCGTGTACTCGTTGACCGGCATGGTTCGCGCGCTGACGCCATAGCCGCTTTAGGAGCCGCCGCCAGGTTGCTCCGCTCCCTCGATCTGCGCCGCCAGCGACAACTACGCTGCGCCCGAAGATCGTGACCTGCCGTGCGCATCGGTTGAGGGCTCAAGCCCTCAACCGAGCGGCGACGGCTCCGCCTCAGAGTTCAAGCTCCGCCTCGGCAACCAACGGAGGCATACCGGCACCGTCGACGATCTCGGCCAGTCGCACTGACGCTGGCGCCTGGATCGCCGCCGGAATTCGCATCGGATCAGCGGCTGGCTGACCACTCTTGTAGGCTTGTTTTCCCTCCTCGGACCACAGCGCCCAGATCGTGTAGGCGCCTAGGGCCGTGCCTGTTGGGACGTTAAACTACGTGATCAGCGAGGTGATCAACGCGACGGCTGGCGCCCAGCTTCTGCGCCGCATCACCCCGTATGCTGCGACCAGATTCGTGAACGAGAGCACCACGACGACCAGACCGATCAGCAGCGGAATCACACTCATCGACGAAAGGCCTGTCGCGACGAGGATCGCCTCCTTCGTCTCTCCCCCGCCTTCACTGCCCAGCAATCGTAGTGCCGTCTGCAACGAGTATCCTCCGAACAGGAGGGAGAACGTCACGAAAGCTCCGCCCAGAAGGAGCTTCAGCCCGCCAAGGAGTAGGTGGAGGACTGCGACGGCGTTGAAATGTGTTTGCATCGTGCTCTTCGCCTGTGGCGGTGTCACCACTTCGTCAGCCAGGCTCTTGGAGGCCAAAGTAGGGCGAGTCGCCAATGACTACAACACCACCGATTTGCCTGGCAACAGGCTCCGTGACCGTTCTTTGCGCGCACAACGATACTCTAAAAGAGGCCATGTTGGCCGATAGGCCATATCGTTGGTTATATCGCCCCGTCTAGTGTTTGGTGGTTCCGGTATTGGAACGTGAACAGTGGCCTCCAAGACCGTCACTTTCGTTTCTGGTCGAACGCCAGCAGCGGCCTCTCGATCCGATTCCAGCTCACTCTCGAACAGCGATTGATGCCCCGCCCAATCTCCTTGTCTTCGCTACTCCACACCGAACTTATCCGTCTGCGTGGAACTCCGCGTAGCTTCATGCAGAGGCTCCTCATCGTGTTTGGGGTTTCACTAATGATGGGCTCGTTCGGGGCGTGTCGGGCAGCGACTGACTCCCCAGCGCCAGAAGAACAGGCGCCTCTGCCCTTTCTGCTGGGCGGCATCCAGCTCAACGAAGAGGACCATGACCGATGGGCTGCAGCGCTCTTGCAGGCCGGAATGAATACGGTGCAGGTGACGGTGTATGCGCAGCAGGGACCGTGGAACGGGCCCGAACTCTGGTTTGAGGACGATGAGCCAGCCGTTCGTGCTGAAATCCAAGCTGCGCATCGCCACGGACTCGAAGTGGTGCTCGTACTGCGGGTCGCCCTGAGCCACGACTATCCAGAAAACCGGTTTCTCTGGCATGGCTTGATCTGGCCGCACAGTGACACCGAGGTCACCGAGTGGTTCGAGAGGTACACAGCATTTGTCGTCAAATGGGCGGAGATCGCGTCCGGCGAGGGAGTCCGAGTGCTTGGCATCGGCAGCGAGATGAATGCGCTCGCTGCCAGCCTTCCCATCGAGCAAACGCCACACCTTACGGACTACTATCTCGACGAAGAGCGACAACGAGAGCTCCGCGCTCTGGTCGGCCGGCATGGGTACCTCTTTGGTCAGGAGGACCTCGCCGCCCTGGGCGCCAGCGACTTCGCCTCGGTCGAGGAGTTCCTCGTCGAACGGAATCGCGCCGAGCGTGCGTGGGCTCAGGCCTACACGTTCCATGGGCATGAGAGTCCGATTGAGCAGATGAACGCGCGCCGAGCACAACTCGAACGGCACTGGAGGTCACTCATCGCGGACGTTCGCGACGCGTATAGTGGACACGTCACTTTCGCGGCCAACTTCGACAGCTACCACGAGGTCGCATTCTGGGATGACCTCGACCTCATCGGCATTAACGCCTACTTCCCTTTGCGAGAGACCCCAAACTCCCCGCGCGACGAGGACTCGCTCGCCCAAGGGTGGTCCACGGTATTCGACGGGATCGCCGCCTTTTCGGCGGAGCGGGAGCTCGCGCTCCCCGTGCTCTTCACAGAACTCGGGTACACTCAGCGCAGCGGAGCCACCGCTGCTCCGTGGAGTCAGACCGGCTTCGTTCCCATTTGGGACGAAGCAGACCAGTCGATCCTTGTTTGGTCCAAACAGCCGATCGTTCCAGACGAACGGGCGGCAGCCGTGCGGGCTCTCCACTCCGCCTGGCGTCAGGACGGCTTCCCGCTGGCAGGGATTCTCTACTGGAAGCTGTCGTCTCGGTCCGAACTGGGTCGCTATGAGCCGTTCATGCTGGACATCGGTCCAGACAGCGAAGATCCCCTCTTGCCCGCTCTGTCCGACTTCGCTGGTGAGGAGAGCGTGCAGGGCGCCGGCACACGCGGCCTGCCAGAGCTTCATGACGCTGTCAGACGGGGAGACCTACTCGAGACCCGAAGGCTGCTCGATTCGGGAGTCGATCGTGGCTCGCGCGATCAGTGGGGGGCGCTCGCGCTGCATTGGAGTTGTCACCAACAGTATTCCGAAATGGCCGCGTTGCTCTTGCCGGTCTCCTCCACCCAATGGAGTGACGAAGCGGGCGAGACGCCGATCGGACGATGTGCTCGGCTAGATAATGTCACGCTCGCGGCTGCGATTCTCGCGGTTGCGGAGGATCGCTCGGCGGCCACTCCAAGCCAGCTCGTTGAGCCGCTTCGTCTCGCCACGGACCAGTCTTCCTTGGAGATGGTCTCGCTTCTTCTCGAGGCGGGGGCACCTCCCCATCTGTTCGGATTGGCGTCGACAACTGCGCTCCACGTTGCGGCGCGGCGCGGCCATCCGGCAATCCTCGGTCGGCAGCTTGAGAGCTCAACTGATGCGCCGGTTCTTGACCGCTTCGGCTACCGCCCGGTGGACCATGCGGCGTACTTCGGACGCTCCGGCGCCTTCTACGTACTCTGGTCGGCGGTGGTCCGAGGAACCGAGACCAGCCACAGTTCGAGCCTCCTTCACCACGCCGCTCATGGTGGCGACACCGGGATCCTCGATACGCTCCTGGCTGCGGGATTCGACGTCAACAGTCGGGACTCCAGCGGCCAGACGTCGCTCCACTTTGCCGTCAGGAAAGGGCACCTCCCCGCGACGTCTCTGCTGTTGAGTCGAGGCGCGGAGGTCGATGCCAGAG
>JBLHWZ010000333.1:0-6086 GCA_047629415.1 Bradymonadia bacterium | reverse complement strand
ATGTTCGATGTTGCCTTCGATCGTCTTGAGATGGCGCTCTGCTATCTCCGCGCCGGTGCCGGTGAGAAGTGCATGCAGCGACTCCTTAATCTCGCGCAGCGCGTCGATGACGTCGTCCAGGAGGCCGATGTCACGGCTGACGCGTGACCGACCAGCAAAGTGCCGCGCGTAGTAGCCGAAGAGGGCGTTTGCGCGGGTTCCTAACATTGTCGCTTGAACAGCAACTTCACCAAGGCCGTGCGCCTCTACGATCAATGCGCGCTCGTCGTTGTAGAGCGAGAGCCTCTCACGAATTGTCTCGATGGTCTCCGTCGCAGCGATTGCGCGGCACTCGTCAATGAGCTGTTCCGATTGCGTCACGATTCCGTCCAAGTCCGATAGACGTCGCGTGATGCGAGGCTTGCCACCGAACTGGTAGCGGTAGCGTGCGTGGAGTTCTTCGGCGCGGCGATTGAGGGTTGCGGCGTCGGCCATGGTCTCAAGAGGGAGCTGAGAGATCTGTTGGGTTCGCGGCAAGTTACCGCGGCGGGCGACGATACAAAGCACAGTTCGGGTCAGACGCAAGGCAGATTCACGATTCAACGCGAGCGGAGCCGCGACGACTCACACACACAGTGTGTGATGTGTGTGGCTGACACTTCGCGTTCACACCGGCATTGTGTGAGGCGCATTACCTTGGGTGTCTAGTAAGTGTATGGATTCATTGGGGTTAATGTTTTGGCACGATGCGTGCTTTAAGTCTTGGTATCGAACGCAACCCGCTAACGCAACGCATCATGAACATCGTAATCGCAGCACTGACTACCGCCTTCGCAATCTTGAACGTTGCGGCCGCTCCTGGCGTCGCAACTTACGAAGACGTCCAGGTTCCGACGGAATTCACCATCCAGCTGGAGATTGATGGGGCTACCGAGGGCGGCTTCGTCGCCGGGCACCCAGGTCGCGCGTCCATTACGGTCGACGGAGACGAGGTTGTCTTCACTATGGGGGGCGACGAGGCCATCGCGAATATCTACCGTGAGTCGACGAGCATTCGCCTGCCGATCCACGGCGCAGCGAGGGTCTCTGCATCATACGACAATACCGGTGCGATGGTGTTGGTGGTTGAGCAGGGCCATCGGTCTGCACTGACCGTTGGTATCTTCGACCCCGCCGGCCTGGTGCAATTGTCGATGATGGAAGAGCTGGTCGGCGGCGTGTCGTGCTCCAACAACTTCTACGTCGGTGCCGCCGCCGACGCGTGCGGCGTGCAAGTCTTCGACGGAACCGTCAGCAACGTGTCCATCTCTTCCAACAGCCAGGTCGAGCGGGTCGCGGCGCGCTAGCGTGCAGAGGGTTGAAGCCCGTGATGCTCGTTTGGCCTGTGATGGGCCCACTTCGTCCGCACGTTCCCCACTGCCGCCGCTGAGCCAGATCACCCGCGAGCCACCGGACTTTCCCCTCCGGTGGCTCGCAGATTTTTGTTCGTATCGGCTGTGCGGAATTGGATGGCGGCCCGCGCCTAGAGGCCGAGTCCCTGTTTGATAATAATCTCATTCATGATCTCGCGGGTTCCGCCGCCAATCGGATAGAGGCGGGCATCACGGTAGAGGCGCTCCACGAGCGTGCCCTCCATGAATCCGGCCCCGCCGTGGATCTGCACGGCCTGGTCGCAGACCCAGGAACAGACATCGGTCGCATGGTTTTTGGCCATCGCGACCTCCGCGATCACAGCATTTCCCGCAGCGAGTGTCTCCGCGACTGTGTAGATGTGCGCGCGGGCGGCGGTCACCCGAGTCTTCATTTCTGCAAGCTTGTGTCGCGTCACCTGAAAGCCGGCCAGCGGTCGCCCAAACGCTGTCCTCTCGTGGACGTAAGCCAGCGAGGCTTCGAACGCCATTTCAGCGATCGCGAGTGCGGAAGCAGACAACCAGATGCGTTCGCCAGCGAAGTTCTGCATCAGCACTAAGAACCCCGCGTTCTCGTATCCGATCATCGCGTCGGCAGGCAAGCGCACGTTGTCGAAGAATAGCTCGGCTGTGTCTGAGGCGTGCCATCCCATTTTGCGCATGGGCTCGCTGCTGGAGAACCCTGGTCGGTCCGTCTCGACGACGAAGAGTGAGACTCCGCCCGCGCCGTCGCCGCCGGTGCGTGCCAGCACCGTAACAAGGTCGGCGCGCGTGCCGCTCGTGATGAATGTCTTCTGGCCAGAGATGACCCACTCGTCCGCATCGCGTCGCGCTGTCGTGCGAATATTCGCTACGTCGGACCCGGCTCCCGGCTCAGTGACACCGAGCGCAGCGATCCACTCGCCGGAGAGGACCCGCGGCAGCCATCGAGCCTTCTGCTCGTCGGTTCCAGCGTTCACGATCGGAGGAATCGCGATCGCGAGGCTACCAAGGCTGGCGGCGAGTCCCGGCGATCCCGAGCGGGTCAGCTCTTCGCACATAATGAGCTGATGGAAGATGTCGCCACCCATACCGCCGAACTCTTCAGGGAACCCAATCCCAAGCAGCCCCGCGTCTGCGGTTTGGCGATACACGTCGCGAGGGAAGCTCTTGTTTTGCTCCCACCGATCGACGTGCGGGGCGAGCTTGTCAGCGACAAACCGGCGGGCGGAAGCTCGAAAGATCTCATGTTCTTCGTTCATGCCGAAACCGTACCAAAGCTCGGCCTATTTCCCCACCCATGGCTCCTTTGCGAGACTTCGTTCAGCAACCGCCGTGCCGCCGGAGTCGCTTCACAGCATCCGCGTTTGCAGGCTGCACTTTGAGGCGAGGCAACTGAGTCTAGTCCGCGGAGTCAGATGCCCCGCGAAAGTAACTTACTGAATCACCACGGTACCGTTTTGGCCGCCGGTCGCGTCGTTCTGCGGTCCGGTGGCACCGTCTCCTCCACGAGTATCCACCGCGGACGCGTTAGAAATCGTCTCGCCGAACATCTTGATTCGGCCGCCACTGCCGCCCCCACCGCCGTTTCCGATGCACTGGTCTCCGTCGCCGCCGCGATTGTAGGTCGCGCCCGTGCCGCCCCTTCCGCCGCGGGCGTGTACGATAGCGCCAGCCTCGAGGCTGATTCGGCTGCCTCGCAAGAGGATTCCGCCCCCCGAGCCCCCAGCCCCGCCGTCAACGATGGCAGGGGCGGCGCTGTCACGCGCTATATCGCCCGCCTCGCCGTTCGCGAGCACCGAGCCCGAGATCAGAATGTCGGGTGCAGCCAGCTGCACGCAGCCGCCGCCGCCGCCGCCGGCTGATGAGAAGCCGACGAGGTCATCACAGGCGGCACCGTCGAAGCCAGGCACCTCAATGAAAAATCCGCGTCCGGGCGATCCCATCTCGATGTCCGCTCCATCCGGCGTGCCGTAAGGCTGCCCGCCACTCAGGCCAGGTCCGGAGCCGCCGGCTCCCCCATATGCGCCTCCTCCAGGCCCGACATTCGCGAGTCCTGGTCCAAACCCTGCCTCGTCGCCCGCGCCCGTGTCGCAGGAGCCAGCGCCTGATGCGTCGATTGTGCTGCCATCTCGCACGAAGATGATGCGGGCTCGAATCTTCAGGCAGCCTGGCCCATCGGGCGAGCAGTTGAACGTGAGATCGTCGGATTCTCGGCCTCGCACTCGGATAATGCCGCCGTTGAGGACGTCGACGCGATCAAAGAGGAAGTCGCCGGAGAGCTCGACCTCCTCGCCGTCGACGATGAGATCGGGCGGGCACCCTTCGTCGTTGTCGATGTCGCAGTCATCATCAATGTCGTTGCAGATCTCCTCGACGCCCGGGTTGATCCTGGGGTTGTCATCGTCGCAGTCGAAGTCTGGGCATTCGAGACCAATCCCATAGGTGTCGCCATCCTGGTCAAAGCAGCCAGCGCACACATCGAGCTCGGGCACGCACTGCTCAGCGACCGCGCCTGCGGTTGTCTCAACGCCGCGGCAGACGGTCCCGGGGCCACACTGCTCGTCGGCGCCACAGGGTGTTGTGCAGAAGGTACCATCGAGGAGACGGCTGCACTGGTCCAGCGATCGGCCGCATTCTGCGCTCGACTCGCACGGGGTGCATGGGATGGCGGGGCGTAGGCAGTCGTTTGAGCAGTCGTCAGCCTCGACTCCGTTGCCGTCATCACAAGGCTCGAAACTGTCTACGACGCCATCGCCGCAAGCCGCGAGCAGGCAGTTCGTCCTGCAGCCGTCTGGTTCCTCGTCGCTGTTGAAGTCTCCATCGTCGCATTCCTCGAGGCCCTCGAGGACTCCGTCTCCGCACACGCCTGGCGGAATTTCGGGCATCAAGTCCGGCGTGATGTCTGGAAGAACTTCGGCGTCGTCGAGGTCGAAGCCGATATCGATCGCATCTGGGCCCGCGTCCGTGAGGACCGCGTCTGCGCCGCCATCGTCGTCAGCGGGCGTGCCCCGGTCGAGACCCGTGCGGGAGCATCCGATGGCGAGACAGACGGTAGCAGCGAGGAGAAGTTGTCGCATGAGTATGGCGGGGTTGAGAGCGCACAATCTCTTCGGGCATCTTCCCCTCCGCATCAAGGGTCCGTGTCAGGATCGGACGCGCTCATCGAGGAATTTGTAGTGGTCTTGCCAGCACTCCTGTGCCGCCTTTCGCCAGAGAAACGCATGAAATGCGTGCACTTCGCCAGGGTAGTAGCGGACCTCGCACTCGCCGCCTCTGGCCTGATACGCCGCCGCAAACCTGCGCGTATCGTCGAGCAGCGGATCTGCCGTGCCGACGCTCGCGAACGCTGGGGGGAGCGGACGGTCGGGCTGCATCGTCTCCAAGATTACCAGCGGGTTCGCGAGATCCTTGGAGACCTCTGGCGGCGAATCCTTGAGGTATCCACTCGCAACCTCGCCGATTCGATCCTGGATGAACTGAGGCAGCGCCCTGCGCTCGGAGAATCGGTGAGAGTTGGACACCTCGAGCATGCCCGCTGCCGGCAGGATCGCAGTGGGCACACGCCCCATTTCGAAGACTGCAGCTGCCCACGGCTCGGGGCGTTCATATGTAGCGGCGACGGTGGTCGCGCAGACGAGATTTGCGCCGGCACTCTCGCCGGCCAACACAATGTTGTGTGAGTCCCCGCCGAACTGTTCCGCGTTTTCGCAAACCCATCGGTAGGCCGCGCAGGCGTCTTCAGCAGCCGCCGGAAACGGGTCTCCTGGTGCCAATCGGTAGTTGATCGAGAAGGTGACATAGCCGCGTGCCGCAAAGGCCAACGCCATTGCCCAGTGGGTCTCCTTCGAAAGGATCCGGAATCCACCGCCGTGGATGTACAGCACTACCGGAGCGTTCTCCGCGCCCTCTGGGACGTAGACGTCGAGGGTATGCGCTGAGAGTCCGGTGTTGCGGTACGGAACGTCTTTGAGCACTCGCACCCCGTGTTTCGCAGGATCCGACTTCGGATGCATTTTCCCGGCCCTCGCGATCGCACGAAAGAAAAGATCGAGGGACCGGCCGCTGGCCCGGCGACGAAGTGTGCGAAATGAAGTGTTCAAGAGATCCATCGGTGGTTGGCCAGCGCCTCCGCGCGCTGGTACGCTGAGAGCCCCTCTACCATTTTCAGGTACAGGATCCCATCGCTCGCACCTCAAACCGCCTGTGCCGGGACCCCTAGATAACGGACAGATAGTAGGAGAAAAGTACCGTATTGACGGGTTCTTAGGGCAGGGGGCTTCGGCGTGGGTCTACCGCGCTAGGCCCACCGAGATCTCCTCGCTGCAGGTTGCTGTGAAGGTGCTACGGGGTGACCTTGTTCAGGACGCGAAGGTCGTCCAGCGCTTCAAGCGTGAGGCCGAGACGGCTGCTATCTTGAAGAGTACGCACACCGTGCGTGTCATGGACTCCGGTCTGACGGATGGTGGTTTGCCGTTCATCGCCCTGGACTATGTCGAGGGTGAAACGCTCGCCAATAAGATCACTCGCCAGGGTCGAGTTTCTGAGAAAGCGGTCGCCATTATCGGGATCCAGGTCTGTCGCGCGCTGAAGGAGGCGCACGCCGCTGGTATCGTTCACAGAGACCTGAAGCCGTCCAACATCTACCTCGCACGAGACCCTTCGGACGGGACTTCGGTCGCGCGAGTCCTCGACTTCGGCATCGCCGAGATCATAGGC
>JBLHWZ010000332.1:0-6150 GCA_047629415.1 Bradymonadia bacterium | reverse complement strand
GTCAGCGACCTCGAAGGAGACAACTGCCCCAGCATCGCCAATCCGGACCAGGCGAACCTCGATGAGGACTCTCTCGGCGACGTCTGCGACGCCGATTCGGACGGCGACCGGATCCCCGAGACCTTCGACGCCGAGAGCGCCCCGTGCGCGAACGGAAACATCGAAGGATGCGACGACAACTGCCCCCTCGTCCGAAACACGGACCAGGCGGACGCCAATGGGGACGGCATCGGCGACCTGTGCGCGAACGATGCCGACGGAGACTACGTTGAGGATGCGCTGGACCTTTGCCCAGATGAGGTCGGATCTCGGTTCATGGACGGCTGCCCCGAACCCGGCGTGAACGGGGCCTGCTCGGTGGGCGCCGGAAGCGAACGTTGGGGCGGCGCGATGTGGTTCGTGCTCACGGGGCTGTTGACCGGATTGGGTCGTCGACGGCGACGAGGGTAGCCGCGTCGATCGGCGAGATGCGTGCGGCCGCTCCCCTGGCCGGTTAGGCTCACCATCCACCCCACACCCTGAAGCCATTGAGCTGGACCGTCCTGAAGTTCGGAGGCACCAGCGTCTCCTCACGCGAGCGCTGGAACACCATCGCCGACCGAGTTCGCCACGAGCAGGCCGCTGGGCTGCGTCCCGTCGTCGTCTGCTCGGCGATCGCCGGAGTCACCAACTTGCTGGAGTCGCTGCCCGAGGCGGCCCGCGCAGGCACCGACGACGAGCTAATGAAAGAGCTGCGCTCGAAACACTCGGCGCTGGCAGCGGAGTTAGAACTCGAACTCGGCGAGCTCGTCGTCTCGATGCTCGACGAAATCGGCAGAATCGCGAAGGGAATCGCCCTGATCGACGAGGCCTCGCCACGCACGCGCGCCAGACTGCTCGCGAACGGCGAGTTGCTCTCCACTCTGATCGGAGCAAGGTTCCTTCAGACACAAGGCGTCGACATCGGATGGCTCGACGCGCGTGAAGCGATGGTCGCCTGGACGCGCAAGGCGAGTAGCGCGCGACCCGCTGAGGGCGATGAAACGCTCGGCGACGAACCGCAGCGAGGCGTCCGCTGGTTCCTCTCCGCCGAGGTCAGCAATACCGCTGATGAATCGCTGCAGGACCGTCTAGCAGAGCGACCCGAGAAGGCGCTGATCACGCAGGGATTCATCGCCGGGGCAGAGGGCGAGACTGTCGTTCTCGGCCGGGGCGGTTCTGATACATCGGCGGCAATCCTAGCAGCCAAACTGCAAGCCGTACGCTGCGAGATATGGACGGACGTGCCCGGCATGTTCACCGCCGATCCGCGCCTGATTCCCTCGGCGCGACTCCTACGACGCCTCGACTATGACGAGGCGCAGGAGATCGCCTCGACCGGTGCGAAAGTCCTGCACCCGCGCTCGATCGCTCCGCTCCGTCGCCACAAGATACCGATGGTGATCCGCTGCGCGCCGAACCCGGCGATGGAGTCGACAACCATCGAGGCGCTGCCCAACCGCGGCGCGCCTCAGGTGAAAGCGCTCTCGAGCAAAGGAAACGTGACCGTCGTATCGATGGACACGGTCGGGATGTGGCAGCAGGTCGGCTTCCTCGCCGACGTCTTCGCGGTGTTCAAAGCGCACGACGTTGGCGTGGACCTCGTCTCCACCTCGGAGTCGAGCGTCACGGTTACGCTCGATCCAGGGACAAACGAGCTAGGCGACGGAGTGCTCGAGCATCTCGCCCAGGACCTCGAGCCCTACTGCCGAGTGACGATCACCCGCGACGTAGCAGCGATCAGCATCGTAGGCATTGGCATTCGCAGCATCTTGCACCGCCTCGGGCCGTCCTTCGAACAGTTCGAAGAGCAGCCGGTTCACCTCGTGACCCAAGCGGCCAGCGACCTGAACCTCACGTTCGTGATCGACTCCGACCGGAAGGAGCGCATGCTCCAACGGCTGCATAGCGAGCTCTTTCAAGGGGTGAAGGAGAACGAGACATTCGGGCCCTCCTGGCGCGAACTCTTCGCGCCGATCGCGGGTACTGCCAAGGCGCACCGCCGGCGCTGGTGGGAACTCAAACGCGACGAGCTGCTCGTGATCGCGGACCAGCAGACACCTGCCTATGTGTACGACGCCCCTACGATTCGCGGTCGTGCAGCGTCGTTGAAGGGCATCGGTGCCGTCGACCGTGTTTTCTACGCGATGAAGGCGAACTCGCACCCAGAAGTGCTCGACATCGTCTCCGCGAGCGGACTCGGATTTGAGTGCGTGTCGCCGAACGAGCTGGAGCTGGCGAAGGGGTGTCTTGGGCCCGATCTGTTTGCAAACAATCTGCTCTTCACACCAAACTTCGCCCCCCGAGCGGACTACGAACGGGCGTACGAAGAAGGCGCATTCGTCACCATCGACAACCTGCACCCCATCGAACGCTGGCCCGAGGTCTTCCATAATCGCGAGCTCCTCGTGCGCGTCGACGTCGGCGTGGGGCGAGGTCACCACAAGCACGTGAAGACCGCTGGGGCGAAGTCGAAATTCGGCCTCGACCCAACGCAGCTCCCCGAGTTGAAAAGGCTCGCCGACAAAGCCGGCGCTCGAATCGTGGGTCTTCACGCGCACTCCGGCAGCGGCATCTCGACGCCCGGCGCGTGGAGAGACATCGCGACCCGCCTGGCAGAGTACGCGGACGGGATGAAAGACGTGCGCCTATTGGATGTCGGCGGGGGCCTCGGCGTGCCCGAGAAGCCAGGTCAGACAGGGCTCGACCTCGTCGCTGTGGACGCGGCGTTGCGCGAGGTCCGAGAGGCCTTCCCCATCTCAGAGATGTGGATCGAGCCAGGCCGTTTCGTCGTCGCGGAATCGGGCGTTCTCTTGGCGCGGGTCACCCAGATCAAGCGCAAGCGGGACGTCACCTGGGTGGGCGTCGACGCCGGTATGCACTCGCTGATGCGCCCCGCGCTCTACGGTGCGTGGCACGAGATCGTGAACCTCTCGAGGCTCGGGGAGCGTGCGACTGAGTCGGTCCACGTGGTGGGCCCCATCTGCGAAAGCGCAGACGTCCTCGGACGCGGCCGCATGCTGCCCCCGACCGACGAGGGCGATGTGTTGTTGATCGCGGTGGCGGGAGCGTACGGACGCACGATGGCTTCTGAGTACAATATGCGCGGTATCCCGCGCGAGGTCGTGCTGGACGCATAGGAGCTCGTCATCGTGGCACTGACCTTGCCCCGAAAACGTGGACAGTGTGATTACGCTGCCATGGATACTCGTGGCGGCATCTCGAATTCAAGAGGACTGACATATCCGATCGCGGAGTGTCGGCGTCGGACGTTGTAGAAGCACTCAATGTAGGACCGAACCGCGTCGGTGACGGCCAGGCGCGTGGGCCAGGTGTGGCGATAGATGAGTTCCTGTTTGAGCGTACCGAAGAAGCTATCCACGACGGCGTTGTCCCAGCAATCACCTTTGCGGCTGATGCTGCAGATCATGCCGTGGCGCTCGAGGGTTTCACGGTGTTTCCGACTCGCGTATTGGCTGCCTCGATCGGAGTGCATCACGAGGCCGGCGGGCAAGTTTCGAGCGATTACAGCCATGTTGAGCGCGCGTAGCACGAGCTCCGTTCGCATGTGATCCGCGACCGCCCATCCGACGACCCGGCGGCTGTAGAGGTCGATGACTACAGCGAGGTAGAGCCAGCCGTTGTGCGTGCGCACGTAGGTGATATCCGCTGCCCAAGTTCGGTTCCGCTGCGGCGGCGAGAAATCGCGCGTGACGACGTTCTCAGCGACCGGGAGTTGATGCGCCGAGTCGGTGGTCGCCTTGAATCGTCGTGGTCTTGAGCCGCTGATCCCGTGCTCTCTTATGACCCGCGCGACACGATTCCGTCCGACCCGTTCACGTTGGGCCACGAGTTCTCGATGGACGCGCGGGCTTCCGTAGGTCCTGCCGCTTGCCGCTTGAATTGACCGTCCGATCGTCCCTAGTCGACGGTCCGCCCGTACTCGCGCCGGCTCCTCCCCGTTGCGGCTGCGATAGAATCCCGATTTCGACACTTCCAAGCGACGACACATCCAGTCGACCGGAAAGTCGTCCTTCCTCTCGGAGATGAAAGCGAACCTCACTGCTTTCTCTTCGCCACGTATGCCGTCGCTTGCTCGAAAAAATCCCGTTCCCTCTTCAGCTCACGGTTCTCCTTCCGGAGCTTCGCCAGCTCTTCCCGCTCAGTAGTGGTCAACGCGCCTGGACGGCCGCCGGCTCGGTCGACCTTCGTGCCTGACCCACGTGTAGACCACGGTCTCTGACAGGGCTGCTCAGCTGCAACTTCCGGCGCGCTGCGCCCTCCATCGAGGACCAACTTTACGATCTCTGCCTTGAACTCGTCGCTGAAATTCCTTCTCGTTCTCTTTGCCATGTGGACTCCTTTGCGATTCCGCTAAGAAAGTGTCCACAAAATCGATGCAAGGCCACCCGAAGCGGCTGGCAACCAGCCAGCCTATTCGCGCACGAGAGCGTAGAGTCCAGCTGCTACTCCGCTCGGTCGAGAAGCTCGCCCCGATCGTCCTCTATCCCGTTCGGGATAGCGTAAGTCATCTCGGAGAACCCCTTGAGGCCGTCCGCAGCGACATCCTGCTCCGCTGAGCTAGAACTAGCGAGACCCTGAAGGTCGTCGCTGAGAACGTGCGCGTCAGAGTCCATTTCATAGGCCTGGCCGCCATCGTCCGCTTGGCCGCCATCGTCTGCCTGAACAGGCGCGATGATCGCCGTCGCTACGAGGAGAGATGTGCACACTAGAGGCAGCACATGAGAGAGGATTCGGTCCGATGCCATAAACCGGTGTTTGTTCTGCGCCGAGGCGCGTGAGTGTCCGCCTCGTGTGGCGAACTCGAAGACACTAACCCCCGCAAACGCCTTAGTGCAATAAAAACCAATATTATCAACACGTTATGGCCGCACACTCCCGCACATTGGTGGCCATGCACGGACATGGGATGCGTAGCCCCGACCTGAGCGCAATCGGATCACATGCGGGCGACGGTCCCACAGGTTCAGACATGTGTGTTTGCTGTGGGTACGAGAGTCGGCATGTCCGAACGAGTGCCCTCCAACGCAGCCTATCCCCGCCAACGCAGACTCGCCCGGCCAACGCAGACTCGCTCAGCCAACCCAGCCTATCCCGGCCAACGCCGACTCGCCCAGCCACTATGGCCTGCGTCCGAGTTCTCGTAACTAAGGGCAACAGTCTGGGTGGAGCGAAGCGAGCGAGTTAGCGGAAGTACCCAGCGTCGCTCTGCACTCGACCCCACTTCGCAGCCGCACCAGCGCGCGCGGCCACGCGCGAAGCGGGGCTGCGGCAACCCGCCCCTACTTCAGCTCTCCATCCTTTAAGCGGTCGAGCATCGTCTGCATCTCAGCTCGAACACGTATGTCCATCTCGCGCACGGCGAGTTCGCTGGGTTCATCGCCTTCCGCAACCACTTCGGTCGGCTGGACCGGCTTTCCAATAAGGTATCGAAAGTGTGACGGCGGCGGGATATGTGGCAGCGGCCCGATGCCGAGGCCCCACGGAAAGGAGAGGTGCACTGGGAAAATCTCCGCCCGGGCTAGCCGCCGCAGACCGACCGCTCGTGCGAACTTCTGACCGTCTGACAGTACAACCAACGTGCTGTGCGCGCCTGCGCAGGCGATGGGCACAATCGGTGCGCCCGCACGGAGCGCCGTCCTGGCGTAGCCTCGTCGACCCGACCAGCGGAGTTTGTTCCGCTGGCTGAAGGGGCGCCAGGTCTCGCGGTCTCCACCGGGCATAACGATGAGGTCGCGTTTCCACTCGGTCAGCACTTTGTGAGCGAGTGCGCGACTCGCTCGCAAGATGCCCAGTTCTGCGAACTCCTTGGCGACCGCCGGTACGACAAAGACCATGTCGTGCGCCATCGGATGAATCGTTCGCTCAAATCCGAACTGGTTATACCATGCCCAAGCGAGTCCCCAGGCGTCAGGAATGGTCGTCCCGCCCGAGTGATTGGCGACGATCATGGCGGGCGCATCCGGTACATTCTCCCAGCCAGAGCTCGATACTCTGAAGTACTTGTTGGACGCCCCGAACCATCGCTCGATGTGGACCATCGCCCGCTCCATCGTGTCGGGATCGTAGCAATCAACATCTCTGCCCCACTTGGGGTCGAGTGCCGCCCCG
>JBLHWZ010000331.1:0-6170 GCA_047629415.1 Bradymonadia bacterium | reverse complement strand
GCTACCGGCGAGCGACAACGACTGGCAGAGTTACCGGGAAAACTAGCTCCCCGCCCGTACACAGTGAACGAGCCGGTGAACTACACCGGCTCGACCGCTTTTTGAGTCTAGACTTTTCTCACGAGTTATTCGCCGCCGCATCGGCCTGGCACGAATCTCGAGCCCCACACGCGTTATGTCGAACGGAGGTCAGACTCTCCTCGTTGAGAGCATCCGGAAGCTCCTTCGTCGCAACGCGGAACGGAACCTCATCAAGATACTGAGGCGCACCCACACGGCGGATATCGCCGCCGTGTTGAGGCAGCTCTCGGAACGAGACAGGTTCAAGCTCTTCAACCTCACCCCCACCCTTGAGGGAAAGGGCGAGATCCTCAGCGAAGCCGATCCGGTCATCGCCTCAGCGATCCTCGAGAAGCTCTCCAACGAGGAGATCGTCGACATCCTTCAGGAGACCAATCCTGACGACGCCGCCGACCTCGTAGAACTGCTCGGGGACGAGCGAAGCGAGGCCTTACTCGGCTCGTGGTTACACGAGGACGCTTCTGAGGTGGACACGCTCCTCGGATATGGCGGCGACACCGCTGGTGGCATCATGTCGCCGGACGTCTTCGCTCTGCCGCAGAACACCACGGTTAAAGAGGCGATCGAGACCCTCCAGCGAAGCCACGAAGAGCTGGAGATGGCCTTCTATCTCTACGTCGTGAACGAGCACGGACACCTCGTAGGCGTCTGCAGCCTGCGGCAGCTCGTCGTCGCGAGTCCAGACACGCAGCTCGATGCGATCATGGCCCCTGAGGTCACAAGCGTCACCACCGACACGGACCAGGAGGTCGTTGCCAAGCTCGTCGCCCGCTACAACTTCCTCGCGATCCCCGTCACCGACGACGCCAATCGACTCGTCGGCATGGTCACGGTCGACGACGTCATCGACGTCATCAAAGAGGAAGCGACCGAGGACATGCTGATGATGGCGGGCGCCGGCGGCGCGATCGACGAAGCCGTCACGCCCTACGCCAGCGCCAGGCTCCGCATGCCGTGGTTGCTCGCGAGCTTCTTCGGCGGCCTCGGCTCGACGGTCATCATTGAGATGTTCGAGGCGACCTTGAAGGAGGTGTACGTCCTCGCCGCGTTTATCCCCATCACGCTCGGCATGGGAGGCAACGTTGGCACCCAGGCGGCGACCATCGTCACGCGCGGGCTAGCGCTGGGGCGCGTCAACGTTAACCAGTTCATGCAGGTGATCGGCCGAGAGGTAGGCGCCGGCTGCTTGCTCGGCCTCTTCTATGGAATCGCTCTGGCGCTAGTAGCGGCGATCTTCTTCGCAGATCCTGGACCAGATGCGGAGTGGCAGACGTGGCAGCTCGCGACCACCGTCTCGCTGGGCGTTGCGACCTGCATGATCATCGCCGCGCTCGTTGGTGGCGCGTTCCCGATTCTCTTCGAGAAACTAGGGATCGACCCCGCTATTGCAGCTGGACCCTTCGTAACGACAAGCGTCGATATCCTCGGAATCGGAGCCTATTTCGTGATTGGGCGACTGCTGCTCATCTAGCGAGGATGCTGAGGTGGCGAGCAGAATGGCGTTCCGACAATGGTTACGTAGTCTCAGAAGGACAAAGCCGGCTCTGCCCGAGCCAGTGTACCTCTCCGAGCTCCAGTTCACGGAGCTCGCTCCCGATGTCCTGCGTACGCTCCACGGTCGCGATGACGGTGAGGTAGAACGGCCGCTCGTCGTCGTCATCTCGTCCGGGGAGACGTACCAGCTCGCGACCGCCTACGCGTTCTACGTACGCACGGGGGGCAACCCGAGAGAGGTCCTCTCCGCATATTTCGCCCTCGCCCACTCAGCGAAGGACATCCCGACCTCGACGCACTTTCTGGCGCCGGTCGTACAGACGACGCGTTGGCTCGACGCCTCCAAGATGGCGAGCAATGTAGCCCTGCCGTCGACTCGAATCTCGTCGCATCTCGTCGCGCTGCTTGCCTTCGAGTGCGACGGTTCGATGCGCTACGCGACTCAAACCGACATCGACCTACTGGACCTCGAGGTCGGCGCCGCCATGAAGATCGCCGTGCCGAACGCGCTCTCATCCCGCTACGCGTTGCAACAGGTTGGTACGAACGACGGTCCAGCGATCTGGCGAGTCCGATCAGCCGTCGGCAGCCCCGTCCGCGCCCTGCTCGGCGGTCCCCGATTCATCGTCGCACTCACCACCAAGCTAGGCCTGCGCGATCCCTTGGTGCTGGTCTCTGGGGCCAACGACGTCTTCATCGCTGACTTCGTGGACCTAGGAGCAGACGACGCGCTCCTACGTGCCGCTCGCCCATTCGGAACTCTACCGCCACCCGCCGCGCTCGGCTCTGTGCTTCTAACCGCCGGACCGGACGACGACTGGCATGAGTTGCCCTCCAACTCCCCAGACTACTTCTCGCTCCTCGGGAACGATTGGAACAAGTCCTATCCGGACGCCACCGTCGTCTACCCAGTTCCGAAACACGACCGCGCGGGACACTGCGCGTACATCGCGGAATGGACGCTGGCCCCCCGGCACTTCGTGCTGCCGGCGGCAGCGGATCTGTTGATGGTCAGTCGGCCTGACGCGAGCAAAGGCTGGCATACACTGCCCCGACGACATTCCGATGTGCTGAAGGCACTTGGCGACGCCGCAACGTTTGAGCAGTATCCGACGCACCACTGGGTGGTGAAGGTCGATCGGCCCGAGCGAATGTTTCGCGCACTCGAGAAGTTGCCGCTACACGTCCCGTTCGCTCCGGTCGCCGAGGACTGAACCCGCCGTTCGCGGACAAGCCGGCCAAGCTGTGGCGTACCTCTCTCGCGCAAGCTCGGTTCGGACAGGTCTTCGTCATACACTTGGCAGCGCGCGGACCTATCCGTGCTCTTCGCATCACCGAACACGCATAACTAGGGGCCCGCCTAGAATGTCGTCGCGATCCCCGCTATCTCGATGTCTTCGCAAGCTGGCTTCTCTCCGCTCCGACCGACCATGCATCCCACACGTGTCCTGCTGCTCGCCTCAGCGCTCCTCTTCGCCTGCACTTCGGAAACTGAAGACTCAGCCGACACGGCAACCGACAGCAGTGTTCGCCCGGGCAGAGACGCCGGAGGGGATTCGGCTCGAGACTTCGGGACCGACTCCGAATTCGACATGAGTTCGGATGTAGAAGACACCGGCACGGACTCGGCGCCCGATGGTGAGCCTGATGCGGTGACAGACTCTGGCCCAGACACTCCGGACGGGACAGATGTTGCGCCCGATACGGAGGCAGATGTCGCCCCAGATGCCGAGACCGACACTTTGCTCGACGCTGGGTCAGACACTCCCGATCCGGCCGTTTGTGGCGACAGCCTCGTCTCCGAGACCGAAGGTTGTGACGACGGAAATACGGTAGGTGGCGACGGCTGTGATAGCGCTTGCGAGCGTGAGTTGTATTTCGTCTGTCGCCCTTGTGACAGCGACGATGACTGCGGGCAAAGCGACGACCTCTGCATCGATGGAGCCTGCGGCGCAGACTGCACCGTTCTGGGCTGCGGCGACGGCTTCGACTGCGTCGAGACCACAGTCGACGGCTTCGCGGTCTCGCAGTGCGTTCCAACGGAGGGGTGTCCGCAGCCTCCTCCCGAAGAAATATGTGAAGGTCTGGTCGATGACGACGGCGACGGACTCACCGACTGCATCGATCCCGACTGTTTCGTGGATCCGCTGTGTGCGGGGACCGGTGATGGCACCTGCGCAGACCCCATTCCGGCAACCCTCGGCCGTGTCATGTCGACGCCCACAAACGAAGCGCAGAGCCCGTCGTGCCTAAGCATCGACAATGTGGAGTCCGTGTTCGTTTGGACGCCGTCCGTGGCAGGTGTCTACTGCCTGGACACACGCGGAAGCGGCGCGAGCGACACGCTCATCTCAACCCGGACCGTGTGCGGCGACGTCGACACTGAGCTGACCTGTGATGACGACATCCCGGGAGACCTGACTGAGTTCCAGGCCCACGTTGACTTCAACGCAGTCGGTACCAACCCCATCTACGTGCTCGTCGACACCTACAACCCGGACGACGGAGACACGCTCACACTCACGATCTCAGAAGGGAGATGCGGCGCGGCGCCAGACGAGGGAGGAGGGCCCGACCCCGACCCCGTCGACTACGGAATCATCGGTTGCCTCGAAAGCCTCGATGACCTCGACGCGACCGGCACGGCCGGTGAAGAGTTGCACATCACGTGTCCTCCAGACTGCTCGCGCTGGGACTTCGTTTACGGCACCGATATCTACTCTGCTGATTCGTACCTCTGCTCATCGGCGATTCATCAGGGGAGCACGACGGACTCAGGTGGTCTCGTCTCGGTAACCGTTCTCGACGGCCGAGAAGAGTACACGGGCACCACAAGGAACGGCGTCCGGAGCAGCGACTGGTCGTTCGGCTTCGACCGCAGCTTCAGCACCTCGGCCCGCTAACGCCTGCGTTGGAGTAGTAACTCGAAGTGTCATCGCTCAGTGGCTGCGTAACACACTGACCGCGGAGAACCGGACGCACGAGGGGCGCCGGCGACGCGAAGGACTCGACTCCTAGCCCACCAAATCCCGCGCGCTAGCACCGACAATTCCGCCACCCGCGGTCAAATGTGCCGGCTCAGCCTGCGGACCGCCCAGGAGCTGGTCGTACAGACGAAGTATCTTCTGCACCGCGAAGTCCCGGTCATGCAGTCGGGCCGCATAGGAGCGCGCGCGGGACCCGAACTCCAGTCGGACCTTCGGCTCGCGCAACAGACGCAGACAAGCCTCGCTGGCGGCGCCTAGGTCGCCGCGCGGGACGACCAGACCGGTGTGTTGATGGCGCACGATCTCGGAGTGCCCCTTCACGCGGCTCACGACGGCGGGCACCGAGAGCGCGGCGGCTTCTTGCACCGGCACCGCTTGGTCGACGAACGAGGCGAGGCTGACGATTAGATCTGCCCCAGCCAGCCAGCGGCCCCTTGCATGCGCGTCAGCGAGCGCGGTCGCTCCTTCGGGGGCGTGCCGACCCATCGTCGCGAACCGGCAGTCGGTCGGCAGTTCCACCCGAATCCGTTTAAATACTGCCGCAATGTCCATCTGGTCGGACGCCGCACGGCCATCGTGCACGTACGCGACAACTGGCTCCTCGCCAACGCCCCACTCCTTCCTGGTCTCCGCGCGCCACTTATCGCGCACTTGGAGGAGCGGCTCGACGGGCACGCCCATGCCGCTGTCCAGCAAAACAATATCGGCCTCTGGGACGACCCCGAGCGCGGTCCAGCTGGACTTCGCGCCCGCATGAAGCGCGACAAACTTGTCGATGTGCTTCGCGCGCCGTCGAAACTTGGCCAGAGCGAGGCGGTTTCGCGTGCTCACGATTCGCCGGGCGCCCTTACGGGTCGCCTCGAAGGTGGTCGACAATGTCAGAATCCGGAATGCCACGCCCACGGTGTTAGCCGCAGCCACGGCTATGCCGACCAGGTCAGGCGTCAGCACGTGCAGGACCGTCGGCAGGTCCTGGGACCAGCGAGCGACCAGCAGAGGGACCAGGGCCGCCCTCGCTCCTCGCTTGTTGAGGAGCCCCGATGGCAAGACGGAGGACTCGACGCCCAGGGCGGCGATTTCCCCGTCGGAGATGACCGATACCCTCGCTCCTGCCGCTACTAGAGCGGCAAGGAGCGAGTCATATCGGTCCGCGATATCTTCGCTACTGGAGCCGAGAAGGCAAACGTGAGGGACGTCACTCATACGGCTCAATCGAGTTAGGGCCCACTGAGGTGGGCGCTGGTCTTAGTAGCGGTAGTGGTCGCCCTTAAACGGGCCGTGCGCGTCGATGCCGATGTACGAAGCCTGTTCCTCCGAGAGGACGGTCAGCTTGGCGCCGAACTTGTCGAGGTGGAGACGAGCAACCTTCTCGTCCAGGTGCTTCGGAAGCGTGACGACGTCGGTCCCGTAGGACTCGGCGTTTGCGTGAAGCTCAAGCTGGGCGATGGTCTGGTTCGCGAACGACGCGGACATGACCAACGACGGGTGACCCGTTGCGCAGCCGAGGTTCACCAAGCGGCCCTCTGCGAGGATGATGATCGAACGACCGGTTGCCTTGAACTTCCACTCGGCGACCTGCGGCTGGATGTCGATCTTCTCGGCGGTGCC
>JBLHWZ010000330.1:0-6183 GCA_047629415.1 Bradymonadia bacterium | reverse complement strand
AAGTAAAAGCATGGCAACAGTGTCACGTTCACTGGTTCTGTCCCTCGGATTCCTGATACTCGGCGGGTGCCTTGAGGATGGAACAGGACCGACCAGCCCAACGACAGACCTCTGTACCACTGCCGGCCTGCAAGAGGCTCTGCTGGGAGGAGGGGAGGTGCAAGCCTGCGCAGACACCACCTATTCTGGAACACTCTTCATTCCATCCGGAGCCACCCTCTACGGCAACCGCAGTGTGCTCAACGCAACGAGTGAACCAGCCCTAGTGGTAGAGGCCGAGGTTGGAGCGACTTCGGCAATCCACGAGTTCGCGGTCTTCTCCGATGCGACAAGCTCCGACGCCGGTGCGACCGTCATCGCGATGGGGCCTGGCGCAGTGCTCTTGTCGGTATTCGATGTGAACAGCGCCGCGGGCTACGGAATCATCGCCGCCGAACTCAGCGCTCTCACACTCAACGCGGTCTCCGTTCATGGCTCGGAGGTGAGTCGCGACACGGAACTTGGGGATTTCGAATCGCTCCAAGAGCGCTACCTGCACGCGGGCGTCTTGGTGATTGCCACTGAGGTCAGCCCTACCGAAATCGACTTCACGGACTTGGTCGTGTCTCAATTCGCGGGCTTGGGCGTCGGACTGATCAACACCGAGGGTTCCTGGGACGAAGGAGGAATCCGACTCGGTCATTTTGTGGGCGCGCTGATCGAGGGTGGAGACGTCTCCATGAACAACGTCGATGTGCTCGAGATTTGGAGCGGGATTTCTGCCGGTGAGGAAGCGGTCGGAATAGCCGTCACCGACGCTGCACTCTCCACTCAAAGCCTCGTAATGTTGCGCGTCGATGGTCCTGGCGTCTTGCAGACAGACTCGCGAAGCTCCCACATCTTGAGCTGGGTCAGCGACGGCGCGGGCCCAGGGTTTCACGTGCAGGGCGGGCTCGAAGATGAGCTCACGCTGCTACTGGACCGCTCGGTTGCTGTCCGAAACGCCGGCGCGAATGTCCTCTTGCTAGACGCGGGGAAGGCTTCCATTGACCAAGGGGTTATCGGCTCAGGACGCGCCACCGACTGGGGCATGCTGACCGGCTACAGTGGCGATGGCATCGTGCTCGCGCCGGGCGTCGCCGCGGACAATGAAAGCCAGAACGACATCGTCTCGCGGGTCACCGAACTGAGCTTCGCAGGCTCCGTCGTCTACGGTAGCGCTCGCGCTGGCTTGCTCCTGCATGGGCAGCACAGAATGGAAGGCGATCTCGCTAGCGTCACCGTATGCGGACAAACGCAGGACGACGCGGATGAGTTCGGTGAGGGAGTTTGGGGCTGCGAACAAGATGACGCAGGCCAGACGATCTGCACGCGTACGACCGGACCGGTGGTCGAAGACGGTTGGACCTGCTGGGACGACGCCGACGGTTCACATTGCGCGGCCGACGACGGCACAGTGCAACCGGAGAGCGACCCCACTCTCGTCGACACTCTCGACCGCACGATCACCCTCGGCTCGGTGCCGGCCGCTTGCGCGGACGTCGCCTTCGCCATCGCGGAACAGACAGTCCGCGGCTCGGAGCGTACGGAAGGAGGCGAGCCGGCCGCCGAGGCCATGGAAAACCTCGGCAACAGGCTGCGCCCCGCGCTTCTCGACTGGAACTGCGAACCTGGCGAGGGAGAACGTGTTTGCCGCTACTTCGACGGAGTGCAGGACGCCGTCTTGCCAGGCGCATCGGTCGACAATCCTAGCGCCGACGACGGACCAGGCTGGACCTGCGGCTACGGGGACGACGGCCGCCTCTGCGTGGCCGCCGGCTTCGGGATCGCGGAACAAGGTGGGGCAGAGCTCGACATGAGCGCGATGTCTGTCGAAGAACGCCTTGAGACCCGCGACGAAGCTCAGGAACAGCTCAACGAAGAGCTGCCTGTCTTCAACCAGCGCCGCGTCGCGCCCGCGCTTCGGGGCCTCATCGGAGAGCGGGGCCTCATCGGAGAGCGAAGCCTCATCGGAGAGCGAGGCCTCATCGGAGAGCGAGGCCTCATCGGAGAGCGAGGCCTCATCGGAGAGCGAGGCCTCATCGGAGAGCGAGGCCTCATCGGAGAGCGAGGAGCCCCGCAGAACTAGAGCAGGTTCACGTTCAGCTGAAAGTCCCCAGAGTTTGTTCGGTAACCGTCGACGAAAATCGTAACGGACTGGCCAGCCCGAAGCTCGAGGCTCACGCGAGAGGCGTCCGCCCCAAAGCCCTCACCGCGATCGCAGGCCAACTCGGCACCATCACATCCTGAGCCAGCGACGACGTAGAGGACCGTGAAGAACAGGCTCTCTTCGGTGCTGAACTCGTAGTCCCCGGCGACCGGCGCGGTCCATGTGACTGCGATGTCAGCGGCGAATGAGTCGTCGCAGGAGCCTTCGCGTGAGTTCGCAGCGCCGCTGGTCGAGCCGAGCAAGATGCCATCGCCGAGCGCGCTTCCTAGGTCGCCATTCGGACAGGCGAGGGCCAAACACTCGGGGTCAAGTGTGCACTCGGAGTCGTCACAGTCGGTGTCACCGTCTCCGTCGTCGTCGACGGTGTTGCCGCAATTTTCATCGATCCGACAGACCGGCTCTCGGATGCAATTGAGATCACTACAGTCCACCTCTCCGTCGAAGTCGTTGTCGATACCGTCGCTGCAATCTTCAGAGTCCGAGCAGAGTGGGCCACGCAGGCACTCCGGATCACTGCAGTCGACAGCGCCGTCACCATCGTCGTCGACGCCATTTGTACAATCCTCGCCGAAGGCACAGTCCGGCGAGCGACCACAGGTGACATCCTCACAGTCGAGCAGGCCATCGCCGTCGTTATCGATGCCGTCGTCGCAGATTTCCGCGTCCCGGCAGTCCGGCTCGCGGAAGCAGTCGGTATCGGCGCAGTCCGCCGCGCTGTCCCCGTCGTTGTCGATACCATCGTCGCAAACTTCGGGTCCGAACGCACACTCGGCCACGCCTTCGCAGGCAGGGTCGGCGCAGTCGATCAAACCGTTGGCGTCGTCATCGAACCCGTTCAGGCAAATCTCTCCATCGGAGCACGCCGCGAGAGCTGCGCACTCGGAGTCGTCGCAATCCACGAAACCGTCGAGGTCATCGTCGAATCCGTTGAAGCAAATCTCGGGCGCGCAGGAGGGCGCTGAGCTGCAGTCGCGATCAGCGCAGTCAGTGAGGCCATCACGGTCATCGTCTCGGCCATTGGTGCAGTCCTCATCGGGCAGGCAGTTCGGGGCAGCGTCACAGTCCGTGTCGATGCAGTCGATCGCTCCGTCGCGATCATCGTCGGCGCCGTTGTCGCAAATCTCGTCGGAGCGGCATGCAGCCGCGTCCAAGCAGTCCGGATCCGCGCAGTCAGTGAATCCGTCGCGATCGTCATCGATTGCGTTGGCGCACGACTCCGGCGGGAGGCAATCGGGGAAGGTCGAGCACTCTGGATCCCTGCAGTCGGCGAGTCCATCGCGGTCATCGTCGATCCCGTTGTCACAATCCTCATCGCCCAAGCACACGTCTGCAAAGACGCAGTCGACGTCGGCGCAGTCCGCAGCCCCATCCCGGTCATCGTCTCTTCCGTTGGTGCAGTCCTCAGCGGGCAGACAGCTCGGGAAGGTCGCGCAGTCTTCGTCTGCGCAGTCCACTGAACGATCGTCATCATCGTCAATGCCGTTGTCGCAGTCCTCATTCGAAACACAGTCATCGGCCAGCCGACAGTCAGGATCGTCGCAGTCCGCAAACCCGTCACCATCGTCGTCGATCCGATTCGAGCAATCCTCGGAAACCAAACACACGGCATCGTTGACGCACTCGCTATCATCGCAGTCGACCTCACCATCGCCGTCGTCGTCGATACGGTTGCTGCAGTCTTCGGGGAGGACGCACTCCGCTTGGCGCTCACACTCCTCGTCACGACAGTCGAGTTGCCCGTCGCTGTCATCGTCGATGCCGTTGGAGCAATCCTCAGGACATGACGGAGCACCAGGACACCTCACTCCTGCGTCTAGCGGCGGAATCGCGTCCGGAGCGTCGACGACGCTGGTGTCTTGCGGCGCCGGCCGTGAGTCGCGTGGAGGGTCGACATCGGTGGGCGACAATCCGACGTCCAACGACACACCGGCGTCAGAAGCGTCCTCAGCGTCGCCGGAATCCAGGTTCGTGAGGTCCTGGAACTCGTCGCCTTCGTTCGGAGTGAGGCCAGTGGTGCCACAACCAACGAGAATGAGCGCCGTGAGGAGCGAGGGAGAGTATCGCATCGAGATACCGGGTGGGAGAGACCAGCGGGCCCTGCAAGGAAGGCCAGTGTGTTCGAGTGTATACCACAGTAAACAAGGCGACCGAGAGGTGGCAATTCATCTCCCCCCGCGTCCGAGCGCCCGACGCGAGCTATGCCCGAAACGCCTCCGCGCGGCCGCGACGTTGGATCCAGTCGTCCATCGGCTTCGGCCCTATCTTCCGCTCGCTTCCGTGACCGACCGCAACCACTTCGACTGCTTCACGCTGGCGGGACGCTCCATCCGCCATCCCCAGTTTCCTTCGGGTGTTCCTGGCGTGTTCATCCGCGCGTCACCGTTGAAATTGAGCACGTCCTGAATCGGCGCGATCGCAAGGTTCGCGCTGCTCTTCCACGCAGCCTCGAGCATCGAGCGACCGAACGCTCGGCCGTCGACCTGGAGGTGGGAGCGACCCCGCTCTTTGTCTTCCTCACTAGCGGCGTCGAACCAGCCCTGGGCGGTGTCGTTGTCGTGCGTGCCTGTGTAGACCACGCATTTCCCGTCTTCTGGATAGTTGTGGGGTTTGTGCACATTGTTCCAGTCCTCATCGAAGGAGAACTGCAGCACCTTCATGCCGGGCCGACCAAGCGCTGAGCGCAGCTGGTCGACGTCGGGCGTGATGATCCCGAGGTCCTCCAGAATGATGGGGAGCGCGGCCGGCGAGGCGGCGCTGAGGTTCGATGCGACCTTCTCGAAGAACGGTAAGCCCGGGCCTGGAAGCCAGCTGCCATTGATCGCGGTCGGCTCTTGCGAGGGGATCGACCAATAGGCGGCAAAGGCTCGGAAGTGATCGACGCGAACGCAGGAGAAGTTGTCGAAGGTCTGCGCGAACCGATCGGTCCACCACCGGTAGCCATTGGCGGCCATCTTCTCCCACTCGTAGAGCGGATTCCCCCAACGCTGGCCAGTCTCGCTAAAGTAGTCAGGCGGCACGCCCGCAACGTGAACCTGATCGCCGGATGCGTCGAGTTGAAAGAGCTCCCGGTTCGCCCAAACATCCGCGCTTCCGTGTGCGACAAAGATCGGAATGTCGCCAATCAGTTGGACCCCACGCTTGGTCGCGTACTCACGCAGCGCACGCCACTGTTTGGCAAAGAGGTACTGGCCGACCCGCGCCGCATGAAGCTTGCGCGCATCGAGTTCGGCGATCGCCGCAGCGTCACGGTCACGATGTTCAGAGGCCCACTTTGTCCACGGTCGCCCCTCATAGCGCGCGCTCAAAACAGAGTAGGTGGCGAAGTCTTCCAGCCACGGCGTCGCCTCGCTGAACGCGGCAAGCGAAGCATCGTCCTCGGAAACCGCCGCCCCCAAGAGAGCGGCGAGTCGTTCTGTCTCGGACTCGACAAGCGTGAAGTCGATGCGCCCCGTGGTTGTAACCGGCACTTGGGACTTCTTCAGCAGACCGTCTGCGACCAGGTCGACCGGGTCGAGCAATGCCGGTGAGCCCGCGAACGCACTCGTCGCCATGTAGGGACTTCCGCCCAAACCGGGCGGGTTCACTGGGAGCATCTGCCACCAGCTCTGACCAGCGTCTTCGAGGAAGTCGACGAAGGCGCGGGCGGCACCACCGAGTGTTCCAGAGACTCCGCCAGGAAGCGAGGTGGGATGCAGTAAAACTCCAGACGAGCGTTTCATTCGGAGACCTTCAAAGACCGAGCAAAAAGAACGGACGCGGGCGCGACCACGAGCAGCATAACGAGGCCATAAACCATCACAGCCAGCAACGCTTCTTCACCAAATGCTGCCGATGCGACCAGCAGACCAAGGCTCAAGTTGCGCACACCAGAGGTGAGACTCAGCGCGCGGCGGGTTGTGGGATCACGCCCCACGAGGAGCGCTCCCCCCATCGCCGTGACGATCGTGAGGACGATCGCGGCGAGGGTTCGCGAGTTGATCGCGAGTATCATCTCC
>JBLHWZ010000329.1:0-6189 GCA_047629415.1 Bradymonadia bacterium | reverse complement strand
AGGCACGCAGATCTGCACGAGATCCGCTCCACCGCTCTGGATCAGTCGACACTCCCATTCGTCCGGGCAGGCATCAACACACAGGGTCGTGCAAAAGCGACCGCCCGAGGTGTCGATACAATAGCCAGAGTCGCAGTCGGTGTTGGCTTCGCAGGGGCACTGGAATGTCCCGGGCTCGCAGCCGGCGTCGGCGTCGGCGTCCACCCCGGGGTCCTCTTCGACGTCTGTATCGGCGAGTGTGTCCTCAGACGGATCCTCGTTCGAGTCGAGCGTCGGGTCGTCGAGCGGGTCATCGCCGGTATCCGCTTCACCCACGAGACACTCGCCGTCGATGCAGATGCCATCGATGCAGTCGGCGTTGTCGGAGCACTCTTCCCCGGTAGTTGTTCCCGGGGCTGAGCTGTCGCCGCAGGCCACCAGAGCCAGCGCGACGACGAAGTTGAGGACAATCAATCGGTTCATTGGATTCACTAGTGAGAGTGGGTCCGACCGTAGCCAAGTTGCGACGGGGCCAGCAAGGACAATTTCTTGGGTCGGGACCCGGTCTCGCGCCGGAGTACGGATCGTGAGAGGGTGTCGACGCCCCAAACCACCTCTCACCGCGATGAAACTCGGCTCCGAACTTCGACGATTTGCTACCGCTCAAAAGGAGCCGGTCGACGCTTCCTCGCTGGTGTTCTTCCGAGTTATGTTCGGCCTAATCGCCGTCACCGAGGCGTGGCACTACCTCCGACGCGGGTGGGTTGAACGCTACCTCACCGGCCCGGAGATTCGCTTCTCGTATCCAGGTTTCGATTGGCTACCTGCACCGAGCGAGCTCCCGATGGAGTGGGGCATCTACCTGCTGTTGCTCGCCGCGATTGGCGTGACACTCGGGAGGATGGCCCGCGCCTCGGCGGCCGCTCTGGCTCTCGGCTGGGGCTACGTGTTCCTCTCAGACGCTGCCAACTACCTCAATCACAAGTACCTGTTCTGCGTGCTCGCGGGGGTGCTCGCGATTTTGCCGGCGGGGGACCACTTTCGCGTGGGCCGTCGCCCTCCCCTAATCGGTTCGGTACCGCGGTGGACGGTCACGATTCTGCGGGCGCAGATCGCGATCGTCTACACCTACGCGGGCATCGCGAAGCTGAACGCAGACTGGCTCGCCGGGCGGCCTCTGAGCACCTGGCTCTCCGATGAAGGCGACTTCCCCTTACTCGGCCCCTTCTTCGTCGACGGCAGTGCCCCGATTGCTCTCGCCCGGGCCGGCGCGCTCATCGATCTCACGCTCGTCCCGCTGATCCTGTGGGGACGTACCCGTTGGTTCGGCCTCGCGATCGCGGTGTCGTTCCACCTCATGAACTCGGCACTTTTCGACATCGGGACGTTCCCAGTGATGGCGATCGCCTGCACGTTGATGTTGCTGCCGCCGGAGTGGCCGCGTTCCATCTTTCGACTACCCGCGCGGCAGACGTTTTGCTCCCGTCCGGGCCGAATCGTGACAGCCGTCGCAGCCTGCGTTCTGGTGGTTCAACTCGTACTGCCGACCCGCCACTTCTTCATCCCGGGCGACGTGCACTGGACGGAAGAGGGGCACCGCTTCGCGTGGCATATGATGCTGCGCAACAAGCGCTGCGCGATGACCGTACGAATGATCGATGGAGACGACACGACCGAGATCGAAGTTCGAGACTACCTGACGCGACGCCAGGCGCGAGTCACGATGGGCAACCCAGACATGGTTCGGCAGTTTGCGCTCGAGCTCGCCAACCGTGAGGCGGATGGTGGAGTCTTACCGCAGGTCTATGCCGACGTGGAATGCTCCCTCAATGGCGGCCCCAGGGGGCCCTTGGTCGACCCGGAGGTCGACCTCGTGACCGCTCGTCCAGGCGCACCCGCCTCGTGGATACAGCAAAGACCCTAGTCTCGGACGCCGAACCTGCGCGCGGCGCGCCAATTCGAAATCTTCCTCGCATGCGAAATCGGGGCCGTCGTCGTCGTCGGTAGCGTAGATGTAACCGGTGTCGTCCGCGCGCGCGCAGGGCCGGCGTCCTCAGCGAATGAGAGCGAGCTTCCGAGGAGGAAGACGCCGGCCACGGGGATGAGAAGCTTATGGTTCATAGTGCGGTCAGGTGTTGGCAACGGACGGCGGAAGCAGGCTGTCGGTGGGCACGAACGTCAACGTAAGAGTGGGGTTCTGAAGCCGCTCAGCAGGCTGGCGCTGTGTTCGTGAGAATGCGCGGCGCCCACCTGGGCGAAAGGGGATGCGTAGCGGCGCACGGCCCCCATCGCTTGCAAACGTCGAAGCCAGCTCTCGCGAGTCGTTCACCTTGCTCAGCGGAACTTGGATACCGCCATGGATCCAGACAGAGCCTACGCCTGATGGTGCCCCGACAGAACTCGGGTCTGTCGACCGCATTCCCGGCAGCGCCATGGCGAACACGGAAGCGTTTGAACTTCCGGTGCCCGCTACACCGATGTGGAATGCTCCGTCACTCGAAGAGATACTCACACTCGATAGTGTCGTAGTCGTCGGTGTACGTGTTCACCCGGATGTCGTTCGCACGTGCGCTGACCTCGCGTTCCGAGAGTTCCACGCCTCTCTCCGTCGCGCACGAACGGATCGCCTCTTCGAGCTCCTCTCTCCGTTCTCCCACCTCGGTCGGCTGGAGTTCAGCCGGCCGTGCCTGCTCGACCGGCCGTGCCTGCTCGACCGGCCGTACCTGCTCGGCGGAACGTCGGTCCTGCGTCGGGCGCGAGTTCGGCTCCGCAGGGCCGGTGTCCTCAGCGAATGAGAGCGAGCTTCCGAGGAGGAAAACGCTGGCGACGGGGATGAGAAGCTTATGGTTCATAGTGCGGTCAAGTGTTGGCAACGGACGGTAGCACTAGAGTGTCGGTACGCACGGCCGTCAAGTTAGGACTCGGGTTCTGTCGACACTTGGACGGCTGGTGCTGGGTTCGTGAAAACGCATGGCGCCGAGTCGGGCGGAAGCGGCCGCGTGGCGCCGCACGCCCCCTAGCGGGCAAACGTACAAGCCGAATTCCGCAAGTCAGCCGCCTTGCGAAGCGGAACTTCGATGCCAACATCGAACAAATCAGGGGCGTCGTCTTCTGCCGCCCGAATGGAATTGGGGTGTCCCGCCCGCACTGCCGGGAGGGCCGTGCCAAACGCGGAGCGCTCGCAGTTTCTCCTGCCCTCTTCGCCACCATTGGCACGAGCACGGAGGTCCGCTTTGACGCCTTCACGAGCCACCATGCCCATCGAATTCACTTCAAGACGACGAACGCCAGCTGCGTCGACTACTTCGCCGGAAACGGCGGCAATTGTGTGGGGCTCAACTCCGACTTCACCGTGCTCACAGGTCACTCCTCGAACCTGCCGGCCTCCGCGAATCAAGGGCAAGCTTGGCACACGGACGAAGCGATGACCTCCTTCCCGTTCTACACATTATGCCTTTACCACCGGGGTGTGGGTGCCGGAGGACGCTGAGAAGTGGACAACAGCAGCGGCAACTCCAACACGATCCACCGTATCTGGACTCGGGGAGGCGCGGGGAGCCAAACGGCGTCGGCGGCAACGAGGACTACGAGGAGAGCTACAACACGTCGTTCTACGGACCTCGCTGGAACGACGGCAACTGCCTGAACTCGCGAACGGCCATTTGCGAATGGCCCCAAGAACAAAACGCGGATTCGGTCGAACGAAGGGCTCGACGGTTTGTCGGGGCCTCTTCGTTTGTGGGACGCGAAGCCACAGCGCTGTCCTGCCAGGAGCACGTATTCCTGGGCGTGCGCCCCCAGCCGCTCTCCTAGAAGCGCGGCCTGACCGAAACCGACGGCCCACAAGCATGACTCTCAGTGGGCTTGCGGCGATCACTCCTTGAGTTGCCCCCATGCCACAGCTAGGTTGGTAGTCGTCCCCCGACACTCCAGAGCGATGCAACGATCCGTCGATACTGAAGCTCCCTTGCCCGCGAGCGTTCCGACGCCCACCCGCATCGCGCTGCTCCTCACTCTCCTGCCGATCGCCGCGTGCACGGTGCTCTTCGACTCCGAGCTGCCGCAATTCGTAGATTCGGACATCGTCGCCGACACCGCCGACACCGCCGACACCGTCGACGAAGTAGCCGAGGACGCAGCGACGGACCCGACTGACGACGCAGCGACGGATCCGGACGAGGATACAACCACGGATCCGACTGACGACTCGACGACGGATCCAGACGACGACCCAACGACAGACCCAAACAACGACGCAACGACGGACCCAGTCGACGACGCGCCAGCAGACATCGGCCCTGACGGTTCCTTCGAGAACGCCTGCGACGGCGCCTCCCCTCTGGAGCACGAGCCTGGCGAAGTATGCGGCACCTGCGACTCTGGGGCGTGGGCCTGCGACGAGTCAGACGACGAGTCCGTCATCTGCGAAGGAGATGATGCCGAGGCCGCCCGAAACGAATGTGCCGGGTGTACCGAGTTCGACCGTGTATTCGGAGACTTGTGCGGTACATGCGACTCTGGTCGCCTCGTCTGCGATGGGCTTGAAGCCCTACGCTGCGACGGCGACACGGGCGCCGCAGCGCTCAACGAATGTGGAGGCTGCCGCGAGCTAGGCGACGGAGTCGGCGGCGCGTGCGGGACCTGCGACACCGGCTCATTGGCGTGCGCACCCAGCAGAGAGGAGCTTCAGTGCGAGGGAGACGCTGGCGAAGACATCTTGAATGAGTGCGGCGGCTGCGGTGAGGCGACCAACAACGAGTGCGGCACCTGTGCGGTGCTGGAAGGGAGCCCAGGAGACTTCTGTGGCACATGCGGCACTGGGCGCTTTGACTGTTCCGACGACGGCACCGCGTTAACTTGCCTCGGCGACCGCGGCGACGACGCGCTGAACCGCTGTGACGGATGTTCGACACTCGACACCGTCCCGGGACGCTCCTGCGGCACCTGCCTCATGGGAGTCATCGAATGCGACGGAACCGATGACTTCGTCTGCGCCGGTGATCCCGGAGCGTCCGCTCTGAACCCTTGCGGCGGTTGCTCGACCCTCCCGGCGAACCCAGGCGATTCCTGCGGCACGTGCAGCGATGGCCATTGGGAATGCGACGGCCTGAATGCCGCCGCGTGTGACTGTCCCAACGTTCCACCGGAGTACATCCAATCGTACGGGCTGGAGCGCGACATCCTCTACTCGTGCGGCACGCTTCCGTTCTCCTACGATCTAGAGATGACAGGCTTCGAACTCGAACTCGGGACCGCAGCAACGGTCGCCGCCGACGCCCCGATCGGCACTCTGAGTGGCTCGCGCATGGCGAGCGACACCTTTGATGTCTCCCGAACAGACGGCGCGGGAGTCCTTGGCTGCGAAGTGCTCCAACGAATGAGAGGCGTTTTGACCGCCGGCGACACCTCTCTGAATGTCACATTTGTTCTCGACGTGTCGTTCGATGGCGACGCCTGCGGAGGCTGCGAGGACCAGTCGTGGGGCTCGCGCGCTGCCACCGTGCGCTAGGCGAGAGGGTGCTCTAAGCGAGACCCGCATACCTCGAATGAGCGGCGGTGCTTCGACGCTCACGTGGCCACCTTTGACGTCCGCTCGCCGCCGCCTCTCCTCCTTCCGATGAGCGGCCGCGCTTCGACGCTCTCCTGGCCACCTCTGACGTTCGCCACACCTTTGGGCGTGTTGCTCGGCCTCGAACGACTTGCAGGTCTAGTTCCCGGGCGTCCAGCGTGCGGCGTCCAGGATCGACCACAGGTGTACGAGCCATCCAAGCATGAAGATCCAAAGCACTCCGGCAAAACAGAAGTGCAACAGGGCAGCAAACAGCCGGCCCTGTATGAGCTGGCCGAGGCCGGGGATGAAGAAGCTGGCGAGGGCTGCGATGACGTTGCCGCTCGAACCTTGTCCGGACATTGCTTGTTTCCTGGGATGAGTGACGTCTGGGGGGACGCGCCGTGAAGAGAAGCACAGTACAATCCTAACGCAACCCCAAATCCTGCGCGCACGAAGCGCTCAAGGGTGGTGTTCGAGGGCGAGGGACACGCCCCAAGCCTGCGAGGAACGGCCTACGAGGACTTGTCCACGCTGCAGCGCCACGCTTTCCCGGCACCACGAACGACGAAGGGCCCGGCGCAAGCGCCGGGCCCTTCGTCGAATCTCGCTCCTCGCTAGGGAACTGTGACGGCTAGCCCAACATCGAGGTTGTAGACGGG
>JBLHWZ010000328.1:0-6195 GCA_047629415.1 Bradymonadia bacterium | reverse complement strand
GCGCCGAGGGTCACTGCTTCATCCCGGACGATCAGCGGGCGGTGACAGAACTCGTATGGATCGCAGGGCTTGTCGCTAAGGAGCGCGGCTCGCAGAAGCCCATCAGCGTCGAGTGCGAGATGGGGCTCTCCGGTGGCTTCATCGCAGAGGATGACCCAAGCCTTCCCCGACGCGTCCACGCGTTGGAGGAACGGATCGTCCGGTACGCGAGCGAAATCGGGAATCTTCGGTAGATCCAAGTCTGTCGGAAGCTCGATCACGCTGAGCGGGTCGAGCGGCTCGGCCTCGGTCGGCACGGGGACATCGTCGATCTCAAGGAAGTTGATCGCCCCCATCGCTTCGGTCCGGTCGACCTCTGTCTCGCTATCCTCGGCGTGTCGGCGAAGCACCTCTCGCAGCGCCTCTTCTCGGAACCATCCGATGCCGCTCTCGCCGAGCCAGACGTCCAAGAGTCGGGCCGTCGGGGCGGAGACAGGCCACAGTAAGAACATGTAGAAGCGCATCAGCGGCGCGAGCCGCGCGCCTACATAGAGGGCGTGTCGTGAGAAGTAGGCTTGCGGGATGATCTCCCCGAAAAACGTGATGCCCACTGTCGTGATCGCGAACGCTGTGGCGCCGGCCAGGACCGACTCCATCAGGAGCGCCAGCAGTGTATTCGCCGCTACGTTGCCCCACAGGATGGTGGTCAGCAGCCGATTGTAGTCCTTGCGCAGGCCCAGGACTGCGAGGGCATCCGGGTTCCCCGATGATGCCTCGATCTCAAGTCGCAGGCGTGTTCCACCGAGCAACGCGAGATTGAGTCCCGAGAAGGTCGCCGAGTGAAGGAGGCAAGCGCCGATGCCGATCCAAGTGAGCCAGTGCACGCGCGCGCTATAACTGTAAGAGTTGCTCACCGCCAGCGAGGAAGACACGGCGCGCAGAAGCGTCGCCGGCGGAGATTCGAGCCGACCGTTCCCACACAATGCTAAGGGAGGCCGTCGGCCTCCGCCCTCGCCCCCGCTTTCCTTAATCAAATGACCGCAGAACCTATACGAGCAGACGAGCATCGCCCGTGGTTGGTATTGGCGCAGCTGGCTTCCGGCGGCGATAGCGCATCGCTGGCAGCGTTTGTGGATTCGCTGCCGTCCGGCGAAGCAGCTCGGGCGCTCGCTCACCTTGATGAGGCCGAACTCCGCGCGGTCTTCACCACCCTTGATGCTTGCGACGCAGCGGCATTTCTAGAGCAGCTATCGCTGGCGCAGGCAGTCGATGCGATGGAGTAGCTGGAGCCTGGCGAGGCCGCCGAGATTCTACACGAGCTCCCGGGCGATGCAGCCGCCGACATCATCCAGGATCTGAACGAGAGCGATGCGACCGCCGTCCTGGCCGCGCTTCCGGCGCAGGAAGCCGCAACGGTCCGCGAGCTGCAGCGATGGGAACCGGATGTTGCCGGTGGCCTGATGGTCGTCGAGCTATTGACAGTGAACGCCGCTGACTCGGTCGACGCGATCATCCGCCGCGTACGTACCGACGCTGCGACGTATCAAGGGTACGAAATTCAGTACATGTACGTGCTCGATAGCGAGCGGCGGCTGGTCGGCGTCCTCCCGCTTCGCAGTCTCTTGCTGGCGTTGCCGGATGTCAGCGCGAGCGCGCTTATGATCCGCGAACCGCTTAGCGTGCCGCCGTCGACCACGCTCACCGAGCTGGAAGACGTGTTCGATAAGAACGAGTTCTTCGGACTGCCGGTCGTCGAAGATGGCCGTCTCCTCGGAGTCGTCCGCCGCGCGTCGGTGCAGGAGGCCCTTGGCGATGAAGCCCATCTGGATCACCTGAAGTCCCAAGGTATCGTCGGCGGTGAGGAGCTACGCGTGATGGGCCTGCGCACCCGCGCTTCTCGGCGACTGAGCTGGCTCTCGATCAACATCGGACTCAATGTCGTCGCCGCGAGCGTGATCGCAGCGTTCCAGCAGACGCTCAGCCACGCGATCGCGCTGGCTGTATTCTTGCCGATCATCTCGGATATGAGCGGCTGTTCGGGGAACCAGGCGGTCGCCGTCTCAATGCGTGAACTCTCTTGGTGTGGCGCGGCCTCGCGACGCCTTCTACGTTTGGACGAAGGAGATCTCGGTTGGCGCGGTCAACGGCCTGGCGCTCGGCATCCTCCTCGGGGGTCTCGCTTGGCTCTGGCAAGGAAACCCCTGGCTCGGCCTCGTCGCCGGAGCCGCGCTCTTTGTGAACACCATGATCGCAGTCTCGCTGGGAGGCGTCGTCCCGCTGGTCCTAACCGGCCTGAACATCGACCCCGCGCTTGCGAGTGGGCCGGTATTGACGACGGTGACGGACCTTTGTGGGTTCCTTCTCGTTCTTGGACTGGCGACCGCGATGCTACCGCTACTCGTCTAGACTTGGAGAGCTGCGGTGGCGGCCGGGGAGAAGACGGGTGCAGCGAGCGTTCGACAGGGCGAGCTGATGGCTCATCCCAAAGTTTATGCGAGAGGGCGATGAGTGACAGCAGGCCTGCGTTTGGGAGTCCGTCTTAAACTGCGCAGAGGGGGTGATGACTCCAATCGCACCCTCTGCGCAGAAACTGGTCCAACTCTGCTGAGATTCAGCTAGCTGCGGTTGAGTCGAGGCGGTGGTTTGTGCACAGCAGTACATCCGGCGCGGCCGCCTCGCTGGAGCACCGCCTGATCCGGCAGCAGTCCATTGGAGCCAACTTGAACGGTACTCACTTTCCTCTCGTCTCTCTCATTGCCGCTGTCGCTCTAGCCGCATGTGGTGGTGAGACGCCGACGTCCGAACCCTCCACCGATGTAGGCGGCGAAGACACCGCCATCGTAGACGGCGGCGAGACCGACGCTGCGGAGGACGCCGGTGCCGACATCGCGGGCGATCCGGCGGAGGACGCCGGTGCCGACATCGCGGGCGATCCGGCGGAGGACGCGGACGTCGAAGAAGACGTCGTGCCCGACATCGAAGAGGACGCGGACGTAGCCCCTGACGTTGAGGAGGACGCGGACTCGGACGCCGTTTCTGCGCCCGACGCGATCTCCGATTACATCGCGTGTGAGTCTCGAACGGACTGTCCGATCGGCAGAGGCGACTGCGTGACCGAGGTGCTCATCAACCGCGTGAGTGGCCGGGTGGGTGACCGCGTCACGGTGGCTGAAGCGTTTGGTGTCCCCGAACTTGTCGGAGTGTGCAGTCGTGGCTGTACCAATGACGGCCAGGTGGGCTGCGAGGGACTCTCAATCGAAGACAGCCGCGGCCGGGATGTGGGCTATACCTGCCAGGTCGTCTGGGTGGACAGCTCCGCCTACGAGCTTGTTGAGACAGAGTTCCCCTTCGATGGTCCGTTGGACGAGGACCAGATGGCCTTGGGCGTGCAATTTGCCGCACTGTGCCGGCCTCCATTTCAGCTGCACGCTGATGTCTCGGGTCGCTTCTGCGAGACGTGCGCTGCCGACGGCGAATGCGGCGACGGAGTTTGTTACGACGCGCTGACCAGCAGCGGTGGTGGGCCGGGGCTATGCCTCACCGCCTGTGGCGTCGACGACTTCTGTCCGCTGGGCTTCGTCTGCGGCGACGTCGACGGAAGTGGCGCCTGCCTGCCTGAGCGCAATACGTGCGACACGTGCTCGGACGTGGACGGCGACGGCTTCGGCATCGGCCGTTGCGCGGAGGGTGGTGAGCCGGTCACACCAGTGGACTGCGACGACCTGGATGAGAATGCTTGGTACGACCCGATCGACGCCGGGGACGACGAACATTCGTTCCCCGATTTCTGCGGGGCGATCGACTACAACTGCAACGGCATCGCTGACGACGTGGAACAGATCGGCTCGGAGCCTTGGAACTCTGCGCACTGCACCGCGTGCGGCGACGTGTGTCAGGGCGTGATCGAGGAGGGCAACGCCGATCGCGGATGCCGTTTCCGCGTCGATGCGATGTCTTGCGTCGCCGTTTGCGATGACCCGGAGGCTTGGGCCGACTGTAATGGCAACATCGAGGACGGCTGCGAGACCGCGGTCGACGACCCAACACGACTCTACTACCGCGACGCCGACGGTGACGGTCGGGGCAACACCGACGAAGTGCTCTTCGCCTGCGATCCGGACGAGATTCCGGATGGCTACGTCGCCATCGGTGGTGACTGCCTCGACGACCCCGGGGTCGCCGGGGCGAACACCGTTTACGGCTCCTGGAGCACTGCCGACGGGACCGCGCCCGCTGCCGTCGAGATTTGCGACAGCCTCGATAACGACTGCAACGGCTCAGAAGACGATAATCCTGTCGATGACGGCTCGGCCTGTGCGGATGAAACGGCCGATTTTTGCGCGGAAGTTTGCGTGGAGGGCGAACTGACCTGTCAGGCGGCCGGCGATGACACCGAGGTTTGTGATGGGCGCGACAACGACTGTGATGGGTTCACCGACGTCGCGGACCTCGACTCGTTCGACGGAGAGGGCGACTTCGGCGAGGCGTGCACGGTGCCGGACGCACTCGGTCCCTGCTCGGCGGGCTTCTGGTTTTGCGGCGGTGAGGAAGGCCTCGTCTGCGAGTCCAGCCACTCGATTGGCTCCGACCGCCCAGACCTTGAGCAGCTAGATAACAACTGTGACGGCATCGACGGTGACTACGAAGACGGGGTCTTCGTGCGCGGTGGTGGAACGACGATCAACAGCACCTGTCGCTCCGCATTGACCACCTGCACTGGCTCTTCCATCGCCGCTTCTTGCCCCACGGGACTTGCGGACGAACCGTTGAACGACATTCAGGACGCGGTGAGCTTGGCTTCTTGTCTCGGCAAGGACGTGTACGTCACGGCAGGGTTCTACTCGATCAACGCCGAGATCGAACTCGCCGACAACGTGGGCATCTACGGCGGATACGTCTGGACGAGCGTGGCCGGCTGGTCTCGCGGCGAAGGGCGTACCGAAATCGAGCGCGATGGTGGTTTGGCCGGCGACCCGGTGATCAGCGTCTTCGTGGGCGAGGACCTGAACGCGTCGGTGCGTGAGGTTGAGTTGCACTCGCTCGACCTTGAGACGGGTGACGCTGACGACGGGGCAGGCCAGCACAATATTGGCTTCATCTGCGACAACTGTGCGGGCGTCGTGCTCGCCGATCTCTCGATCGTAACAGGGTCCGGGGGCGACGGGTTCGCCGTTGTTGGTGTCGGGCCCGCAGGTTCATCCGGAAAAAACGCGTCGGATGGTTCCGCGGGCGGAGCGGTCCGCACCTGCAATGGAGTCAACGTGAACGGTGGAACGGGTGGCTCAAGCAACGCCAACAACGGCAGCGGAGGCAGTGGACCTTCTGGTGGTTCCCGCGGGCCAAACGAGCTGGACAACTGTCAAATCGGCAGCTGCGGATCGGACCGCGACAGCTGGACTAATGGGGACCACGACGGCGGAGCTGGAGGTGGAGGCGGAACGGCCGCCTCGGCTTTCGAAGCCAACGTGGAGCCCGTCTTCCCCACCCGCGCATCCGCGGACTCCTTCGCATCGGCGTCAGGTAGCGCGGGCTCTCGAGGTGGCCCGGGCGGCGGCGGAGGCGGTGGCGGTCACAGTTGCGACGACTATGACGGAAGTGACTCCGCAAATGGAGGAGGAGGCGGTGCAGGTGGCTGCGGCGGCTCAGGCGGCCTTGGTGCTGGCCAAGGCGGCCACAGCATCGCGCTGCATCTCACCGATTCGACGGGCTTCCAGCTCATGGCGGACGTCGACCTGATTCGCGGAGACGCCGGCGCGGGCGGGGCCGGACAGGCGGCGGGTCAGGGTGGATTTGGAGGCCAAGGCGCGGATGGCCAATTGGATACCAACATGCAAGTCGGATTCTACAGTATAACAGAGTGCGCCGCTCTCACGGGGCAAAACTCGACCGGCGGCGGCGGCGGCGGCGGCGGGGCCGGAGCGGGCGGTAACGGAGGCAACGGAGGCCCTGGAGGCAGCTCGTTCGCCGTCGTTCGCGACAACACCTCTCGCGCTACATGGTCCGATGTTGCGTATGCGACCTGGTACAGCGAAATCGGAATGGCAGCGACGGTCGGCGGTGGGACCGGTGCCGGCGGGCTGGGCGGCTCGGGAGGACTTGAGAGGGCGCAATTCAACGGCAGCGACCCCGGGGACGGTGGCACCGGTTGGGACGGCTCTGAGTTAGCCGCGGAGGACAGCGGCGGGGACGGCGGCACCGGCGCGGCGGGCAACAGCG
>JBLHWZ010000327.1:0-6246 GCA_047629415.1 Bradymonadia bacterium | reverse complement strand
GGTTCCATCAGTATCTTCGCGACGCCGAGGAACACGCTCGATCCGCAATCTCGTCAGCTGAAGCGCTTGTCGATGAGCTCGATCACTATCGCGACTCCGCCCACGCCGACCTGCGCGAAGCGAGGCGGGCCGTCGGTCATCATCCAAGTTGGCGAGTCGCTACAATGCTTGCGGAGGCGGAGGGGCACATCGACTCCGGAGACAATCTGCTATACCGGCGAGACTACGCTCGAGCGCGCAACGAGTTCGCTGCCGCCATCTCGGACATCGGGGACGCGTGCCGAGTGTGGGAGGCCAACCGCGAGCGAGATGAGCGGAATGCGAGACACCGGTCGATCTACGAGACGTTGGATCGGCAAGTAACGAATACGCTCGCCTCCGCACGACGGAGCTTCAGCGGCCACACACCGCAGGAAGTTGACCGCCAAGCGGACGTCGCCATCGCCGAGCAGGAACGCGCGGCTTCCTACGCGGCTCGCGGGGACTACGAACAAGCAGTGGAGCTACTCGAAGAAGCGCGCCGGTACGCTGCGAGAGCGGAGCAGATTGCGCAGAACTACGAGTACGAAGAGCGGCATCATGACCATGGACGCGGCGAAGGCCGGGTGGTCAATGCAAATCACCACCCAAGTTACCGTTCTCGCGGCGGGCGTGGGCGGTCCTGGTAGGACCTGAGTCCGATGTCGCCTCCGTTGGGGGCGGCGTCGGGCCGCTGGTTAGCGGACCTTTCTTGGGATGGCGATGACCGCCAAGCGGGCGCAGAGTGCGCTCAATCCGATTCCGAGTAGCGTGCCGCCGAACAATGCGAAGAATACCATGTAAGCCGTTCTAGGTAGGGGCGGGGCTGTTAAGACCCAACTGGCGGCGCTAACTGCACCGAGACGATTGCAGTGTCAATCCCGTTTTGGATTCGTGTTTCACACGAGGGGAATCGAACAGTGCCACACGGTGTCTTGCCGACATCGCCATGCTATGTGGTAGACAGCCCGCGTCTAGTTTTTCGAGAGTCAGTAATGAAGTTTGAAGGTTGCTTCGTCGCCATTGTCACCCCGTTCAGCTCGGACGGAACGGTAGACTACAAGGCTCTGCAGGCACACGCGTCCTGGATGGTCGAGGAGGGTGTATCGGGAATCGTTGTCGCCGGTACCACCGGCGAGTCAGCGACTTTGAACGATGAGGAGAAGCTCGGCTCTATGAACGCCGTTTGGGATGCCGTCTCGGAGCGCGCAGTCGTGGTTGGTGGCGCTGGTAACAACTGCACTTCGGAGTCGCTGGCCTTCATCGACAGGGTGAATACAGAGGCGAAAGTTCACGCGATCATGTCGGTCGTACCCTACTACAACAAGCCCAATCAGCGCGGCATCATCGGGCACTTCGACGCGATTCTAGGTCGCTCCAAGAACCCTGTCGTGCTCTACAATGTGCCAGGACGAACGGTCGTCGGAATGACCGTCGATACGATGGCGGAGCTCGCAACTCGTGACCCGGTGGTCGCGATCAAGGAGGCGTCGGCGGATTTGCATGCGAACGCCAAGCTCCTTCCACGCCTCAATGGTGTCTCACTGCTCTCCGGTGACGACGCAACGACGATGCCTTTTGTCGCCCAAGGGGGGCACGGAACGGTCAGTGTTGTCGGGAATGTGGCCCCTCGCCTGATGTCCGAAATGTGCGCGGCAGCAGCAAGTGGCGATCTGGAGACCGCGAGACGTCACAACTTCCAGGTCGCCCACCTACATGACCTGATGTTCCGCTATCCGAACCCTCTTCCAGCGAAGGCGGTTGTATCGCAGCTGGGCTTCGGCGGCGCCAGCGTCCGCCTTCCACTTGCCCAGCTTGACGAGGCCGAGCTCCGCGGAGTTCTCGCTGATGCAACGAAACTTGAGGTCACGCGTTGAGCACCCGAATTGTGCTCTGGGGAGCCACAGGCCGAATGGGGCAAGCGATTGATCTGGTGGTCGCGGCAGCCGAAGAGGCCACCGTGGTGGCACGCGCAGGGCGCGGCGGACTGTTGCGCGCCGATGCCGACGTTGTCGTGGACTTTTCCCTACCCGAGGGTGCTCAGGCTGCACTTGCGTTTGCCGTCGCCCATGGAGCCGCGTTCGTCTCTGGCACAACCGGAACCGATGAGTCGTTCACGCGCGAGCTGACCGCAGCCGCGGTCACAATCCCGGTTCTGCAGGCCTCCAACATGAGCCTTGGAGTAGCCGTGACGCGAGCGCTAACACGCCTCGCCTCCGCTGCCCTGCCCGCTGAGTTTCAGCCCGAGATCGTCGAACTCCACCATCGTCACAAAGTGGACTCGCCGTCCGGGACAGCGATCGCGCTGGCAAGAGACGTCGAAGGCGCTCGAACCGCGACCGAGGTCAACCACGGCCGGTCCGGCGCCTGCGGCCCCCGAACGCCAAACGAACTTGGCGTGCACGGTGTCCGGGGTGGAGACGTCGTAGGCGAGCACACCGTGTATTTCTTCGGCGAAGGGGAGCGAATCGAAATCACGCATCGTGCGACCGACCGGGCGATCTTCGCGCGCGGTGCCGTGACCACGGCACTCTGGCTCTCTGGCCAACCGCCCGGGGTCTATACGATGGACGATGTCCTCGGGTTGACTCGCACCTAGCGGCTAGCGTCCCTTCCACTCCGGCGCGCGCTTCATCATGAACGCCATCATGCCCTCGGCAGCGTCCTCGGTGAGAGTGTTCAGGCTTAGCTGCGCGCAGAGATAGTCGAGAGCGTCGTCCATCGGCATATCCTCCATGCGGTGGAACGCCTCACGGCCCAGTTTGAGAACGGCGGGACTGAACGACGCGACTTTCGCAGCAAGCTGAGTGGCGGTTGTGGGCAGCGACTCTCTGGGTACCGCGTGGTTGATGAAGCCCAGGTCAACTGCGCGCTGCGCCGAGATCTTCTCTCCGGTCAGCATCATTTCCAGCAGGTTCTTCCTCGGTATCGTGCGGTTGAGCAACGTCATGATCATCATCGGAAAGAGCCCGACTCGAATCTCCGGGGTGGAGAAGGTGACGTCGTCAGACGCGACCGCTAGGTCGCAAGCGGCGACAAGTCCCATGCCGCCCCCGGCGACGTGACCCTGAACCTGCGCGACGATCGGGCGTGTGCATCGGCGGAACTCTCGGATGAGTTGCGCAAACTTTGCCCTGCTCTCGTGCATGGCGATCGGACCTCCTGCAGCTGCCCGCGGATCTAAGTCGCCGCCGGCGCAGAAGGCACGATCTCCTTCCCCCGTGAGCAGCACAACTCTGCACTCAGGGTCTACGGATGCATGACGAAGTGCTTCTATAAGTGCACCCACAAGCTCTGCGGAAAGAGCGTTCCTCTTCTCTGGGCGGTTGAGCGTGAGCGTGCGGATGCCGTCGTGGGTATCTGTCTTTAGGACCATTTGTTGCTCCATTGTTTCTTCATGGGTCACGGAGTGTACCGGCATGGGGCGCTGAGTCTACCGAGGCGACCGGGATGGTCCGCGTCTCGCCCGCATCAAGGTGATTGGGACTCGTCACCGTCGGCCTGGGTCAGTATAGCGCTGACACCCTCTCCCTGGTGCGAGATATGAAAGACGCCCTCTACTGTGTAGAAATCAACTTGCCCTCGGACCGCGTCGATGCGGAAGACTTGGTCGAAGGCATACTCTGGGACTACGCCGCGGGAGGCCTGCAGCGGCAAGATCCGTCGACGTTCTCGGAGTTGGTAGAGGAGCCACGGCCACGGGCGGAAGGCTCCATTCGCTGGCGTCTGTATCTGGAAGAGCCGCTTGCCGACGAGGATCTCCGCTCGCTGAAGGCCTCCCTTGACGGTACGGCGGATGTCTTCACCTGGACGTTGACTGACCTGAGCTTCCTCACCGCTTGGAAAGAGCACTTCAAGCCCTCGAAGGTTTCGCCGCGGGTATGGGTCTATCCCCCTTGGGATCGGCCCGATACTGGAGATGCGATCGGGGTGGAGATCGAGCCGGGCATGGCCTTCGGAACCGGCACTCATTCGACGACCCGCCTCTGTCTGGCAGCCCTCGACCGATTGATCGGCGAAACGGCCCCCTCACTAATCGACATCGGCTGCGGTTCGGCCGTTCTCAGCATTGCAGCCGCAAAGCTCGGCGCAAACGTTCTCTGCGCGGTCGACAACGACCCTGACGCAGTCCGAATCGCCAACGAGAATCTAGTTCTCAATCACCTGACCCAGGTGGCTTCGACGACCGATGTCGCTGACATACAAGCTTCCGCAGACCTCGTGGTGGCGAACATCCTGCCTCACATCCTCATCGTGATGGGGGAGGCACTTGTCAGAATCACCGCCCCAGCAGGAGTACTTCTCCTCAGCGGCATCGTTACGGAACAGCGCGAGCGGCTAGAGGCCCACTTCGACTCACTCGGTATGAAGTGTGAGCGTTCCGACAATGAAGGAGACTGGTGGAGCCTGGAGTTCCGTCACTCCGCATGAGGACGCTGACGGTAGACTCAGAGCTGAGCGGCGCGGATGTCGCCCTGAGCGAGCACAACGCCCACTACGTCGGACGAGTTCTGCGGCTGGCCGCTGGCGACGCGCTACGCATCGTCGACGCGGCAGGGAACGTCTGGGTTGGTGTACTAACTTTTCGAGAGGGCATCCCGTGGCTTACGGCGCTGGACTCGCTTGAGAGCGGCCAAGGTGGGGCGCCGCTCATCTTGTTGAGCGCGCTGATCAAGGGGCCACGCTTTGAGTACGTCCTTGAGAAAGCGACCGAGTTGGGGGCCGACGTGATCCTACCGTTTGTCGCTGCGCGCTCGATCGTGAAGATTCCGGACGCTAAGCTGCGCTCGAAACAAGAACGATGGCAGCGAGTCTGCGATAGCGCGATTCGTCAGTGCAAGAGGCCCGGTCGGGCGCTTGTGATGGCGTGCGCGCCGTCGCTGAGCGACGCGTTGGACCTAGCCTCGACAGACGGGGCCAGTCTGGTCGCGCTGAACGAACAGGACCCAGGTGCAAAATGGCCTGCCGATCTTTCGGGCCCGGTCGCGCTTGTGGTCGGCCCCGAGGGCGGCTTCACAAACTCGGAGGTCGACCTTTTGCGTCAAGCCGGTGCGCACTTCGCAGGACTCGGCCCCACCATATTGCGTGCGGAGACAGCTACGGCTGCTGCTGTGTCGACTGTGCGCATGGTGCGCGCCGGATTGATTCAGACCCGCTCATGAGCGACCCGCCCCGAACCCGAACCCGAACGCTACCGTCGCACACTAGGAGGACACTCGCAGTAGCGGTGGACGTGTTACTCGCTCTACTCGGCGCCCTCGTCCTGGTCTCAGCCGGTGCTGTCGACTTAAGCCGATGGGCGGAATTGGGCGCGGGCCTTCCATTGCTCGAATCAGTCGCCGTAGAACTGAACCAGACGCGCGCGCAGACCGTTGGAGAGTGGTTCCTGCTGTGGATGCCGCTAATCGTCTATGAAGTGACTCTCGGTGCATGTGAGCGCGAGTCATTTGGTCGCTGGCTCTTCCGCCTCTCTCTCGTGGGTCGCGACGGCCATCGGCTATCCCGTATGCGACGGTTAGCGCGTGGCCTCGGAATCATCACGTGGCCGGCTACGGGACTTCTGGGTCCGGCTCTATCCTGGGTCTCTCCCAGCCAGCGCTCGTTAGCGGATTATCTCACCGGGTCTTGGGTCGTCGTTGACCCGGCCCGCGAACACGAGCAATCCAAAGCGGACTAGCCTCGGAGGAGCGCGTCCAGTCCGCTCGCCAACGTCGTGCGCGAGTCTCCGGTCGGGAGCTCGGGGAGCCTGGACTCAACGCGGGCAATCGCGTCCTCGTGTGTGTCGAGATCGAACACCACACGGGCATCGCCGCCAGTCAAATCAATGGGACAGTCTAGTTCGAACTGCGCCGCACCGATTCCCCAAGAGGCGCCCATCAGTCGGCATGGCTGCGGCCGACGATCGTAGATCGTGCAGCGATTTCCGGAGTCGAGGAACACACAAGCCCGTTCCGAGAGCGAATCACACATCGCGTCAAAGCGGCTCTCATCCGCGTCGACGGTTGGGAGTGAGCCGAAGTAAGCCCGCTCCTCTTTGGCGGACTCGGCGATTCGGCTCATCACGCGGACCCGTCGTTCCTCGGGGAGTAGCTCCAACGCCTCGGCTACGAGCCACAGGTCAGCCGCGCCGACGTCAAAGGGCCCGCTGCAACAAGCAGCACACCCGGTTTTACAGGCGCCGCTACCCCTACGCGTCCAAGCAGCATCGAGAGAGTCTAGGACCCGCTT
>JBLHWZ010000326.1:0-6267 GCA_047629415.1 Bradymonadia bacterium | reverse complement strand
GTACGAGACGTAGGCCGTCATGAGTCGCCGTAGGTGGCTTTCGTCGAGGACGATGACGTGGTTGAAGAGGTCGTGGCGAGCGGCACCGACAAAGCGCTCAGCGTGTCCGTTCATCCAGGGCTGTCCATGAAACTGGTAGAGCTTGATGCCGACATCAGCGATGAAATTGCGGACGTCATTAGAGAAGAGGGGATCCGAGTCACACGTGAGGCGTCTGCCTTGGCCGGTGTCGTATAAGAACGCCTCGCGGAGTTGCTGCAAGACCCATGCGCCGGTCGGCTGCCTGTGCCTCCTCCGCTCGACTTGCATGTGGTGCGAGCCCAACGGTGGAACTCCTCGCTGGCAAAGTGGTGCAGCTCGTTGTGAGCGCTCCGGTTGGAGTTGAGGTAGGTACCTTCTTCGAGCTTGAAGCCACGGTGGAAGAGTCTGACGCCAGCTCTTGTTCTAACCTGGTTCTCGACGGATTCGAGAAGAGCGTCGATTGTGCCGGTGAGTGCGACCCGTGTGCGGAGTGTCCATTCAGCTTCACGGAATCGATCAACTTCAGCCCCGCGGGCCTCGAGCGCTGGGAGACCCTTGGCGTTGCGGACTTCGGGTCCTTCTACTCATCGAGCGCTTGTGGGTCCGTCGCCACGGACAGAATCGAGTTCGCTCTCGACTTTGTCGCTCCAACCGCCGGAGACTGCGTGATCGTGCTGGGGCCGTCGGAGCCTGCAGTCGATGCACGCCAGGTGATCCTGCTAGAAGACATCTGTTCGCTGGAGACAGTGCTTCTCAGCTGCCCCCCATGGGGAACGAAGAGTGGCAAACGACAGTGAGCCTCGACGCGGGCGATCGGATCTACATGGTGGTCGACGGCTTCGCCCCTGACGACTCCGGTTCGGGTCTGGCGCGACCTGACTCCTTAGGTCTGCTCGCTAGGTCTACTTCGGGGCGACGTCCAGAGCTCGGCGCGCCAGCCCAGATACTGCTAGCCCTCGGATCGAAAATGGAGTCCGGAGAACTCCGGCTAGGGCTTCGGTACCTGCACGATCCATTGTGCGGGTAGCAGCGTGGAATGCTCGCTCGCTAGGTCTATTTCGGGGTCTAGGAGTCGCGCCGATGGCCGTCCGTTCCACGACACCCAAGCGTCTGCGTACACCGCCGTTTCCGGTTCTGAGGTCTCTGCGATGTGATGCGCATACTCCAGGATCATGTCGGGTTCCCACGGGAGGACTCGACACTGGAATGGTGCGAGTTCGTCGCATGGGTAGACCGTGTGTTCCCTGCCGCTTTCGACGACGCGGAATTCGATCTGGCCAGTCTTCTCAACCAGCATGACGCGCCAGGCGAATCGAAACCCCTCGCCGGTCCAGTTCGAGTTACCGGGGTATAGTGTGTGTCGAACGGGGAGGAGGAACTGCACGGCGAGCCACAAGACACAGAGGGCTGGCCATAGCCTCGGCCGAGCCGGGAGCGCGGAGGCCGCGGGGACCGGTCTTCGGTCGCCGGAGCCGAGGAATCTCCGGGGCCAGCAGGGGTCGAAGAAGACTGTGGCCGCCCCGATCATCACCCACGGGAAGACACCGATCGGAAAGAGCGCGCCAACGGTAAGGTGGAAGGCGATGACGGTGACGAAGGCGATGCGCCGCGTTGGACGGTAGGAGAGCCCGATCCAGATGGTGAGGTCATAGAGCATCCCCGCCCAGCTCATGGCGATCGCCGTTGAAGGCAGCGCAAGGAGGGGGCCCATCATCGGCAGGCTCGATAGACCGAAGAGCCACGTCGCTAAGGGTTCGCCACGCGAGAGCCAGTCCGTGTTCAGCTTGGCGAGGCCGGCGAAGAAATAGACGAGGCCGATCTGTGTGCGCAGAAGCCCGTACGTCCAGGCTGGAACTGTCCGCTCGCGACCTGCGGGCCGGAGCGCGTAGGCGCGGTCGCACGGGAGGAACGCGAGCAGAAGCGCGAGCAAGCTCACGAGGTAGTAGTGGTTAAGATAGAGCGCCTTCTCGCCCAACTCCACCCAGGTGAAAGCGAGGAAGTAGACCAGCGCTGAGGCTCGAGAGATAACGCCCAGTGCGAGAAGCACGGCCGACACCGCCATCAGCGCGAAGAGTCCGTAGACCCAGGCTCCCTCAGGCAACGCGACCCAACGAAAGCCGAAGTAGCTGAAGTGGAAGGCCGGCTCGATCAAGAGCGTCTCGACCCAACCGTTGGCTACGAAGCGCACGGTGGAGAAGAGCATGGTTACGCCGAACAGGATTCGAAACACTCCCAAGCCTGCCGCGTCGAGTGGCCTCTCCAGGAAGCCCCGAACGGCCACCGTTCGTGTTTGCCTCGTGCTCGTGTTCCCGCCTGTTATTGCGGCAGCGGGAAGCCGCTCAGTCGCCGTCTGCATCATTGAAAGTCAAGCTGGCGGAGAGCACATTGCCGATGTCGACCTGAATGACGCGCTGCAGCTCCGCTAGGGACGCTTCAAGCGCGACGATCGTATGTCGTTCATAGAGTATTGAATCGGAGAGCGGTTCGGGAACTGCGGCAAGTTTGACGAGCACGTCAGCGTAGGCGCCGCGATAGGCGCCAACGGTGTCAGCGCGTCGGCGAAACTCCAGCATATCAGTCAATCCGACTCCATCAGGCGCCGCGCCTTCAAAGACCTCATTGACGCCTCTGAGGCTGTCTCGAATGTCTGCGAGCGATCGGCCACTTGGCCAGGACTCTACCGACTCTGGAGCTGCGCTCGCGTCGTCTTCTCCAAGCGGCGCATTGAGCCGGTCTCTTCGGATGTCTTCCACTGTAAATCCGAGGCGGCTCAGCACCTCCGCGAAGAGGGCATGCGTGCTCCCAAAGTCGCCGCCACCGTTCAGGAGCTGAGCGGCGTAGCCTTCTTGCGGATCGGCCCAGCTGGCCGCCATGGCTCCGGCGAGGCTGGCTAGGTCTTCGGCGACCGCGAGGGCTACTTGGCAGCGCCCCGAATCCTCGACAATGTCTCCGCCGAAGAGGAGGTACTCAAGAACTGGCAGACCTCGCGCAGTGGTTCCCATCGTCGCGATCTCTGTCGCGGTTACTGTCTGCCCCGGGGCCAAGAACTCGTCTATCGTTGAGTATCGTGGCGGGAAGAGGTCGATATTGAATCCGAACCTCGCCGGAAACTCCCGGTAAGGTCCGAAGGCGAACGCTTGCTGGTGTTTCCAGTCTCCGCGAGCCTCAGACCACGCAGCTCGCGCAGCATCGGCGGTGTGCGTCGAAGGTGCATCGCAGAGCGCGGCTACTAACCCACGAACTCCCTCTGCCGAGTCCTCGAATTTCTGGTAGCCGGGGACGATGATCTGGGAGATCGTCGACTCGGTGAAGTCCGCTTCGATGCCCTGGCTCTCCTCGAAGTCGCAGTTGCTTGTAGCGGCCAAGACGAACACGGCGATCAGCGCTGCACCGACGTTGGACGGAAGTCGGGAGGGATTCATAGGGTCTCGACGAAGAGAATGAGTAGGGCGCGGTCCGCACGGGAGAGGTTGATGAACTCGTCTTTCGAATCCTCCGCCTCGCCACCATGCCAAAGTATAGCCTCGGCGACGCCCCGGGCGCGTCCGTCATGCATCAGCAATTGGTGGTTGTTCACCGCCTCGAAGAGTCCGATGCCCCACAGGGGCGGAGTCCGCCATTCGTCCCCTGTGGCGTCGAAAGAGGGGCGATTGTCGCTGAGATCTGAGCCCATATCATGCAGAAGCAAGTCGGTGTAGGGCCAGATCAGTTGATTGGATGTCTCCTCGAGCCAGTGTGGGCCTGTCACGTGTGACGCAACGTGGCACGAGGCACAGCCAGTGTCGCGGAACAAACGTTTGCCCGCTAGGACGTCCGGGTCGTCCCAATCACGCCGCACCGGGACTGCGAGCAGGCTACTGTAGACGACCACTCGCTCGAAGAGGTGCGGTTCCACTTCCGGTGTGCCTCCAGTTTCGGCGTCGGCGCACTCTCTCTGGACCTCCGCGCAATCTTGGCTCGCGAAGAGTGGTGTTGTCAGCCCCATATCTCCAAGAAAGGCTCCGGCGGTTTGCTGACGGACGGTGGGTTGCTCGCTCTTCCAACCGAACCGTCCGATCGCCATCGACTCCGTCTCGACGTCCCAGACTATGTTCACGCGACCGCTGATTCCATCCGAATCTGCGTCGTCGGGATCGGCGAGTTCAAGCAGTCGAAGCTCGGGAATCGCCTCAAGGAGGCCTAGCCCGATCATCTGGGGGGCCACCCGCGGCGAGAACATTAGTTCGTCGTGCAGAGGCCCGTAACCCATGTCATCGAACGTGTAGACTGGTCGCCGGAGGCTGTAGGTCTCGCCTTCGGGGTACTGCCCAGCAACCTCTTCGTACGTCACCCTCGGTGTGCCTTCTACCGGTACGCCAGGATTACCGAATGGCTGCAATTGCCCTCCGTAATGAGGATCAGGGAGGGGTCCGCCAACTGCGTCTTCGCCTGGTATACTGAGTCGGATCAAGAGGCCGAGGAAGGCACTATCCTAATCAGCAGGCGGCGCGCCGCGGCCATCTCGGAAGTGGCAGGCAGCGCAGGAGCGGGCGTTGAACAGCGGGCCAACGCCGTCACGCGTTTGTGTGCTCGACGGCGCCTCGACCCACGGGTCATTGAAGAAGCTGTTTCCCGTGAAGAACATGCGCTCATTCTCCGCGGTGATGTTCGAGGCGTGCCGAATAAACGCATTCGTCCCGAGCAAGAGCGTGTTGGTGGTGTCCCCGCCCGGAAGCCACTCCCCCTGCTCGACGGCGCTCTGGGAGTCTTCGGCGCAAGATGCGTAGGTTACGCCGCTGAGTGCGAGAGCGATCAGGGGTAGCTTTCGAGCGAGGAACCGCATGGTCAGATCTCCTCTTACTCGGCTACGGGAACGTCGAGTCCGAACTCAATAAACGCCTCCTCGAGCAATGCGTCCTGAGCCTGGAGAGACTCAATCAGCGCGAGGACGCGCGCCCGTCCCGCGGTGTTGGCGAGCGCGATCTCGTTGTCGAATGGCGGTTGCAGGGCTTCGGCGAGTGCTAGACTCTGAGCGATTTGCGAAGTGATGGATGCCGCGAGGTCTGAGTTGGAGGCCGCAACGACGTCCTGGAGTCCGGGGCCGGACACTGCGGAGCCGTCGAGAGCGGCGTATTCCCCGAGCCAAACATTGTTAACTCCGCGGACATCCTGAACCATGTCGCGATGTGTGTTGTCGCTGAAGCACGAGTGCTCATCTTCCTGATCGCCGGAGTCGAGAGCAGTTTGCAGTCGTTCGCCCCCGGTCTCGAATCCGCTGAGGATGATCATTCCGGTCATTATACGTGTGACGCCCTCGTCTCGGTCTAACCCCGCCCACTCTGCGCCGTAGGAGCCAGCGACGTCTTTGTCCCAGGCAGCGTCAAGCTGAGCAAGATGCCCGAGCATCAATTCACTGGTGGTCTGGAGGTAGTTCGCACGCCGATCGGCATTGGTGGCGTCGACGTAGTCGGTGATCGCACGGTCGCCTGGTCCGTCTGCGTTGAAATCCTGGCCCCAGAGAAGGAACTCGATGGCGTGGTAGCCGGTGGCGACGTTCTTCTCGCCACCCTGCTCGTTGAGACCCTCAAGCGCGGTCGCTGTGATCTCGGTACTTGGATCGTTCACGATGCCGGAATCTGGCGAGCCCTGTACGTAGTCGATGAAGGCCTCATCGAGCGGCCAGGCATTCAGGAGGCCTTCGGGCCCGTCGTTCTCGTTGTCGATCGGACCCCCGTAGAAGCGGTAGACCTCCGTTTGAAGGTACGGTTCGCGGGAGTCGAGCCAGGCTTCGCGAGCGTCGGCAAGTGTTGCCTCCGTCGGGTTAGTGACCAAGGCATCGAGCGCGGCGTCCAGGGCGGTGGCGGACGTGAGAGAGTCGGCGTACGACGCGCGGACGATGTCGGCGTAGGTGACGAGCGCGTCGTCAGCGATTGCAGGGATTGAGGCGCTCTCTTCTTCGTCGCTACAGGCGGTGGTCAGGCCGAGTGCGGGGAGAAGCGCGAGGGAGAGAAGGCTGAACGGGGTCTTAGCGTAGCTCATGATCTCGGATCAGAGAGAAATTGAACGAGAGGTGTGCTCATGGGAGCCGACGACTCTCGCGTTTGGGCTGAGCGGGCTGGCGGGACGCCAGCCGTGCGGAAGAGACGGGTAGGGGACCAGTTCTCTGTTGGTTGCTCATGGCGCTCCCTAGCTCAGTCTATTTCAAATGAACATGATTATCATTTGCAACATCCATCCAATGGAATGGCCGATACGATCGGGGTCGCG
>JBLHWZ010000325.1:0-6306 GCA_047629415.1 Bradymonadia bacterium | reverse complement strand
TGGCAACACGTGCGACAACGGAGACGGCCTCGCAGCACCAGAGTGCGCTGGCGATTCGAGCGCGTGCGATTACACCGTGCTCTTCACCGCTCCCGAGACGGTCAGTACGATATTGAACTGACCGCGCGCGACCATGTCGGTGTGCTCTCGCTGCGCGACGGTTGTGCCGGCCTCGAAGAGGAGTGCCGACTCGAAGGCGACGCCACTCTGGAGATGGTCCGCGGAGCACCGTCCTGAACGGCGGCACGGCCAACGGGGTGGATTGGCGTTGGAACGGCGGCAGTGGCTGGGGGCTTCAGCCAGAAGCGGCCACAGGCAATGTGTGCTCAAGAGCCGAGGATGGGTTCGATCATCAACGAATGTGTTCGCGGTATCGCAGCAGCCAACTGAGGACAGGTCGATGGTGCGGCAGCGTGACAACCACGTCAGACGCCTACCAGCGGGTTTGGCTGAGACGCGTCGTGACCGCCGGCACGACACCCTGCGGTAACGGGACGAGTGATGCTGGCGAGCAGTGCGACGACGGAAACATGATTCCGGAAGACGGCTGCAGCGAGCTCTGCCTAAACGACTAGCGCTCCCTCTAAACGCGCCTCGGCGACCCCGAGGAGGATTCGCAGACGCTCTGCGCCGAATCTACCGTCTCGGCTCAAACGGCAGTAGGCTCAACGCCATGAACGACCCTTCTGCCAAAGACGTCGGCCTTCGTTTCCCCGACGGGGACATCGTCGACGCCAGCGAGTTGCGTGAACTCTTCGCCGCGTTCCCCATCGCTGGCTACGAATTCACACAGTCCCCCAGCCGCACCTCGGCACGTGTCACGATCAAAGACAGCGCGGACACAGAGACCGTGCTGGCGATGATGACGCCGGTTGTCTCGAACGAGTTTCCAGACGCGGTACTGGAGGTTGTCGAAGGCCTCGTTGGCCCCCGCCTCTTCGCTCCAGACCCACGTCTCGTCTGCACCCTTTGGGTCGGCTCGGAGGACGCTATGGGAGCGGCCACGCTGGCCCTCTCTGCGCTCGGCCACACCAGACAGGTCGGGGATGTCCTGCTCGCCAGTGATGACGCCGAAGCCCTCGCAAGCGTGACGTCAGCGCTACGCGACCGCGCCGCGGTGAAAGCAAACAACATCACCGTTCAGGGCCTGCAGCCAGAGTCCGCAACACGTCCTCTCTTCGCGCGAGCGAGCGACTCAGCCGACCCAATCCTTATCGAAGACGCGCTCTGCGATCGCTGTGGAGACTGCGTCGACCTCTGCCCGGCCGACTGCCTCGCCCTGGTTGACGGCGAGCTGACGCTCAACGCCAGCGCCTGTGTCTCGTGCCACATCTGCGGCGAGTTCTGCCCGACCAACGCCATCCACCCCGTCGACAACGAACACGCGCGGGTCGCCGGCCCCACCCTCTCACGACTCCTCGACTCCGCTGCTGCGCTTCCGACTCATTCGCCCTTCCCGTCTGTCCCTCTCACTCTGGCAAAACCTCGCGTCGTTCTTGGGCTGGCCACCGTCACCCTGATGGAGCACGCAGCCGCGCTGATGGTCGATGGTGAGCTGGTCGCAGCCGTCGAAGAAGAGCGACTCGTTCGAGAGCGGCACTATCGATACAAGGCGCCCGGACGGCCAGGCGCGTCCCTGGCATCGGACCCGACCCTGCCGCTCGACGCGGCTTGGCCGAAGCACGCGATCAAATCCGTGCTCTCCATGGCCGGCCTCAGCTTCGAAGATGTCGATCTGATTGGCATGAACGGGATGCCCCACCGCATGCGGCACTCGTTCAGCCACGACTCGATTGAGCGGCCCCTCAAGGTGCACCGGTCCGGCCGATTGGTCTTCGCCCCGCATCACCTGTGCCACGCCGCTTCCGCCTACGGGATGACCGAGTGGGATTCAGCGGACCTGCTCGTCATCGACGGGCACGGAGACTTCGAAACCCTCAGTTGGTACCGCGCAGACGGCGATGAGATCGAGCTGACTCACGCCACTCCGTTCTTCCCAGACAAGTCCGTCGGCGGCGTCTTCGACACGATCACCCAGGCGCTCGGGTTCGGCACTCACGGACAAGGCTCCACCATGGCGCTCGCCGCGCTCGGCGAGCCCACAGAGGACTTCTCCGACATCCTCTCTCTGCGAGAGGATGGCTCCCTGCTGCTCTCCGAGTGGACCGCAATGCACCGCTACGCCAGCTGGCGTCGCACGAGGGACCAGCCAATCGAGCAGCGACATCGCGACCTTGCTGCGAGCCTGCAGCGCGCGCTCGAAAGCACGGTCCGGATGTTCATCGAGCAGCGGAGAACCCCAGGCGCTCCCCTCGCGATCGCCGGAGGCGTCGGCCTCAGCTGCCGCATGAACGGCTACCTGCGCCGCACGTTGGGCATTGAAGCGATGGAGGTGCCCCCCGCCGCGAACGACGCCGGCACCGCAATCGGGGCCGCACTCCTCGCGGACCGCGAGCTAACCGGGCGGCTTGCACGAATCAACGCCGAACACTCTTACTGGGGACCTGCCTGGAGCGACGAGGGCGTGCATCGCGAACTCAGCCGGTTCAAGATCCCCCACACCCGCGTTGACGACATCTCCGCCACCGCTGCCGAGCTGCTCGCTGAGGGACAGGTCATCTGTTGGTTCCAAGGCCGTATGGAGTTCGGACCGCGCGCCCTCGGAGGCAGGAGCATCCTGGCAGATCCGCGACGGGCCGAACTCAAAGATCGCGTCAACCTGATGAAGGGCCGCCAGGCGTGGCGCCCCTTCGGTCCGTCCATTCTCGCTGGCCACGAAGGCGAGTGGTTCGAGGACCCCTGGGACAGCCGTTTCATGCTCTTCGCGGTCAACGTTCGGGACGACAAACGTGAGGAGATCCCAATGGTCGTGCACGACGACGGGTCAACGCGACCACAGGCCGTGCACGCCGACACCAATCCTCGCTACCACGCGCTCATCTCAGCGTTCCACCGGGCCACCGGTGTACCGATGGTCGTGAACACCTCGTTCAACACCGGCGGCGAAGCCATCGTGATGACGCCACGCCAAGCCGTCGCCAGCTTCGTCCGGCTAGGAGCTGACTACCTGGCGATCGGTGACTCGCTGGTGTCGAGGAACGCGCTACGCCGCTAGGCGCAGCCCGACCTCGATGGATCCGCGTGGTTTAGAACCGAGTAGACAGCATTCTACGCTGATCGTCGCGCGGCCGCCCAGGACATCCAGTTCCGGCTCGATCGTGTCCTGGTCGCCCCCCTAGACTGATCAAGTCGCTTGCCGATTCGGCAACGAAGTGAACAGGATGCTCACAGTTCACGAGCATCAAAGGCTGGTAGCTGCGGTGCGACCCCTTCGGGGTTTTCTCGACACGGATGCGAATAACCGCCGCTCGTGAGCGGCTCTACACACGCCGGTTCGGCAACAGATAACTCCCCAGCCTCCGGGTAACCATGACACGAGCAATTCTCATCCTCGCTACACTCCTCCTTGCGTCCGTCGCGCCCGACACGGCATCGGCCCGTGATGCAGAACGCGAGAATGCAGGGTTAGAAGAGACGGTAAACCCGACCCACACGGATCTACAGCGATCCGCTGACACCGTGAACCCGACCCACACGGATCTCCGGCGAACAGGAGAAGCGGTCGAAGACGAGCACACCGAAACCCTCGCGGTCGCCGAACTCTGCGGTGCCTACGAAGACGGCAGCCCCGCAAGCGACCAGTGCACCGAAGTCTTCGGCGACATGGACAGCGACCGCGACGGACGCATCGCTCCCGAAGAGTTCAACGGCAAGTACGGAGACATCCTGATCGACGGCGTGCCACTCGAGTTCGACTAGGCCCCCACCGGCTACCGCCTGCCGAGGACCAAGTCGGTTCGTCGGCATGGCAGCTACGCCCTGCCCCTACGACGTCGGGCGTCGATATCCTTCCGGCGATATCGTCGACCCCCGACGAGCTCCGCGCGATCTTCGAAGCCCTCCCGCTGGAGGGCTTCGGGTTCCCGCAATCCGACCAAACAACGCGCGCTGAGTTGCGCCCCAAAGGGGTCAACTCGACGACGCGATGGTGCTCTCAGCCTAGGAGCAAACTCGCTGGTCGCGAGGAAAGAACTGCACCATTAGGTGCAGCCCCGACCTCGCTGGGCCCTAGTAGTGCAGGACCGAGTAGACAGCGTTCTCGCCGAGCTTCGCGAGGCCACCGAGGAAATCCAGCTCCATCAGGAACGTGGTCTCCACGACCGTAGCGCCCGACGCGGACACAAGCTCGATCGCTGCGGCGGCCGTTCCGCCGGTGGCGAGCACATCGTCGATGATGAGAACGCGATCATCGGGCGTCAGCGCATCCTTGTGGATGTGCAACACGTCCGTGCCGTATTCAAGCGCGTACTCTCTGGAAACCGTCTCGCGAGGCAACTTGCCGGGCTTTCGAATCAGCGTCAGGCCGACACCCATTCGCGCGGCCAGCGCGGCACCAAAGATGAACCCGCGCGACTCAATGCCGACGACTTGGGTCACCGCTTCGCCCTTGTAGCGCTCGACCCAGTGCTCGATCAGCGCGTTGAACGCGCCGCCGTCCTGGAGCAACGGGGTGATGTCCTTGAACACCACGGGAGGAGCGGGAAATCCGGGAACATCCAGGATCAGCGACTTGAGGGTATCTTGCAACGACACGGCAGCTCTATACGTTTGAGACCGAGCCCCAGCTGGCGAGCTGAGGCACGAATGACGACGCCGTGGCGTCGACCAAAATGGGAGAGACGGATGCGATTCCGTCCTGGTTTGCGTTCACATCGGAACCGGGCGAGTCGATGAAGACAGCCTCCGTGCCGCCAATCCAAACGTAGCGTTTGCCACGTGGGTCCTCGCGCTCTTCGACTTCGCGGCCGTAATGGCGTCGGCCGAGCTTGGTAGCCCGCATTCCCTTCGTCGCGTCGTAGCCACATGGCACGTTCACGTTGAGAAGAATATGTTCAGGTAGCCCGTGCTCGAGCACGTCGCGCGCGAGGCTGGTGACAAGTGCCAGTGCGCCCGTGAAGTCCGGCCGACCCTCGATCCCGGTGAGGCTCGTCGCGATCGACGGGACGCCCAAAAGCGTGCCTTCCATCGCGGCACCGACCGTGCCGGAGTAGGTCACGTCGTCACCGAGGTTCGGACCATGGTTGATTCCCGAGACCATCAGGTCCGGCTTGCGCGGAACGATCGAGTTCAACGCTACGTAGGTGCAGTCGGTCGGAGAGCCCGAGCACCAGAAGCGACGGTCGGCGATTCGCTTGATGCGCAACGGCTTGTGAAGCGTGATCGCGTGGCTGCTTGCCGAACGCTCACGCTCCGGCGCGACCACCCAGACCTCACCGAGAGGCTCAAGAGCCTCGGCGAGGAGTTGAACTCCCTTGGCTGAATAACCGTCGTCGTTGGAGACGAAAATCAGTGGACGAACACTCATTGAGCCGGCCCGACTGCGGCGTCGATAGCGCCTTCGGCGACGTGGAGCTCATACGTTCCCTCACGAGAGTCGTAGCCACCGGCGACGATGGTCAACACACCGGAGGTCGGGGGGACCACGACGAGGTGGGAGTTCAAAGAACCGTCACCCGAGTCGTCATTGAGGGCGATCTGCTCGCCGAACTCGTCGATGACAGCGATGACCGAGTCGATCGACTCGCTGGTCATAGTCAGCGTGAAGACCTGCCCCGCACCAACTTCCATCCGGTAGTAGTCCGCCGAGCTTCCGAGCATAATCGACGGAGTGTCGGACTGCGAAAGATGGCCCGCGACGTGGTCGCCAGGAGCGATGAACTCAACGACGAGCGGCTCCATGGCCGCCTCAGCGATTGAGAGCGTATAATCGCCCTCAGCCATCGAGAACTGCGTTGCCGAAATACGGTATTCGCCCGCGACAAGGAACTGCCGAATCGCCGGGTTGAGGCCGACCGCGTCATCGTTCGACGCCACGAGTTCAGTTCCGCTGAAGAGCTGGAGGTAACCGTCAACGATCTCCGAGGTCATCGTGATCACGATCAGCGCGGGCTCATCGACGTTAAAGACGTACGAGTCCGCGTATGCGCCGCGCATCGAGTCCAACATGTCGTCCGCATCGAGCGTACCCTCGATGGTCGCTCCGACCTCGGTCGGAACCGAGTCCACAACAGCCGGCGCCTGCGCGTTTCGAATCGTGACGGTGTAGTTGTAGTCCATCGAGTCGTAGGCGCCGGCCGTGAGCCGATACTCACCGGTGTACGGGAGAACGAGGCCAGAGAAGCCGCCGTCGAAACCGCGCGACATGTATCCGAACTCCTCACTAAGCGGCGAGAAGACGCGGATGTT
>JBLHWZ010000324.1:0-6312 GCA_047629415.1 Bradymonadia bacterium | reverse complement strand
CGTTAAACCCACTCAGTCTCAGAGCCAGTTCTCGACGGCACTCTCACTCCCGTTAAACCCACTCAGTCTCAGAGCCAGTTCTCGACGGCACTCTCACTCCCGTTAAACGCACTCAGTCTCAATGGCCGACTTCGACCGGCGAGCGGGGCGTTCGAAGCCACACTTTTCCTCGTGACCTCGGCGAGAACTGAGCCAACCGTATTTTCGCGGGCCGTCGTGAAGCAGTCTCACTTGCCCGGTCCGAGAGCCGTCGTGCAGCAGTCTTGCTTGCCCGGTCCGAGAGCCGTCGTGCGGCAGTCTTGCTTGCCCGTTCCGAGAGCTGTCGCGCAGTGGTCTGGTGCGCCGCGACCGCGAGTGGTCGTCCACTAGCCGCACGCACCGCGACCGAGAACGGTCCGTTGGCGGTCGAGAAAGAGCCCATGTGCGGATTCTGCGCACCCCGGCGAATGCAACCGCATCTCGACCACGCGTTCTCCAACGTCGGCGAGGGCCGTGGGGTCCATCAAACGGCGGCGTGTGTGGTTGCGAGCAAACAACTTGAGAGCAAAGCTGCATCGCGACTGTGTGCTTCCACCCACGCCCCTTTTGCTGAGTCCCTGATGAGTGTGTCGCCCCTATCCAGCCTGTCTCGTCAGTTCGTCGGCATCGCAGTGCTTCTGTCCTCACTCGCCCTCGTTGCCTGCGACACTGATCCCGAGGAGGTCGTTGAGCCCGTCATCGAGCCTTCCATTGCCGAGGTCGCCGTGTCCCGGGCGGAGCTGGCTACTTTCGTGACCGCGCTTGAGGCCGCTGACTTGACCGCCACCGTCGCGGGCGAGGGTTCCTTTACAGTGTTTGCGCCTAGCAACGATGCTTTCGCTGCGCTGCCCGACGGCGCTCTGCAGGGGCTCATCGATGATCCAGACGCCCTAGCGGAGGTGCTTCAGTATCACGTCGTCCCGGGCGAAATGGACAGCGTGGCTGTCGTTGGCAGCGCGACTCTCGCGTCACTGCTCGGTGGTCACCTTAGGGTGACCGTGGACGGTGACACCGTGATGGTGAACGACGCCACGATTCAGGAAGTTGATATCGCTGCATCGAACGGGGTCATTCATATCATCGACCGTGTGCTACTTCCTCCAGCGGAAGAGCCGGAGGCGAACACGATAATCGACGTTGCCACCGCGGCCGGAAACTTCACGACTCTGTTGGCGGCAGTTGAAGCTGCAAACCTTACCGGTACGCTCGCCGACCTCGACGGGAATTTCACGGTTTTTGCGCCCACTGACGCTGCGTTTGACGCGCTTCCTGACGGTGCGGTCGACGCTCTTTTAGCCGATGCCGCCGCGCTCACCGAACTTCTCCTCTTCCACGTCGCGCGTGAGGAACTTTCAGCAGGGGCCGTTCTCGCTCTTGACTCAGTCACGACCCTCGCGGGCTTTGAGGCCGTGGTAGACGCCGAGGCGACTCCCCCAACGATCGCCGGCGCCCCCATCAGCGCCACCGACATCCAGACGGACAACGGCGCCATCCACGTTCTCGATGCGGTCATGACGATTCCGACGGTGGAGACTGCGCTCGGCTCGATCATCGACGTCGCGACGGCGGCAGGCAACTACACGACTCTCTTGGATGCGCTGGAGGCTGCCGGTCTTACCGAGACACTCGCGGACCTTGATGCCGAGTTCACGGTCTTCGCACCCACGGACGCTGCGTTCGCTGCACTTCCTGACGGAGTAGTTGAGGCTCTTCTTGCGGACGTCCCTCGTTTAACCGAGCTGCTGCTCTTTCATGTCTCCGGAGAGGTTCTCACCGCGGGTGAAGTTCTCGCGTTGGGGTCTGTAGCAACGGTGTCGGGCTTCGCTGCCACGGTCGACGGTGAAGCGACGCCTCCCACCATCGGGCTCGCGCCCATCGGTGTCACCGATATCGCCGCGGACAACGGCATCATCCACTCGTTGGATGGCGTCATGACGATTGAGCACCCCAAAACCGTGCTCGAGATTGCTGCGGAAGCCGGTGGGTTTTCGATCGTGCTTACCGCCATCGAAGTGGCCGGTCTGACGGAGACCCTCTCCGATCTAGACGCGGTCTTTACGCTCTTCGCGCCGACTGATGATGCCTTCGAGACGCTTCCGGAGGGCGTGCTCGCTGAGCTCCTCGAAGACACCGATGCGCTGGCTGACCTGCTCCTCTTCCACGTTGTCGGAGAGGCCTACACAGCGGCTGAAGTGCTCGCCGCCGACTCGATCCCCACGCTGGCTGGGCTCGATGCCGTCGTCGACGCCGCCGCCGCCCCGCCAACCATCGCGGGTGCACCGATCAGCGCCACTGACATCGCTGCGAACAACGGAATCATCCACGTGCTGGACGCTGTGATGACGCCGCCGCTGCCCGCCACGATCATCGATGTCGCCAACGAGGCTGGCTCATTCACGACCTTGCTCGCGGCAGTCGAGGCAGCAGGTCTGACCGAGACGCTGGCTGCCCCCGATGTGCTGCTCACGGTCTTCGCGCCGACCGACGCCGCCTTCGATGCGCTCCCAGAAGGCACCGTTGCGGCTCTACTTGCCGACATTCCGGCGCTGACGGAAACCCTCCTCTACCACGTGATCGGTGAGGAGCTGGTTGCGGCCGATGTCGTCGCTCGGGAAGCGCTCGAGACGCTCTTGGGCACCGACGTCGGGATCACCGTCACGGAGGAGGGTGCCTTCATTGGAGGAGCGCTCATCTCTGCCACTAATGTGCCGACCGCTAACGGCATTATCCACGTCATCGACGCCGTGCTGATTCCGCCGGGCAACGTTGTGGACGTCCTGGTTGCCGACCCTCGCTTCTCGACGCTGGTTGCAGCAGTCACGGCCGCCAGCCTTGAGCTCGCTCTGGTCGAGCCTGGTCCGGTCACGGTCTTCGCGCCGACTGACGCCGCCTTCGATGCGCTCGCAGAGGGCACCGTTGCGGCTCTGCTCGGCGACATCCCGGCGCTGACGCAGATCCTCTTCTACCACGTCGTCTCAGGCAAACTCTATGCTGGGGATGTGGTCGCGGAGACGAGCCTCACTACGCTGGAAGGGTCGGAGGCTCCGATCGCATTGGACGAGGAAGGTGCGCGCATCAGCGGCTCGCTAATTATCGAGACGAACATTATCGGCTCGAACGGCGTGATTCACGTCATCGATGCGGTCATGCTTCCTATGCCCTGAACAGGCTCGCTCTCTTCGACTTGAGTAGCCCCGGGCGCCAGTGAACGCTGGCCTGGGGCTACTGCGTTTTGTTGGCGTCAGCACGCGGGCACCTGGACTCGCGTCACTGTGAGCGTGCGGCAGTACGAATCTGTGTGGTGAGCTCGGGGGCCTCGACCCACGTGGGGGGAACTCCTTCGAAGCGGCCTTCACATTCGCCCGATGCCTCGATTTCAAGGGTCCCCGACGCGGCGATGCCATCGATGCGAACGGCGTCCGAATCGAGCCGCTCGTAAGGCAGTCCTAGTACTTCTGAGATTCGGAGCTGGCAGAGGTCTCCGGAAGGCTGAATCAATACGATCTCCCTGCTTTGATCGAGCTGCTCCGTCGGCACGGAGATCGGGAAACGGAAGCGCTGTCCGTCCACCGATTCACCGGAGTTGAGCCGGCCCGTGCGCCATGAAACTCGAAGGTGGTTGGCTGCCGGAGTTGGCTCGTACGTCTCGCATTCGCCCGTGTATCTGCATGCGTCGTAGCCTTCTCGGAGGACCCACGGCACATACGCGCGGATCGCGAAGCCACCTTCCGCTGCAGGGATCCATCGCCACTCTGCTCCGGGGGCTTCGTTTACCCAGAGCGCGGTGACTCCCGCGGCTGAGTTTTCCACGTTTGCGTCGGGCTCAAGCACACCGACGGCGACGGCGACTCTGTAGTCAGTGGCCGCATGCAGACTCCAGAGCAGGTCAGCGTAGGCTCCATATTCTGCGAGCTCCTCAACGACTTCGGAGTCGCCGGTCGTTAGGCCGTGGCTAGAAGTTGGCTGCGTCATCTTAATCAGCAAGATCGCCAGAACCGCCGCGACTCCGCTGGGCCATCGGCCGCTGATCGAGAGAGCGCCAGCGAGCAACGCGAACCAAACGCCGGGGCCCGTGTAGCGTGGCTGGAGTTCATCAAAGATTAGCCACGCGGCCGGGGCCAAGAGAGCGAACGCTCCCGCGATGAGGGCGAGGAAATGCGTTGGCGAGAGCTTCTGAAGGGACCGAGTTCGGAGCACGAGCCCGGCTCCAATCGCGGCGATGAAGACAGCGACTATGGGAGTCGCGCCGATGACCTCTAGATTGCCCGCTGCCGCTCCCGGCGAGAGGAGCCAGTAAGGTACCAGCCCGCCTAAGACAGCGGCGAGAGCGGCGACAGTGGGTCGGTCACTTCGGGCGATCGCGGTCGCCAAGGCAGCAGGAACCAACGCGAAACCGACGATATGCGCTTCTCCCAGTAGCCACGAGGCGGCGCCGACGAAGAGGAAGTCACGCCAGTTCTTTGAGCGAAGCGCCGCCAGCAAGAGGCCGGCGGCAAGCAGCGACACTGAGGGCACGAGTGTTGGGTTCCAGAGTCGACCAGCCGCAGCGAAGTAGAACAAACACCCAGTCGCGAGCAGACCGATACCGGCGCCCGCCGCAGCTCCTCCGCGGCGGTACGCGACCGCGGCCACAACCGCTACGCAGAGGCTATTGAGGCTGTTTAGAACGGTTAGGAGAGCTGCCGTGGGGACGCCCACCGCCATGAGAAGTCCAAGAAGGCGCGGCCAGACGGTGCCCTGGAAGAGTCCCGCGAATGACGTTCGCGCGCCCCGGTCGCACAGGAGGGAGTTGCAGTCCTGCGCCAGTGCGAGGTCGCGCAGCGAGTCGGTGAAGAGCAGCGACTGGGGCGCGACTAAGGTGAGAGCTGTGAACACGGCGCTGAACGCAGCGAGCAAAACCAGCAAGGTTCTCCGGTCCGGAGAACGGATGCGGCGCCGGTAATGGACGCCGGCGCTCAAGAGAAACACGAGGAAGAGCAGGGCCGGATGTTGAGTACCGGCGGGGGCGCCTTGGCCATCGAAGGCGGCAGGCGTGACTTCCTCAGGTCGGTCGGACCAGCGTTGGCGCACCTCCTCAATCAACTCACTCGGTGGTGAAGAGCCCGGTGCGGGCTGCACGATGGTCTCGCTCTTCACCCCATCAGGGCTGACGGTGATCTCTACGGTTTGAGTGCCACCGGGACCGTCGAAGGTCAGTCGGACGAACTCCGGATGCCCGATGACATCCTCAAGCTCCCACTCGTCAGGCCAGGGCTCCTCGCTGATCCAATCCCACGCGGCATCGTCGGTTTCGGCATGGCTCGGCGCCGCAGGAATGAGGACAGCGAGGGCGGTCAGCAGGAGAGCGAGCCGAATGAGGAGCGCGGGGTAGCAGCGCATCGAGAGGCCTTGGCGCACGGGCAGTGGTCGGCCCGTGGCTTATCGAAGTGCCCGAAGAGTGTCTATCGGGACTCTTACTCGCCGTCGCGCTCTGCGTAGAGGCGAGTCAGCGTATCCTGCATTGCGGCACGGACGCGGGCGTCACACTCTCGGACGCAGAGCGCGTCGGTCGCTGCGGATTCACCGCTCCGGTCAAAGTGAATCGGGGGCAGAAGTTCCTGGAAAATGCGGGTCGGAAGGGGGACGAAGGGCGGCATCGGGCCCATCGTGATTCCCCATGGGATCGTGAAAGAGATCGGCCACGCTTTGAGTCGGAATCGCCGCAGAAACGGAACTCGGGCGGCGAGCCCGCGGCCGTGGTGAAACACTACCAACACTTCGTGCGCGCCGGCGCTGACCAGTGGTACGATAGAGACCCCCGAACGCAGCGCGAGGCGGATGTAGCCTACTCGGCTATCGAAGAGGATTCGTTTGCGCTCCGACCAGGCTCGCATCGCGTCAACGTCCCCGCCTGGATAGACCAGCGCCTTCTTCCCGCAGTCGAAGATGCGCCGCGCATTCTCGTGGCTGGCCCGGACCGCGCCGAGGGGGACGAGCAGATGGTGAAGCCCAGGAACCTGAATCGGAATCTCATGGGCAAGGCCGTATGGAATGTCGTCCATCGTCCTGTGCTTCAGCACTTCGTGGCAGAAGACGAACGTGTCTGGGGTGACCGTCGCACCGTTGTGGTTCGCGACATAGAGCGCGGCACCTTTCGGTATCCGCTCAATCCCCCGGACGACCGGGTGAAAGTAGCGCTCAAGCGCCGGGCCGATGAATCGGTCGAAGGCGCGGAGGGCATCCGGGCTTCGGTTACCTAGTGCGTCGATGTCGTAGCGCATGGGGACCACGTTAGCGCGACCGAGATCAGGAACG
>JBLHWZ010000323.1:0-6328 GCA_047629415.1 Bradymonadia bacterium | reverse complement strand
TGTGGCGAAGATCGAGCGAGGCTCAAGTGCGTCGACCAAGGTTTTGGGGCCCGAGACGGTCACTGCGATCGAATGCACGTCCACTGAACACCGGTCTGATTGAGGCCCGGCTACACGGAGAGCCACACCCTCGAGCGTGCGGGTCTCAATCACAGTTTCAACGTTGATCGTCACATTGACGGTCGGGTCATCCGCGAAGGTTACGTACGGGCGCTGAATCGAGAGGTCGACTTCCTGAGTCAACGGATGGTCGAGGTTCTGAATGTCGATGCCCTCGGTGAAGACCGCATCGAAGTCGGGGAAGTAGGAGCTCGGCGCGCTGACGATGACAAACTCGGGATCCACCGTGGGATCCGTTGCCTCGTATCCGCGCGCTGGGGTTCCGCGGATCACCGCTCGGATCGGTACTTCACGTTCTACAAGTTCGTCGATGACAAGGTCCACCCAACGGGGTGACACCGCTTCGACGTCGAAATGAGAGGCGAGGCCCAGATCTGCTTGTCGGATCTCCCGGCGCCGTTCCTGGACGTCGTTGACATTGATGACCACCCGTCGGAGTTCGTCCTCGTCCAACTGCGCAAAGCCGCGCGCGCTCCCGCGAATTGTGACTTGGACATCGGGAAGCTCATTGAGAACGACGTGACCAGCCGGGACCGATCCCACCTCGACTGCGAGTGTGAGCACCCGCGTGGTCTCCTGCTCGGCGAGGACGAAGAAGTGCAGGACAATGGTCAACGTAAGCGCGAGGACCTTGAGGTGGCCGTTCTTGCCTAACAAGGCGTCCTCCGATTGAACGTAGGATGCATCAGGTGACCTCCGCCGTCGCTGGCTGAGCCGGAGTCTTCGCGGTTGCCGGCTTGCCCAAGAGGGCATGTAACAACTTCCGGAGGGCGTTCGCGTCCAAGTTCCGCGAGAGCTTCCCACCGAGGGCGACCGAGATCACGCCGGTTTCTTCACTCACTACGAGCACCGCTGCGTCGGTATCCTCGGTCAGTCCGATCGCAGCGCGGTGCCGAGTGCCGAGTGCCTTGTCGACGCGCGGGTTGGCGGTCAGGGGAAGGAAGCAACCAGCCGCCAAGATTCTGCCGCCGCGCACGATGGTCGCACCGTCGTGGAGTGGGTTTGCGTTGGCGGGATTGAAGACTGCGTAGAGAGTCTCGTTGCTGACGACAGCGTCCAGCTTAACTCCCTCCTCAGCATACTGGCTGAGGTCGCCGACGCGTTCGACGGCGATCAGTGCCCCGATCTTGTTTCTCGAGAGGCTAGTGCAGGATCGCACCAGCTCCTCGACAAGCTGCGCTCCTTCTTGCGCCGTCAATCCCGAGAAGAGGCTGCTCTTTGCGAACGAAGAGAGCGCCCGTCGGATATCCTGCTGAAAGAGGACGACGATCACGAGAATGAACGAGCCGATGAACTTATCCAGCAGCCAGTGCAGGGTCGAGAGGCCCAGGTACTCGTCCCGTGAGACGAAGTAGAACACGATCAGAACGAGCAGGCCGACGAGTACTCCAACAGCCTTGGTACCGCGGATGAGCACCAAAATCTGATAGATCAGAAGGTACACAACCGCAAAGTCGACCGCTGAGAGGAACAGGTCGAGCGTCGTCGCGATGTTGAGTGCTTCGAGAAGTGCGGACATCTTCAGAGGGAAGTTGTGACGAGAGTCTGGCGCTCTCGAGCACTCGGATCAAGTGGCGTAGTCAAAACGACGAACGGCCCTCGATGGATGCGGTCCGATCGTCGCCGCGGCGAGGTCTATTCTGCGGCGGTCGTAACGATGGTCACCGTGTAGTCGCCTACGTTCTCGCAGACTTCCTCTTCGCCTTCGCCTTCGCAAGAAGGGGCACCGAATGCATTCGCCAGAACTCGGTAAGTTCCGTTGGAAACGGCTGTGTACTCAATCTTCGCGTTCGTTCCGACGGCGGCGTCGAAGTCGTCGTTCTGTTCGTGGAGATCGTTGGGTCCGGCTAGGTGCACGTAGGCGTCGAACTGATCGCTCGTCATTTCGACAACGATGCGCATGCCGGCTGCAGCGGTGAAGGTGTACTCGTCGTAGAGCGAGGAGTCGTCCTCGAGGACCAAGTCTCCTTCAGCGAGGGTACCTGTTTCAGTGATGTTGACGGGTTCGGGCTTCGCGCATCCGGCGAGGGCGGTGCAGGCAGCGAGGACAAAGATGGCTCGGATATGCATGGCAATTTTCGTGTTCGCGCGATCTCACGCGCTTTGTTTCAGTCGAGGCCCGTACCTTCTCTTGGAGACAGAGAACATCCCGGTCACGGGCCATATTGAGGGCTGCGCTCGTATCAATCTGTGGAGTCGCCAACAACAGAATTCGCTCGCGTCTCTCGAACGAGCCACGCGAGGTACTCGGGCGATGCATCGGCGATTTCGAGCGCGACTATGCAAGGAAGATCGTAGGAGTGCAACTCGGTGGCGCGCCCCATGAGGTGGCCCAGCTTGTCCTGGGGAGTCTTCAATACGAGGACGGTCTCGTTGCCCTGTTCGAGCTCTCCTTCCCACCAGTAGATCGACTCCATCCCCGGAATAATGTTCGCGCACGCTGCAAGACGCTCTCCTACGACCGACATCGCGATCGTCTTCGCCTCCTCAATTGAAGCGCAGGTTACATAGACGAAGTAGGTTTTCATCGCGCGCCGACGACTCGATTCCAACGTACCGGCTTTCGCGAGAGTACACGGATTCGGCGGAAGAGCAGATCGACGAAGAAGAGCGCCAATGCGGCGAAGAGCACGAACGGCCAAAGTTCGCGCCGGTACTCAATCTCCTCGCCCATCGGGTCCCACAGTTCGCCAGGTGTGGGGTCAATGCTCCCGCCTGTGAGCTCTGCAGCCCGCCGCCCCACCTCTCGGGAGGGCTCAAACGTGAGGTATTCGTCTGGGTAGGGATAGGTGACCGAGCCAAACGAGGTGGCGAACGAGTCGCCGTCCAGTGAGTGTTGTGCCTCCAGCAGGTACGGCCCGTAGTCGGAGAGTTCGTACTCCGCTTGGTACCGGCCTGCAGCCACCTGCCGAAGCTCGATTGCGTCGTCGGTACCGTCAGGGCGTGTCACCTGGATGGCCGATACCAACCCATTGATGAAGCGGTCGCTCTCATTGATGGCGTCCACCGTGATGCGAGCCACTCCCTCGCGAACCTCCGTGTGCATGGCGAGTTCTTCTTCGCTCTCTACGCGCATCATGTCGCGGACCGTCTGCGCCCAGAACTGTGGGTATATATTGCTCCGAACCCACTCAACGGCCCAACGGTTCTTGAGGTCGCTCGTGAAGACGCCCACGTGGCCGAGGCCGAGTCTCCAGCGAGCGAGCAAAGGGTCGCCTCGTTCGGTCTCGAGGAGTACCTGGGCGCGGCTCTTCGCTCGGGTTTGCACGTACCCAAGTAGGTAGGGAGTGCTCTCCCAGTTGATGCCTCGCGTGGCTCCTGAGCGTCGACCGGGCACTGCGCGAAATGGCTCCTCGATCAAGTTCGTACGGGCGACCAGGGCCGTCTCTTGGACGAAGATCTGCGGGATGTTGTTGGGATCGTTTGTTGCGTAGAACCGGCCGCCACCTAGCTCGGCGATCATCTCGAGTAAGCTGCGTTCCGCGTCGCTACCGACCGCGACCGACGAGACCGTAATCCCCTCGGATCGCATCGCGCTGGTGATGTCCGAGATGCCTTCCCAGGGAGCTGCCCCATCGGTGAGGACGATGACGTGTTTGAGGCGAGCCGACCGAGTAGAGAGCTCGATGTAGGCTTCGGTTAGCGCCGGCAGGATGTCGGTGCCACCACCGCTAGCGATGCGACCAATGTCAGAGCGGATTCGGGCGCGGTTGCTGGCCTGTTGAAGGCGGACGACCGTGTTCGGGACTGTGTCGAATGCGATGACGCCGATCGAGTCCTGCGGCCCGAGCATATCGACAACGGCCTTGGCGGCGTCCTTTGCCATCTCCAGCTTGAGTCCGTCCATCGAGCCGGAGCGGTCGATGACGAGCATCATCGCGAGCGAGGGCTGGTCGCGTTGGCGCTCCATGTCGAACGTCACCGGACTGATCTCCTCGAAGAGCGTGTTGTCGTAACCGCCAGGTCCGAAAGAACTCTCTCCACCGACCATCATGAACGACCCGCCTAGGTCCCGGACATAGGTCTCGACGGCCCGCATCGCCGAGCGTGAGACGTATTGAGCATCGACATCGCTCATAATGACCATGTCGAAGTTCGCGAGTTCTTCGACCGAGCTGGGGAACCCGTGGCGGCTGCGAACTTCGAGATCAAAGTTGGCTAGGTCGTTTCGATCGCGGTCGAGGGCTCGTTGCAGGTAGCTGCTACTGCGCGACTCGCCTTCGACGTAGAGTACCTGGGGACGCCCATCGACTTCGACTGTCTGGACGAACACGTTGTTGTTGTCGAAACGGTCGGCCTCGTCTGGCCGTACTCGGAATTCGAAGCGGCGGAATCCCGGCTCGTAAACCTCCACGGTGAACTCAACACGGTTCACTCCTTCGCTGAGCTCAATGTCGCGTCCGCGAATGTCGTTAAACTCGTTCTGCGACAGATCGAAACTGGCTGTAGTGTCGCGGTTCGAGTAAATCTCGGCGACCATCATGAATGGCTCGGAGAGCTCGATTGTGTCTGGGAGTTCGAGTGAACGGACCAGCACCTCAGGCTGCGGAACGAAGTCGATCTCATGGGTGTAAACGCGGACCCCGAAGTCCGCGGCCGTCGCGGCCTCTGAGATCACATCGTTTCGGTTTTGGTTGCCGTCGGTAATCAGCACGGCGCGCTTGAGGTGGTCCTGCGGGCACAGACCATAGCTGAGTCGCAAGGCAGCAGCGGCGTCGGTGGCGAGTCCTGCCTGCTCGTCCTCGAATCGATCGAGCTGAGGAATCCTCTGCAGCCCGGGTGCGATCGGCACGATATTCGGCCGCGCGGCAAATGTGATCAGCCGCACCAGATTGCCAGCCCGTGCGTCGTATCCTTCTTGAATGACCTCTCGCGCCTCCAGCAACACCTCGTCGGGAACTGAAGCAGAGACGTCGACGACATAGACCGTGCACAGGTCGCTGTCGAAACGCGAAATTGATGGTCGGGCGGCCGCAAAGACCAGTGCTCCTAGTACTGCGATTCGGAAGAGCGAGTTCAGGCTCCTCTGCACCCAGCCAAAGTCGGTGAGCGTGAACCAGGAGATAGCCGGCACAAGCGGCAAGAGTCCCGCGAGAACCAGCGCCGACGGCTGAAGGAGTTTGATCTCCTGCTTGCGGAACATGAAGCTGAGAATCTCGGGTCGCGGCTCCCAGACCGTTTGGTAGAGCCACTGCACGAGTAGCGCGGTGGCCACCACAAAGATGAGCCAGAATGCCGCGCCTCCGACCAACGCCCTTGTTCGTCTCGGACTCATACGGTGACCCTCCGGTTCCAGCTCCACCATTCTACCAGGATGAGCAGGAACGCGACGCCGATGAGAATCATCCAAGGGTCGACGGCGAGATCGAGACTCGCGTCTTCGAGCTCATCGCCAACGTCAATGCCGGGCAGCGCCAGGTCGTCGATGGGGGCGATTCTCGACTCGTCAGTGTCGGCGAGATTGGCTGCAATCTGCGTGGTCTGGTCACCATGCTGAATCGAGTAGAAGCCGACCTGGTCACCGTAGAAGACCGCAAATCCGTTTGACGCGTTCGCCTCGAAGGGAGCTCCGAGGGGAGGAGTCACCAGCACCGATTCAACGCTCCGGTCGCCAATTGGCACGAACCAGGTCTCGCCTGAATGGAACGCTTCCACCAGGCTCGATGAGTCCCTCGTAAACCAGTCGATGGCGTTGAGCAGGAGCACCGGGTACCCGACCCGAAGAGCGAAATCTGTGTCGCCAATATCGAAGGCAACGGCCATGAGTCGCTGAGCCATGTTTTCTCTCACCACGATCATCGGTGCGCCGCCGATCGCCGAGGCGATCACCCGATCATCTTCTTGGAGATCGAGGCGTCGAGCGCGTGCGATGTTGACATCTCTCATGCCGGAAATCCAATGTAAAATCGGATGGTTGCGCTGTGTCGAGTGGATGATCGGCTCGATCACATCACCATCGATCACCCATGGAGAAAACTCTCCGCTGGGTGAGAAGTAGAGGAAGTTCCCCGAGTCCGCGATGGGGGGCGTAACCTGGTCGAAGACCGTCACATCGAAGCCGGCTGACGGGTCCCCCATATTTGGGGCTGTGTACTCAGCGGGCGTGATCGTCTGGACCTCCAGCGATTCGTTTAAGATGAACGGCGCCTCGACGTAGAGATTGCCTGGGGTCACGAGTAGAACCCTAAGGGGCCGCTGGTCGGGGAGC
>JBLHWZ010000322.1:0-6336 GCA_047629415.1 Bradymonadia bacterium | reverse complement strand
CGACCAAGTCGCGGACGTACTTGGCCTTGCTGGCGATAGCTCCGACAACATTCCAGGCGTGCCGGGCATTGGCGAGAAGACCGCCGGAAAGCTGATCGCAGAGTTCGGCTCGGTCGAAGGGGTGCTGGAGAACATCGACAAGGTCTCGGGCAAAAAACGGAAGGAGAACCTGACGAACTTTGCTGCGGACGCTCGCCTATCGAAGGAGCTGGCGACGATCTGTTGCGAGGTACCCTTCGACGTCGAATGGTCCGACCTCAAGCTGACTCCACCCAACTTTGAGGCATTCGATGCGCTCTGTCATGAGTTCGAGTTCCGTCGATTCCCTGCGGCTATCCGAGAGATCTACGGATCGGCTGAACCGGAGATAGAGCCAGCCGAAGTGGAGCTAACCTCGTCTACCATCACTTCCGTCGAGGCCCTTGGTTCCTGGGTTGCCGGCGCTCGGAAGGCCGGCCGCACCACGATCGTCATCTTTGTCGGTGAGGGCGACGTTCGAGATGCCAACTTGGTGGGTCTTGGACTCAGCCATACTCCAGGAAAGGGCGCTTATCTTCCACTGGGCCACATGGACCTGATGGCAGGGCAGATGCGCGAGGAAGTCGCTCTGAATGGACTACGTGAGCTTCTCGAAGACGCCACCGTTCCCAAAGTCCTGCATGACGCAAAGCGCATCGCACATATTCTCGCTGCGCGAGACATCACGCTGCGCGGGGTAAGATTTGATGCGATGGTGGCCGCGTACCTGGTGGATCCGAATCGGCGCACGTTGGACTCGGAGGGCCTCGCGCGAGAGTTTCTCGGACGTAAGCCGACCGCGTTAGCGGAGATTGCGGGGAGTGGACGAAAGGCGCGTCGGCTGAGCGAGTTGCCGGTAGACGCTGTCGCGGCCTACGCCGCCGAGCAGTCGGATACCGTGCTCCGGCTCGCGGATGCGCTGCGGACCAAGATGGTGGGTGAACTCGAGAAGATCCACGACGAGGTCGAGTTGCCTCTCGTAGAGATTCTGCGCGAAATCGAGTCCCGCGGGATTCGCATCGATTCTGAGCGGCTGGGGAAGATGAGCAGTGAGTTTCACCAGCGCCTCGAAGAGGTCACCAGCGAAATCTACGCATACGCTGGCCGCGAGTTCACGATTAACTCACCGGCCCAGTTGGCCACGGTGCTCTTCGAGGACCTCGGCCTGCCGGTGAAAAAGAAGGGCAAGACTGGCCCGAGCACCGACGCGAGCGTGCTTGAGGCGCTTTGGGACGAACACGCGATCATCCCTCTCGTCGCACAGTTTCGCGAGATCTCTAAGCTCGTGTCGACATACGTCGACGCCCTGCCGAACCTCGTCCGTGAGGACTCGGGCCGTGTGCATACAACGTTCAATCAAGCGGTCGCCGCGACCGGGCGCCTGTCCAGTTCAGACCCAAACCTGCAGAACATTCCGATTCGAACCGCGGAAGGCCGCCGCATCCGCGAGGCATTCATCCCGAGGGAAGGCTGGGTACTGATCGGCGGCGACTACTCGCAGATCGAACTCCGAGTGTTGGCCCATATGTGTCAGGACCCGGTTCTGGTCGATGCGTTCGCCAAGGGGGAGGACATCCACCGTCGCACCGCCTCGGAAGTGCTGGAGATTCCGGCGCCCCTGGTAACCGGGGAGCAACGAGCGGCGGCCAAAGCGATCAACTTCGGCCTGATCTACGGGATGGGTGCCGTTCGTCTCGCGCGCGAGACCGGCCTCACGCGGGCCGAGGCCACGGAATACATCGACAAGTATTTCGACCGAATCTCGGGTGTGAAACCGTTCATGGAGGAGCTTATCGAGTTGGCGCGAACCCGCGGCTACGCCGAGACAATGATCGGGCGTCGTCGTCCGATTCCGGAGCTGGTTCAATCGGAGAGCCGTCGCGCCTACGCGTTGGGTGAGCGGCTTGCGAAGAATACGCCGATCCAGGGGACTGCTGCTGACATCATCAAGATCGCGATGATCAAGGTGGAGGCTGCTCTGCGGGCGAACAATCTCGAAACTCAGGTGCTACTGACCGTACATGATGAGCTGCTTTTCGAAGCGCCGCCCGCCGAGGTGGAGGTCGCAGAGCGGGTGATCCGAGACGCGATGGAGACGGCGTTCCCGATGAGTGTTCCCCTCTCGGTTGAACTGCATCACGGGGCGACCTGGGCCGAGCTGAAGTAGCGCCGACACGCTTCGTCCGGTCTGCGTTGAACGATTGATTGGGCGTCATGAACTCGCGCTTCAGCAGGCGTTCAAATAGTCCCCCGAGATCGGGAGACGCGTGGTACCTTCAGGTGGTCCATCTCACGAGCGCTATCGGTGTCACAGCATCCACAAAGCAGTGGTTCGGGGATTACGGTGTACTCCCTGGACGAGGCTGAACATCCCACCGTCGAACGTCTGACGGAGCTGCTCGCCCGCGCCGAGGATCGTTCGGCCTGGATTCAGGATATCTGTGCCGCGCTGGGGCACTACCCAAGGTTGGACGAGCTCCTCTCGTTCATTATGGACCGTATTCGACTCATTATGGGGGCTGACCGTGCGACGCTCTTCATGAATGAGTCGGACGGCGAGCATCTCTGCAGTCGCATCCTGACCGACTCGAGCACGCGAGAGATTCGCGTTCGCCGAGGGTTCGGAATCGCGGGATGGGTTGCCGAGAATGGTAAGTCGATCAACGTTCGAGACGCCTATAGAGACACACGATTCGACCCGAGCGTTGATGAAGAGACCGGGTACCGGACGCGCTCCGTGATCTGCCAGCCGATGCGCAATACGGATCACGAGATCATCGGCGTCGTGCAAGTTCTCAACAAGCGGTCCGGCTACTTCACGGTCGATGATGAACTGCTGTTGAGCGCGATCACGAACACCGCCGCGATCGTGATCCAGAATCGGCAACTCTATCTTGATACGATGGACCGCAACATGGCGCTCGGGGCTGCGCAGCGAAAGCTCGAAGAGCGCATGCGGCACCTTGACAGTCTCTACGAACTCCAACGCAGCTTGGCGCAAGCGATGGCGCTTGAGGACGTGATCAGCATCGCTGCGACCTCGCTCGCCAATATGGTCGGTTCTTACGGCTGCGCCGTGACCGTCGACTCAAATGGGCAGCGTATGGAGTACGCGTTCTCCCGGAATTCCAAGAACGCGCCGTTCGAGTTGTCGACCCGGACCTGGGATCCTGGGATCGCGGCGAAGGTCCTGCAGACGGGCGAGCCGATCCGCCGCGAAGCGGATGTCCGCCACCTCGATGCGGCTCGAGTGACAGGCAGGTTCTCGTGCATTCAAGCGCGGCCAGTGAGTTCCATCGCCGCGGTCCCTCTGAAGTTCGACGGAAAGATCATCGGTTGTGTTGAACTCGTAGACCGCGCACGTGACGACGATGACCTTGAGCAGACTGGGTTCTCCGACGAAGACGAAAAGCTGATGACTCTCGTCGCGCAGGAGATCAGTGTCGCGGTCGGAAGAGAGATGCTCCGCAAACGCAGGGAAATGCAGGGCCGTCTCTCTGCGATCGGTCACATGCTTAGCGGCGTCATCCACGACACGCGTACTCCGTTGACGATCGCAAAGGGATACGTACAGCTGATGGCACGCAGTGAGGACCCGGACCGTCGAAAGGCTCTCGCCGAGCGCGTGAGTGCTCAATTTGATCACCTCAACGAGATGACCCGGGAAGTGCTGGCTTACGCCCGCGGCGAGACAACGATCTATCGGCGGACGGTGCACCTTCACATCCTCGCCGAGGAGCTTCGCGGGTTGCTTGAACAGGAGTTCGAGTCCGCCAGCGTCGACGTTGCTGTACAGGCCAAGTGGCGTGGAGATGCTCGCCTGGACGACGGCAAGTTGAAGCGGGTGATCTTCAATCTCGCGCGGAACGCCCGTGAGGCGATGGACGGTAATCCGGGCACCTTTACCGTGTTTTTCGACCGAATTGACGACGACCTTATTGTCGACGTGACGGACTCCGCTGGGGGCATTCCGCAGCAGATTCAGGCGAACCTCTTTGCGCCATTCGTCTCGGTCAATAAGCCGGGCGGCTCCGGGCTCGGACTGGCGATCGTAAAGAAGTTAGTGGAGGAGCACGGTGGCTCCATCACTTTTGAGACGACCCCAGGAGTCGGCACGACGTTCCGGATCCGGCTTCCGATCGAAGCACCGGCGAGCGAAACCGCTGCCGCGACGGTACGGTGACTTAGTCCCCTAGGATCTCGAGCGCCGCGGCGAGCTCGAGCGCCCGCTCGCCGTGGAAGCCTCCGTCGGTCGCGTAGAGTCGCAGTCGGTCGATCATTTCGATACCGCCAACCGCCTCGATCGTGTCGAGCGCCGCCGCTTGCACCTCCGGTAACTCGTGCGTGAGTCCGGACGCTGCGGCACGGGCACAGTCCGCGTTGTGAAAGCCTGCGTCGAGCGCGTCTAGGATCACGAACGCGCGCTCCGCCTGTGGGTCTGTGACCAGTTCGTGAGCGTGGCGCAACACACGTCGCTCAAGTGCGAGCTCTGTTTCAGCAACGTCGAGCATCCGGCCCACCTCACGCTGAAGCGCGGCGAGAACGGCTAGTGCGCGTATGGCGTCGACGTCGAGGCGGGTGGCTCGCTGGAGCGACTCTTCTGCCTCAGCGGGCCGATCTAGGGCGAGATAGATACGCCCACGAAGTAGCGCGGCCTCGGCGCTGCTTGGTGAGGTCGCCTCGAAGAGATCGAGGGTGCTTTGCGCACGATTCAAGTCTCCTCGTCCGAAGTAAATCTGAGCGATCGCGACCATCCCGCGGCCTCGCTGGACAGACGGTCCCTCGGTCCGTGACAGAGCGATTAGGGCTGTGAGTGCGGTGTCCAAATCCCCCGCGTCGAGGGAATCGCTTGCTGCCGCGTAGAGACGCAACTGCTCCTCCGTTGCGTCAATGTTTTGAAGCGGGGGCATCGCCGGCAACGAGTGGTCGAGGCTCAACTCCTCCGGCGTGTCGAGCTGCCGCTCAGGTGAGCATCCGGGAAGCCCTAGAAGAACGACCAAGAACGCTGTGAGGCGCAGAGACGACCGGAGGCGACGTGCCACCTCTACGGCAGCGGCGGCGCGACTTCCCGATACGTGGAAGCGCTGTAAACCCACACAAAGCTCTGAGACTCGTCGACGATGACGATGCGTCGACCCGCATCTGTGTCACCGATCGCCATAGCAGCGGTAGCCGGACCCAGAAGAAGCTGACGCGACGAGGCGGAGCGGAACGAGAAGTTGCGGTCGACCGTGTATCGCAAGGCGAAATCGCGTCCGAAGATCTCGCGGAAATTCTCGTTAGCGGTCGCGTTCTCGTCTCCATCTTCAGGAAGCTCAGCCGGAGCGCCGTTCTCGTCTACAGCAAGACAGACCGCATCTCCTTGTGTCACGACTTCGTCGGCAGTCGACGGATCGTTGTCGTCATCCCCGTAAACGTCGACGTCCGGACCGTCGACGGTCATCGTCAGGCCGAAGGGTGACGTGAACTGATGGTCGATGGCGAGCCGCATGAAGCGGTCTTCGGCGTCGGCGCGGAGGACGCATTGGCCGTCCACCGCTCGATAGGGCGAGGGGCCAGTTGAGTCGTCAAGACGCACAAGCCACTCTGAGGCGCGGACCGAAGTCGTGAGCGGCAGCTCGAAACAGCCTTCAGGCGGGAATCGGTCGATCGTCTCGAAGGTACTGAACACAGGGGAGACAGCTTCAGACTCGGCATCAGCGTCAACGAATCCCTCGCAACCCACGGGCAGCGGAGCGACCTCAAGGTAGGCCTCTCCAACGGAGCAAACGACGTATTCAAGCCTCGCGGCATCGACCAACTCCGCGCGTGACTTTCGTCCAAACGGGGCACATTCCACCGACTCGGAGTCGACTCCTTGTCGCTCAATCTCGATGATGTCGTTGGGCAGCACTCCCGCGTTGCAGAAGTCGACTGCGCCGCGGCATGCGCTCGGGCAGACAGCGCACACATCGATGCCGCCCTCACAGATCTCCAATGAACTGAGTTCCACGCAGAGCGAACGGAGTTCGGGGCAAACCGACGAGTCGAAGATGTCTGCGCTCTCGCTGCAGAAGCTGGGCTCTGAGCCTGCCTCGCACGGGTCTTCACCCGCATACTCAATCCATCGCCGGCCGTCGGTGGCTCCAGACATCAGGACTCCGTCGTTACGCTCCGTGTTGTTGAGCTCGCCTTGGTAAACGACGGACCACACACCATCAGAGATCGCGTAGTCATCTGGCGTGGACGCCTGCGTGAGCACCTCGGTTGTGTCGACTTCGCACTCGTCCTTTTCCGGTGAAAACGTCGTCTCCGCTCGACTCAGGAGCGCGCCGTAAT
>JBLHWZ010000321.1:0-6339 GCA_047629415.1 Bradymonadia bacterium | reverse complement strand
TGGTTGCGCGAGCCCGGTAAATCACTAATAAGGCGCATACTCTGAGCCCGCGCCCACCATGCACGAAGAACAGCAACTACCGCACCCAGAAACGCCCCGCTCCGGCGGATTCAACAACGTCGGCTTCCTTGTCGGCGCGTTAATCATCGTCGCAGCGATCGTGGTTCTGACGACGTCATCCCTTGATGACCAGATCTACTACCTGACGGTCTCGGAGGTGGAGACGAGCTTCGAAGAGATGCAGGACACAGAGTTCCGTCTCAAAGGGAACGTCGTCGCCGGGTCTTTGACCCTTCGTGACGGAGTACTCAGCGAGCATCGATTTGTTCTTGAAGCCGACGGTTCTGAGTTGATCGTGGACTACTCTGGCGCACTGCCGGATACCTTTGCTGATGACGCCGAGGTCATCGCACTCGGTCGCATGCGCGACCGCACGCACTTTGACGCGATCGAGGTCGTCGCGAAGTGCCCTTCCAGATACGAAGAAGAGGCGCCCACGGCGCAGGCAAGCGTTCAGTGAACCTGCAGTCGCCTGATAGCGAATCACAAGGAGTTTTCAAATGCCTCTGATCGGATCCATTGCTCTGGTTATCGCTTTCGGGGCCGCCGTATTCACTCTCCTGAGTGGCGCCCTTGGCGGGCATCGAAAGTCGGTACGTTGGTCTGAGCTGTCTCGCCAGGGCCTTTTCCTGACGACCGCCGCCATTTGCATGGGTACGGCAGCTCTCGTGATGTCGTTCGTCGTCGGCGACTTCAGCCTCCGATACGTGCAAGGTCGCAGCGACCTGCGCATGCCGATGCAGTACATCGTGGCGGCATTCTGGGGCGGGCAAGAAGGTAGCCTGCTGTTCTGGGTAACAATGACGTCGACCTTTGGGTCGGCGGCTGCCTGGATCAATCGAGCGAAGCTGCCGACAGTGATGCCGTATTTCCACAGCATCTTGGGCGGCCTTCTCGCATCGCTGCTCTTCATTCTGATCTTCGTCTCGGATCCGTTCTCCCAATTCCACATCCTCGACATTCCGATCGACGGTGAGGGCCTTAATCCGCTGTTGCAGAACCCGTTGATGGTCATCCATCCTCCGTGCCTGCTCTCCGGATTCTCGACCTTCGCGATTCCGTTTGCGTTCGGAATGGCGGCCTTGCTGGCGCGGGACGAAGGAGTCGAATGGCTCCGCGCAACCCGTAAGTGGACGCTGATCTCTTGGCTGTTCCTTAGCGTCGGCAACATCCTAGGCGGCATGTGGGCCTACGAAGAGCTCGGTTGGGGCGGCTATTGGGCTTGGGACCCGGTTGAGAACGCAGCGCTGATCCCATGGTTCATGGCCAGCGCGTACCTGCACAGCGTGATCATTCAAGAGGCGCGCGGCATGTTCAAGAAGTGGAACGCCGTGCTCGTCGCGCTCACATTCATCACAACGATCCTTGGAACCTGGATGACGCGTTCTGGACTCATCCAGTCCGTGCACACGTTCGCTGAAAGCGAAATTGGCGACTACTTCCTCGCGATACTTCTCGGCAGCATCGCTTTCAGCATCTACGTCGTCGCTACCCGCTGGAAGGGACTGAAAGCAGAGCACCGCATTGACTCCCCGGTTAGCCGGGAGGCGGCGTTCCTCTTCAATAACTGGCTCTTCGTCGGTCTCGGGTTCGTCGTGCTCTGGGGAACCCTCTTCCCGAAGTTGAAAGAGATCGTGACCGGCCAAGCCGTCGCTGTCGGCCCCGCTTGGTTCAACAAGTTCACGGCCCCGCTCGGCGTCGGTCTGCTCATCCTGATGGTCGCCGGTACGCTACTGCCGTGGCGCCGCGTCACGGCGCGCGCGCTGCGTCGGAACTTCACACTGCCGACGGTGATTACTGCGATCGTAGTCCCAGTATTCCTCGGCTCCTGGTGGACCTTCCGCGGGGCGCCCCTCGGAGTCGATCCATTCGGAAAGTGGTCTGCGCTCGCGATCATCGCGATCATCTTCGTTCACTACAACTTCGTTATCATCGTCATCGAGTTCGCCCGAGGCACCAAAGCGCGCATGAGCAGCACCGATGCTGGACCAGTCGCGGCAATGTTTGACTTGGTGTCACGGCATCGGCGTCGCTACGGCGGGTACCTCGTGCACACGGGCATGGTGTTCATCTTCCTCGCGTTCACTGGAAACGTAGGAAAGGTAGAGCAGGACGCTACGATTCGCGTCGGTGAGACTGTTCAGCTAGGCGACTACTCCATCCGATTCGACGGCATCGAAACCGTCAATAATCGAGACAAGCGTGAGATATACGCGGATTTGGTCTTGATCCGGAACGGGAACGAGATTGCGACGCTGCGCCCTGCTCGATTCGACTTCAACGACTACTCCATGTTGGCCGGGCAGCAGCCCGATCCGATGAAGATAACGTCGGAAATCTACATCCGCTCGACACCGATTGAGGATGTCTACGTCGCCCTGCTCCAGGTCGATGAAGAACAGCAGGCCGCTGCGTTCAAACTCGTCGTGCTCCCATTCACTTGGTGGTTCTGGTTCGGTGGGATTGTGCTGATCGCTGGTACGTTGGTCGCGATGTGGCCCGTAGAAGACCGGCTCGCACGCCAGTACTGGCGGCACCGCGTGCTTCGGCGCGTCGAAGGCGTCGCGGTCGCGTCAGTGCTGGTTCTACCCTCCATAATGTTCATCGATCAGATGGAGGCATGGGCTCAAGAACCGGCAGGGACCTCAGAACACTCGCCGGACGACGGCCATGAACACGAGAATGATGCGCTCGCCCCGACGTCGTTAACGGTTGGCGGGAACGTAGAGCTGCTAAGCGAAGCCTTTGCGATGGTAATGACCACCTGTGAGGGGTGCGCAGGCAAGTCGCTCGCGACCGCCTCTCCAAGTTGTTACCCATCGAATCAGGACAAGGCTCGGATCAGAGAGATGGCAGCAGCCGGCATGTCACTCGAGGCGATTCTCGATGTCTTCGTTGAAGAACGTGGCGAGATCGCTCTGAGCATGCCGCCCAACGAGGGCTTCAACAGGCTCGCTTGGTTGGTGCCGACCACGGGAATCGTCTGCGGGGTCGGCCTTATTCTAGGCTGGACCCGTCGTTGGTCGAGCAATGTGGTGCCGATCTCGACTGGCGCGAACACCGCCCAAGAGAACGAACTCCTCCAAAAGCTCGACGACGAGCTGGCGGCACGAGGCTGATGGAATTCGTAGCCCTGCTCATGCTGGCGTTCGCTGGCCTTACGGTGATCGCCTCGTTCGGTCGACTCCTCGTGGTAGCGAAGAGGGGACCGGCCAGCGACCGCTCGCTCGCTGAGGACGCTGATGCGTCGCGCCTTGGAGAGCTGGCCGAGCGCAAAGAGATGGTGATGCAACTCATCCTCTCTACGCAGCTCGACCTAGATACCAACAAGATCTCCGACGAAGATCACGCCAAGACCCACCTGAAGCTCACCAAGGACGCGGTGGCGATCATGAAGGAGATGGAGGCTCTCGGCGGCACGGATGAAGACCTGAGCGCCGTCGACTCCGACTTGGACGAACACCTCGCCGCCCTTCGTGTCACCGATACGGAGCGGGCATGGTCCGCAGCAGCGAGACTGCGTCACGGCGGTCAGGCACCCGGAGTATCGACATGAAACCGCTGACACCGCTGCTCTTTGCCCTCGCTTTGCTAATTCCCAGCGGCGCACATTCGTTCCAGGACCCTGCGCCTGTCGCAGCTGCGCTGGCGTTAGAAGAAGTGGCTGCACCGGAGCCTGTGCCTGCCGCTACGGTACACGTCGCGGTACGGGTCGAGCTGCTCTCAGGCCTCGCAGACCACGCGCCACGCGTCGGGGCCGACGTGCAGCTCCACATCCTTCAGCCTCCTCACGAGGTGGTGAGAACCCTGTCAGCAATAGCGGGAGATGACGGCATCGCGCACTTCGAGGTTGAGCCTCAGCCAGGCCTGCAGGGAGTTCCAGAAGTCGATGACGGCCGACGGTTCTTTGGCGAGACCATCGAACTGGGCGAGGCCGGCGAACGAACGGGCGCGGTGAGTATCTACCGAGAGACTACCGATGCCAGCGTCATCATCGCATCGAACGTCGTGACGATTGTCGAACTCTGGGAGGAGTACATCACCTTCACCCAGGTGTTCACATTCCGACCGCGCGAACAGGTCATCTACGCTCCGGATCGTGAGGATCCGACCAGCTTTCTTCGCATCCCGGTCCCCGAGAATGCAGAGGGAATCAGGGTCGCACGCCCGGAGGAGGACGCTCGCGTCGTCACTACGGACATCGCGTTCGCCGGCGAAATTGCTCCTCCTGGAGTGACCGACCACCGCGGGCCACACCTCGTCATTCAGTACAGCATACCAAGCGACAACCGCTCCACGATGGCGTGGGAGCAGCCGATGGTGATGGAGGTTGAGCGGCTGAGCGTCGTCGTGCCGCAAGGCTCCAGCTTCCTTCGTCACCAGAGCTTCAATGTGGAGGTCGACGTCCCGATGTGTGAGGGCGGACCTACTGGCACCTCGGTGTGTTTCGATCTTGTGACCGACGACCCCGAGGGCATCCCTCTGCAGGAAGATGTCGACGTCGTCGTGGCACGCGCCGTGGTTCGCGAAGGTCAGGTACTTCGCGTGAGCACCAGCGGCTGGCCGGCTCCGGTTCGATGGAAACAGCCTGCCGCAGCCGGTGTCGCTGTTCTTGCAGCCCTCATGTTCCTCTTGCTTTTCGTTCGCGATCGCGGCGCCCGCGCGGAGGACGCGCATCTGTCGCAGATCACCTCGCTCAACGCGCAAAAGGAGTCGTTGCTGGACGCAGCGGCAGAAGTGGAGCACCGACTCGACGACGGCCTGATGCTGGAGAAGGACGCCGAGATCGCACGCCGACGGATTCGTGAGCAGTTAGGAGTCGTCTATCGACGGCTTCGCGAATTCGAAGCGGCATCGGGTGAGGGATGAGCTCCGCGGAGTGGAGCTTTCGGGCCCCAGCGTTCGATTCAGTCCAGGTCAGCAAGCTCTCTCGAGCGTTCGGACGAACGCACGCGCTCTACGACGTGAACCTAGAGTTTCGGTCGGCTGAGGTCTCGTGTTTGGTGGGGCCAAATGGGGCGGGGAAGAGCACGCTGCTCTCGCTTCTGTCGACGCTGGATCGACCGACGGACGGTGCCGTGCGATTTGGCGACAGCCACGATGGTGTGAAGCACCGCGAACACGTTCGCCCTCACATCGGAGTCGTGGCGCATGACTCCCTGCTCTACGGCGATTTGACCGGACTCGAGAACCTACGTTTCTGCGCGCAGCTCTATGGCCGCCACCTCGATGAGGCCGCGGAGTGGCTGGGGCGCGTCGGGCTCGGTGACACCGGCGACAAGCTGGTTTCGAGCTATTCCCGTGGCATGAAGCAGCGATTGAGTATCGCCCGTGCACTCCTTCCGGAACCGACCCTCGTCCTCTTCGATGAGCCTCTCACCGGCTTGGATCGTGACGCGAGAGAGTTCTTCTTTAAGACGGTAAAGCGCCTGAGGACGGCTTCTCGAATTGTCGTCGTCGTCACGCACCACCTGACGTGGCCGAGCGATGCGATGGACCGGCTCGTCGTGCTCGACCGAGGGCGAGTTCGCTTCGACGGGCCACCGCTCGATGACGTATTGGAAATCTACGCTCAGAAGGTCCGCGCATGATGTTGCGTCAGATCGCCGCGATGATCGCCAAGGATCTGCGGATCGAGCTCCGCACTCGCGAGGTGCTCTACACCTCGCTGCTCTTCTCGGTCGTGCTAGTGACCCTCTTCATCTTCTCCGGATTTGGCGAGACAGCCGATACGCGACGTGCGGCGCCAGGGGTCCTTTGGGTGTCGATGACCTTCGTCGGCACGCTCGTCTTCGGCCGTACGTTCCAACGTGAGCGTGACGAGCGCGCGCTGCTTGGGCTTCTGCTCGCGCCAGGCGCAACCAAGTCGCTCTACTGGGCTAAGCTCTGTGTGAACCTGCTCTTCCTGGGCAGCGTCGAAGTCGTGCTGGTGCCTTTGGTCGCCATGCTCTTCAAGCTGCAACTGTGCCTTGTGCTGGGTCCGCTCGTAACGTTGCTGGCGGCGGGTACCCTTGGGTTCTGCGCGCTTGGAACGGTACTCGCCGCAGCTCTCTCATCGCTCCGCTTGAAGGAAGTGCTGATGCCGCTGGTACTCTTTCCGCTCGCCCTTCCCCTGCTTCTTGCGGGCGTGAAGGGGACCTCAGCGCTGATCGATACGCCCGGGTGGCAGAGCGTGCAATCCTGGCTCACGCTTATCGTTGCGTTCGACATGCTCTTCTTGGTGCTGAGCGCTTGGCTCTTCAGGCAAGCGCTGGATTCGTAGGCGGCGGAACGGAATCG
>JBLHWZ010000320.1:0-6351 GCA_047629415.1 Bradymonadia bacterium | reverse complement strand
GAAGCCGCCCGTCAAGGCCGTGCGCCATGTGCCACCCGCGCTGGCGCTGAAGCAGGGGAACTCGGTCAACAATGCCCGTTCGTCGGTGTCCACGATCACCGAACTGGTCGACCACCTCCAGCTGCTCTTCTCGGCCGCCGGGACGACCTGGTGCAAAACATGCGGAGAGCGCGTCGAGCGGTTCAGCGTGAAGAGAGTGATCGAGACGCTTGTCGCCTGGGCAGATGGCGAGCGGATCCTCGTGATCGGAACGCTGATTCCAGACGAACATGAGGACATCGCGGAACTGATGCGTCAGCTGGTCGCAGATGGGCACCGGCGCGTCGAGGTCGACGGGCAGCTGATCAACTTGGACTCCGCCGACGCGATCGCCCTGCTCGACCGCAGCGAGTTGCGTGTTGTGATCGACCGTTTCAAGATCGACGCCTCAGCGACGCGTTTGGCCGAGGCGATCGAGAATGCGTTCTCGTTCGGCGAATGCGTCGCAGAGATCGTGCTCTGGGATCAAGACGGCCGTCCATCGCGAAAGTTCTACAATCAGCTGACCTGTGCCACCTGTGCCACGCCTCACCTGGATCCAGTCCCCGCTATCTTCGATACTCGGTCGACGATCGGTTCCTGCACAACTTGCGAGGGCTTCGGCCGCACAGCCGGCGTCGATCCGAACAAGGTGATCCCGGATCCCCGGAAGACCTTGAAAGAAGGAGCGGTCGTCTGTTTTGAGACCCCTGCGATGCGCCGCCACCGCGGCCTGATGCTCCGTGCCTGTGAGGCGGAGGGGATCCCGACAGACGTGCGTTGGCTGGACATCGACAAGCACGCAAAGGCGAAACTGCTCGGCTTCGGAATCGGGATCTTCGCTGGGGTGAGCGGGTTCTTCCGCGCTCTCGAGGACGATCGATACAAGCCGCACATTCGGATCCTGATCGCGAAGTACCGGGGCTACGCGCCCTGCCCTACCTGCGCTGGGACCGGCCTTAGCGACGACGCTCGCGCGGTGCGTATCGAAGACTACGACATCGGAACCCTGCAGCGGACATCGATCGACGACCTCACGCAGTGGATCGCAGACCTCAAGTTGTCAGCCGATATGACCGGCGCGCTGGAGCCCTTGCTCCGCGAGATCCACTCACGCCTCTCGTTTCTAGTAGAAGCAGGCGTCGGCTATCTCTCGCTGGCCCGACCCTCTCGCACACTCTCCGGCGGAGAAATGCACCGCGTGTTGCTGGCGACGAGTGTCGGCAGGATGCTGACCGACACCTGCTACGTGCTGGATGAGCCAACCGCTGGGTTGCACCCGCATGACACCGCGCGCCTGATGAAGGTGGTCGAGCGGCTGCGGGACATCGGAAACACAGTAGTCGTCGTGGAACACGACCCCGACGTAATGGCGCTCGCAGACCACATCATCGAGTTGGGTCCCCGTGGTGGCGAGCACGGCGGCGAGATTCTCTTCGAAGGCACGACGGCAGAGCTAATAGAGTCGGACACTCCAACCGGAGAATCGCTCCGATCCAGGCGCGGGCTGCCCGCTGCACGCGCGCTCTCTCCGAATTATCTGACTGTGTCGGGCGTGTGCCTCAACAACTTGCAGGACGTCAGCGCCTCGTTCCCGATGGGGGCGGTCAGCGTGGTCACCGGGGTGAGCGGCTCAGGAAAATCCTCGCTCATCGCCGACGGGCTCTATGGCAAGCTCCTTGAGAGCCGAGGTCAGCGCTCGTCCCTCGGCCTTGGAACCGTCGAGGTGCACGGCGACGAATTCAGCGAGATCGTGCTGGTCGATCAGGGCTCGGTTCAGAAGTCGATTCGGTCGTGCGCGATGACGTTCACCGGCGCTTACACCAACATCCGCTCGATTTTCGCTTCGACCGCGGTCGCCCAGGCTCGAGGTTTCACGGCGGGCAACTTCTCGTTCAACACGGTCGGCGGTCGCTGTGAGCGTTGCGACGGCTCTGGTGTCCGCGTGATCGAGATGCACTTCATGGCGGACGTCGCACTGCGCTGCGATGTTTGTGACGGGAAGCGCTTCAAGGACGCCGTTCTCGACGCCAAGTTCCGCGGCAAATCCATTGCGGACATCTTCAACATGACGGTCGACGCGGCCATCGAGTTCTTTGGCGATTCGCGGCCGATTCTGGCCGCTCTCGCTCCCCTTCAGAAGGTCGGGCTCGGCTACCTCAAGCTAGGACAGTCCACATCGGAGATGTCCGGCGGTGAGCTGCAACGGCTCAAGCTCGCCTCCTACGTTGGTAAGTCCAAGTCTCGCGGGCGGCGGCTCTTTGTCTTCGATGAGCCGACCGTTGGCCTCCACATGCTCGACGTCGACCGCCTCATGACGGCAATCCGCGAGCTCTCTGGAGAAGGAAACACGATCATCGTCGTCGAGCATAACCTGGGCTTCATCGCTCAATGTGACTGGATCGTTGATCTCGGTCCGGGCGCGGGACCCGACGGCGGTAAGGTCGTTTACGAAGGACGAGTCGCAGGCATCCTCGACTGCGACTCGTCCAAGACCGGACACCACCTTCGTCTGTCCATCGCATGAAGGGTGTTTGGACTCCAAAGCGCGCCCCGGTGGCCGCCCTGGCGCTGTCGACGCTGCCTGCCAATACCCGGACTGACTTCGACGAGCAATTCGCTGCGCCAACCATCGCGCAGCGGCACCTCTGGGTTGCCGCAGCGCGTGGGGAGTCGTTGGTCGTGGTGACGCCGCGTCACAGCGGCGGCAGCACCGGGCTGCGGATCGCCTCGCAGATCCTCCGTGCGAAGAACATCACTAGTGAAATCCAGTGTTCCGACGCCGGGGCCGGACGAAGTCTCAGCCTCATTGCGCCCGGTATGACACTGACCGTGCTCGAGCCGCGCGCAGAATCGCGCGACACGGCGCAGAGACTCGCCGAGACTCGCGAGCGGTGCGGATACATCGACGTCACAAAGTACGAGGCGGTGAGAACTCGAGTTTTCGGGCCCTTCCGAGATGATCCCGAACCCGACCGTGAGTCTCTGGCTCCCGCGTTTGCGGCAGAACTTGAGCGTATGCGCGCCGACGGCGCCCGCGTCGCCGTGCTCGGCTCCGATTCCGACCCCATCTTCCCCGCCGGCGCCGCCTCTTGCCTGATCGAGCGAGACTTCCTGCACTCTAGTCGGGTGGCTCGTCTGGCGACGGCGACCGACGGGCCCGAGCACGACGAGCCGGAACTCGTGCTCTTCGCGCGCAATTGGCTGGAAGTGCTCGGCGCACACGTCGTCGCAGACCGCGTCCGAAGGGGAGAGATGGATACGGAGCGGGAGGGCCCGGGCGAAGAGACAGCGCGCGCGATCCAGAAGTGGCGGGAGGAGATTGCCAACGACTCCTCTCCACCGGAGCACGTCGCGTATCGACTGGTGGCAGGCCTCGCAATGAACCGCGGACATGCGATCGCGGTGTTGAACGGAGTCCGGTTGGTGACTACCTCGAGGGCGTAGCCGACTATATTCACGGGCGATCATGCGCCGCGTCCGCTATAGGCCCCGTAGTGCCCGACCAATGCGTGAGACGCGAGCGAGCAACGGCGCACTCGCCTAGACCCTAAGGAACCGTGAAGAAGCCGACACCGCTGCCGACAATCGATCTGGATTTCCTTCAGGGCATAGCCATGCGCAAGCTCTACCTTAGGCAGCGCCGTCTCGATGCCTGCGAGGACGTCGGCCACAACCCGGAGTTCCCCGTTGAGGGCATCCTCTATAAGGATTCCGAAATTTGGCAGACAGCGCATCGGGAACTCACCAAAGTCATAGCCGACCGTGAGGAAGAGAAAGGAACTTTGCGGCGAACCGGGAAGGCCACCAAACGGAACATGAGGCGGTAGCTGCGGTGCTCCCCGAGGACGAGTCAAACTGGGCATCTCTGACTCTCTTGGGCGTCGTCGCCGTCGCTCCAAGCCTCCTCGTATTGCTGGTTCCGAACGTGTCTCGGGTTCTCGATTCCCTTCTGGGAGCCGAAACGACGACTACCGCGATCGCGGCGGTGGCCATCGCGGCGGAGCTCCTCGCGATCACAGTCTATTGGGGGACAAGTCCGGCCAGATGGGTCGTCAAGGTGTTCATGGCCGGAACGGCCTGCCTGATCGGCTCAACCCTCGCTCTGATGATATGGTCGGGCTAACGATCGCGGGCAGCCGTCTTTACGGCCTTCGACACTGAGAGCGACGGCCGCGTGTAGCCAACCAAACCTCATGGTGTGAAGTACGGCGACATCCTCATCGACGGCGTGCCGCTTGAGTTCGACTAGGCTAGGCCATGCCGTCGCCTGCTACACCGAATAACTAGGCTTCGCCGCCGTCGTGGAGCCAGCGTGCGTGTTGCGGCGCGCGCCGAGTCTTGGACCACTCTTCGAGCATCGCCCATTTCACGTCGTCCAGATTTTTGCTCATCTCTGGCGTCGCCGTGTCGACTGCGAGCTCAATGCGGTGACCGTTCGGGGCGAATAAGTAGATCGACTTGAAGAGTGTGTGATCCGTAGGACCGACGACATCGATGCCGTCGGCTTCGAGGCGGGCGCGTGCTCTCTCCATCGACTCGAATGAGTCGATTTTGAACGCGATATGTTGCACCCACTCCGGCGTGTTGCGGTCGCGGTCCATGGCCTCGCGGGTGGGCAACTCGAAGAACGCCAAGATGTTCCCGGCTCCGGCATCCATAAAGACATGCATGTAGGGCTCGGGCTCCTTCGTTGAGGGAACCTCGTCCTCTGCGATCGCGAGGACGAACTCCATCTCGAGGTACTTTTGGCACCACTCAACGGTCTCTTTCGCGTCGTTGCAGCGATACGCGAGATGATGAATGCGATCGATCACGGAAAATCTTGGATTGTGGGGTCTGGATCTTGGGACCAGTGATCCACCTGCAGCAGGAATCACACCAGGTTCGTGCGTGGCTCCGCGCCTGCCATGTGCCCACGTCGAACCTGTCATGCGGGTAGGTCGACCTACCATGGGGCCGCGTTGGGCTCGCGACTCAAATCGCCCAACCGGGTCGGATGCCACAACAAGGTGTTCGATGTCGTACGGCTGACAGTCAGGGGTGCCCGATGAACCCGAACAGCAGACAGCACCTCGCAGACCGTGCCAAGATTGCACCCGGCCGGCGCGGAGCTATTATGCCCCACATGACACAAAGCTTTGCACTAGATCCTGGCTACATCGCGCCATTCGAGTCTGTTCTGTCCGACGTGCGTGCGGGAGAGATAACCGCGACAGACGGCGTGCGCATCGCCTACGAGGTGATCGGCTCCGAGGGCCCAGTCATCGTTCTGGCAAACGGACTTGGGGGGCGGCTCTACTCGTGGCTCCCCCTCATCGAGGCTCTCCGGGACCGCTATCGATTCGTCACCTGGGACTATCGGGGCCTCTTCGCATCGCAGTCTGAGTTGAGCGGGCCGCAGCTGAGCATCACCCGGCACGCGGATGACTTGGCGGAGATCCTGAGGGTCGAACAAATCGACGTGGCGCACCTTTGCGGTTGGTCGATGGGCGTTCAGGTCTGTCTGGAGTTCGCGACGCGTTACCCAGACGTGACGACGAGCCTGATCCTGATCAACGGAACGTACGGACAGGTGTTCTCGACAGCGTTCCAGCCGCTCTTTCAGATTCCGGTGCCGCACACTCGCCTGCACTCGATCGTAGAACTGGGAGTTCGCTTCCCACGCGTCGTGCACAGCGCCATGCGGGGGTCCTTTCTTGCTGTGCAGGGGCTCTTCCGACTCCGGCAAGTGCTTGGGCACGACACCCACCCATTGATGGCGCTCGGACTTCGTCAGTATCTGAGCGATTTAACCAACACACGGGTCGAGAACTACCTGAAGCTCTTCCAGGAGTTGGACGCCCACTCCGTGTATCACCTGCTTCCAGGCGTTCAGCAGCAGACGCTCGTGATCAGCGGAGGTCTGGACTACCTGACGCCCGCTTATCAGAGCAAGCAGATGGCCCGACGCATCCCGCGGTCTGAGCATCTGCGGATTCCGCTCGGCACGCACTTCGTATTGTTGGAGCGACCGAAGTTGGTGGCCGACTCGATCCGGAGACACCTCGCGAGTGTCGAGGCGTAAAGGTTGTGTTCGCCCGTGTCTCGTCGGTCTGGACCTCGGCAGCGTCGGGAGGCTATCGTGACGCGGTGCGTCACTCATCGTTAACGTACCGTTACCCCCAGCCGATCTCGGCGGGACGCCCCCCTATGAACACAACTCGCCTATGCCGGTTACCGTAAAGGAAGGCTTGCCCGCACTCAGCCTGCTGGCCGACGAGAACATTTTCGTCATGGGCGAGGAGGAGGCCGTTCAGCAAGACATCCGGGAGCTCCGTCTCCTGATCTGCA
>JBLHWZ010000319.1:0-6361 GCA_047629415.1 Bradymonadia bacterium | reverse complement strand
TCACAGAACTGACAGTTGGAGTCGATGCAGGGCTCGTTGTGAATCATCACTTCGACTCGGTCATCGAACTTGGCACGCAGCGAATCCTGCATCTCGTGCGAAGCTGTGTGCGCTTCGTCCAGGCGCCAATACCGCGGAAAGACGAGGTGAAGGTCGAGATGAAACGCCTGCCCGAGCCGATGCACCTTCGCAGCGTGGGGCGTGATCCAACCTTCGGCGCGGACCTCGGCCATCGTCGTCGCGATCTCCTTCATGAGTTCAGGGTTGGCCTCATCCATCAGCCCGCCAACCGCGGTTCGAATGACGCCCCCTCCGCTGTAGAACAGGAAGAGACCGAGGAAGATTGCCACCACCGAATCAATCCAGACCTGGCCGGTCGCGGCGACCATAAGTACACCAAACATACCGCCGAACGAGGTCATCGCATCGGAGCGGATATGCACGCCGTCTGCTTCAATCGTTGGGCTGTCGATTCGTCGGCCAGCGCGGACCAGCGCCGTGCCGGCCGCAAGCGCGATGAGAGCGGCCACCAATTCGACTGCCGCACCGACCGCGATAGCCGGGAGTTCCACAGGCGCGATCAAACGCTTCACACCGACGCCCACGATCGCCGCTCCCGTCAGCAGCACCAGGAAACCCTCCAAGGCAGCGGAGAGGTATTCTACCTTTCCGTGCCCATACGGATGGTTCTGATCGCCGGGTCGGGACGAGAGCCAGACAGCGAAGAGCGCGAACCCGCTGGTGACGATATGAATCGACGACTCGAGCGCGTCTGCAAGCACCGCCGCGCTGCCGGTGACGAGGTAGCCCACCGTCTTGATGCCCATGAGCAACAAGCTGACGACGAGACCGAACACAGCCCACCGCAGGGCAGTGCTAGGGATCGGCCCGACGATCTTCGGGTCGCGTCGGGTCGGCTGGTTCACTCTACGGCTTCGAGAATCCTTACGAATTGGCCGACTTCGATGCGGCCGAGCCCAGTGTGCACCGCGTTCTGCCCGACGACAACACCGCTGTCGAACCTGCGATAGCCAGCGAGTGATCGCAGCGGCTCTCTCCCAGACTGCTGCGTCTCGGGCACAACGTTTACCATCGAGCAGCGGGTACAGGGCTTAACCAGCTCCAGTTCGATGTCGCCGATCGCGATCCGGCGCCAGCGGTCCTCAGCGAAGGGACTCGCACCGGAGATAACGATATTCGGCCGGAAGCGGCGGGAATCCAACGCGGTGTCGGCCCGGTGAGCGATCTCCGCCACTGACTCAGAGGTGAGGACGAGAACCGGGAATCCATCGGCGAATCCAACCTCTCCCGATGAGTACTGGCTATCGATCGGCCGCGGGCCGGCCTTCTGAACAAGTCGAACCTGCTCTCCGAGCAGGTCGGAGAACCACGCCGCAGCCTGATCACCAGCGTCGAGCGCTCTGACCGTGTCTTCCCAAACGACAACATCGCGCTCGGTACCGGACGGCGGCTCGATGATCAAAGGCGCGTGGTCCGGCCGAGTCGCGCAGACGCCTCCATCGAGGAGGTCTACGGCAACCGACTGCATCTGCGGATGACTGCGTTGTGTGACGAAGCGCCCCTCAGCGTTCACGACCATCCAGCGCCGATCGCCGGCGGGTCCACTAGCGTCAAACTCGAAGGACGCGACAGAGTTGCCCGCGCAGGACTTGATCGGATGCAGGAAAAGTTCTGCGACCCTCAGCTCAGTCAAGGGAGCACCATTGCGCTCGATGCGCGGCGAGCGAAAGCTACCACCAGTCGTTGTAGACTTCCCCGGCGGGCACTTCTGCGTAGGTCAGCACGGTGTGCCCGACGACCTCGCCGTCGCCGCCGCGGAAGTTCGCGATGAAGGTGATATCGATGGTCTCCGACTCTTCATCGGCGACCGCGACGACTTCAACGTTGGCGGTGGTGCTCTCGCTGCTCCAGCCTGGATCCCAACACCCAGTGACTCCAGTCGTGAGCGGCACTTCGCCTTCGCTAGCGGTCCTGCCCGTGAAGGTGACTTCGCCCAGCTCCACAATCTGTCGGAGGTCGCCATTGATGTAGAAGATGGTCATCGCATCGGCGGTGCCGGCTTGGTCAGCGACCGTGAGCGTGACGCGCGCAGATGCCCCGGAGCCACTGACATCGGCCGTCGCTGTGTGGTCCAGAGTGTTCACTGAGCCCACGCTGCCAACGAGGTGGCCTAGATCGTCTTCACTCTCAACTACGAAGAGCGTCCCCTGTGCCGACTCGTAGTCGCTGGGGTTATAGGCGTAGTCGTACGACTCTTCGGAAAAGATGCCATTGCCGTCCTGGCCGAACTCGGGACCGCCAAATGCACAGGCGGACGCGCCGGCTGCGATGGCAGTAAATAGGAACATACGGGTGGTGCGATTCATCAGCGTCTCATTGATACGGTCCCCGCATCGTAGGTGGTTTCGGAACACGAGAAAAGGGGGCCCCGCGGACGACATAGCCGAGCGATCTGAGGTTGCCAGAGGTAGAAGGGCCCTCTGGAGGTCGCCAGTGCCGACCTCCAGAGGGCCCCATGGTACATTGCGCCGCGGGGCTTTTGTCTTCGTGGGCGCCGAAGGATAGGAGTGAAACGACTGATGAGCGACTCGAAGATCACCACCACAATCGTCGTCCCTTGCTACAACGAAGCCGCACGGCTCGATGGGCCGGCGTTTCGTGCATTTGTCGAGCAGAACACGGGGATCAGGTTCCTCTTCGTCAACGACGGCAGCAACGATGATACCCTGACGGTCATCACCGCACTCGCTGAATCTCACCCTGCCCTCGACGCGCACTCGATGCCGCAGAACAGCGGAAAAGCCGAGGCAGTTCGGGCAGGCTTGCTGACGGCCATCGAGGCCGGAGCGCAATGGGTCGGGTACTTCGACGCTGATCTGGCGACGCCGCTCGCCGCCATCTCACAGCTCCGCGGCGTCTTCGACGAACGGCCGCAGATGGACATCGTGATGGCTGCTCGAGTGAAGCTGCTCGGTCGCCGAATCGCGCGAAATCCCGCGCGCCATTACGCCGGCCGCGCGTTCGCCACCTGCGCGTCCCTGCTCTTAGACCTCCCGGTTTACGACACACAATGCGGCGCGAAAGTGCTCCGGGTGAACGAAGCGCTGGAGCGCGCGCTCGCCGATCGCTTCGAGAGCGGCTGGATCTTTGATGTCGAACTGCTTCGACGGCTGCAGCTCGTGCGCGCCGAGATTGGTATGAGCGACCTCGCCGACTGTACCTACGAGTACGCGCTCGATGAGTGGGAAGATATCGCAGGATCGAAAGTGAAGCTCAGCGACTTCCCTGTTGCCTTCTTCCGGCTCGGCCAAATCCTGGCGCGGTACGGCCGTTGAGGGGTCTGCAGGAAACCCCAGTCTTTGGCAGCCTCACCGACACCGGGCCTCAGCGGTCCTGGCTCGTCGCGCGGGTCGCCGCCGTCGTCGCCACGGTCATCATCGCTTGCCGCCTTATCGCGGGCTGGGACATCTGGTGGCACCTCGCCGTCGGACGTCAGGCCGTCACCGAGAGAACGTTTCCGCCTGCCGTCGATGCGTTCTCGTTCACCGCCGCCGGGCACCCGTACAACCACCTCGATGTAATCGCGGACTCAGTATTCTACCTGATGTTCGACAACTTCGAGTACCTCGGCATCGCGCTGATCAAGGCTTTTGCTGTGCTTGTCGGGCTCTGGGGGCTGAAGAAGGCGGGCCCAGATAACGTACGTCCCCTAGTGTGGCTGGCCGTCTGTGGACTCTACTTAATCGCGATCCAGCATCGACTGATCCCTCGACCGCTGATCTTTAGCCTCGCGTTCTTCCCGATGATGCTCGGGCTGATCGAACGCGGCCGAGCTACGCTCTCAGCGCACGGCGACCGCTCACAGTGGGAGGTCTTCTTCATCGCGATGCTACCCGCGATCGCGATGCAGTTCGTCTGGATCAACCTGCATCGCGCCGGCCTCTTTGGACTCATCCTTTTGACAGGCCACGCCTGCGCACTGGGACTAGCGTATGTGATGGCTAAGGCCCGATTCCTCCGGGGTGTCGCCGGCCCACGTCCCACCGGCGCTACCGTCGGTATTTCGTTCGCGATCGCGGGGATTGCGGGTGCGATCGGTATCGCTAATCCCAACGGTATTGGCGTCTACACCACCGCCCTCGACGTGACGCAGGGAACGGTGATGCGCGAGCAGATCACCGAGTGGATTCCCATCACTCCCCAAATCTTGCTCGAGGACCATCCCTTCTCCGGCGTCCTGATCCTTCTTGCCGGTCTCACCATCGTCGTGCGGCTACTGAGTCTGCTCGGAAAAAACTCGAAGCCGGGTGCGCTCGCTGTGTGGCACCTCGGCGTTTACCTCGTGTTCCTCCAGCAGACGTTGGTCTCCGCTCGCAGCATGTCCTACCTCGGCGCGGTCTGCGCGGTCATCCTCATTCGTGGAGTCGACGAGGCCCTCGATGCCGGAGGTGGAAGCCCGCTCCCTCCACGAACTAATTTCACGCTAAACTTGGTCGTCGCCGCGCTGAGCATCGCCGGCCTCATTCACTTCTCCCCGCACACGTTCGGACTCGGCAGTGCGCCCAACCGCTACCCCGCCTCCGCGCTCGACGCAGCGGACGCGATGGAGCTCGGCCCGAACGTCCAGAACAACTTCGTGTACGGCGGCTACGTCGTCTGGGACGCACGCTTCAAGGTCGCGATCGATGGGCGCAACGACATGCTCTACACGACCGACGAGTTCATGGGCGCTCTCGGAGCACAGCGTAGCCTGGACGGCTTCGCCGAGTTCTACTTTGAGAAGCGATGCGACTGGGTGCTCGCCGACAACACGCCCGGTCGACAGAGCTTCCTATTCCTCGCCGGTCACCCGGACTGGATGCCCGTGTACTGGTCCGAAGAGGCCGTGATCTATGTGTTGCGACCGGGCAACTCGCATCTTGAGCAATACGAGACTCAAGTGCTCAACCCCATCAACCCGATGGCCGCGCTCGAGGCTGCACTTCAGGAAGCCGGCGACAACGAAGAGCAACTCCGACCGATCCGGCGTGAGCTGATTCGAGCTTCAGAAGGCTCTCCGCGCAGTCTGCGACTAAACGCGTTGCTCGCCCGCTACTACCACCACACGGGCCAGCGTGAGCTGGTTCGGCGCTCGATCGCCGCAATGGAGTCCGCTTCGCCGGGCCACCCCAGCATCGACACAATCCGACGGATGACCCGTGAGTGACCTTCTAGAACCACCAACGCTGCCGCCGAATCTCACCGTCATCGACCACGGCCTGGGCTGGATCGCGATCAACAAAGAGTCAGGGTTTCTCTCGGTCCCAGGACGGGCCCCGGAGAATCATGACAGTATTCTCTCGCGAGTGCGGGCCGTCGAACCGGCAGCCGAGGCTCCTCATCGCCTCGACATGGACACGTCCGGCGTGATCATCGTCGCGGTGAGACGAGCAGCCCACCGCGCGCTCTGCGCCCAGTTCCGCGAGCGCGTCCCGAAGAAGCGTTACGAAGCGATCGCAGACGGGCATCTCGCCGAAGACGAAGGCCTGATCGAGCTCCCGATCGGGAAGGACTGGGAAGACCGCCCTCGACAGAAGATTGACCTCGAAAAGGGCAAGGCGTCCTGTACCCGCTACGAGGTCGCCGAGCGCTTTGAGATGGAGGGACGCGCGGTGACTCGCGTGCTTCTCTTTCCGGTGACCGGGCGAACGCATCAGCTGCGCGTTCACCTGGATGCGATCGGACACCCGATCCTCGGTGACAACTTGTATGGGACGGACGAGTCACAAGCGGCGAGCACAAGGTTGTTGTTGCACGCGTGTATGCTCTCGTTTGTGGACCCCGATAGCGAAGAGCCAGTGGAAGTGAACGCGGCCGTTCCATTTTAGGAGGGCGTAAGGAGTGAGGCGGTGCCGCTGGCGGCGACGCCTATCGGGGGCATCAGGAGTGACACGGCGCATCCGGCGGGTACGCCTGTCGGGGGCCGTCAGGAGTGATACGACGCATCCGGCGGCGACAAGCCGGCGCGTCCACGCCCAGGCGGGCTCGGTTGTCGACGCTCTGGCGTGTCCCTCCGTGGATGGTGCGGTCCGCGTTGCGCGGCAGCGGCCGCCGGGCGTTCTACTCGGCGGCGTCTGGAGTCGGCGCCCAGTCGGCCGCTTGGCCGTAGCCGCCTTCGGCCATCACGTTATCGGGCACGCCGCGGATGCCTTTGACGATCCCGAGGAATGAGAGCGCTTTGAGGAGCAGGTACGAGATGTCGAGTTGCCACCAAGCGAAACCCTGGCGCGTGCTTCCGGGATAGCGGTGGTGGTTGTTGTGCCAGCCTTCGCCGAACGTGATGAGCGCGAGCAGCGGGTTG
>JBLHWZ010000318.1:0-6419 GCA_047629415.1 Bradymonadia bacterium | reverse complement strand
CACGGGATGGCCCGACGAGGAGATTCACCTCTTCGCACCCGGCGTCGACTCCGGCACGTATGACTACTTCACGAAGGCAATCGTCGGCACCGAGCACGCGAGTCGCGGTGACATCACCTCGAGCGAGGACGACAACGTGCTCGTGCAAGGCGTCGCGGGCGACAGACTCGCGCTCGGCTTCTTCGGCTTCGCTTACTACTCCGAGAATGCCGATTCGCTGACCGCTGTTGCGGTCATTGATGGCGACGAGACCAACGGCGCGGGAGGCATTCAGCCCTCAGTCATCACCGTTGCGGATGGCACATACCAGCCACTCTCGCGTCCCATCTTCGTCTACGTCAGCACCGATGCTGCAGAGCGTGAAGAGGTTCAGGGCCTGATCAACTACTACCTCACCGAGGGCCGCGAGCTGGTCAACGAGGTCGGTTATATCGCGATGCCCGACCGCGCCTATGAGCTTGCTCTGGAGCGATTCGCTGCACGTACGACCGGTTCGGTCTTCGGTGGAGATGGCTCAACCGTTGGTGCTTCCGTCATCGACATGCTCGAGGGGCAGTGAACCAACCCGTCCTAGACTCCGGCTCATCGAAGCCGGAACGCGGAAGCCTCATCGGTCGCGCGAGCGGTCGGCACGAGAGGCTTATCGAGCTCACGCTCCTCGGGTGCGCGCTCGTTTCCGTCTTCACGACCGCCGGCATCATTTCGGTGTTGGCGTTTGAGACGATCTCGTTCTTCGGGGAGGTCTCTCTCGCCGAGTTCTTACTCGACAGCCAGTGGACGCCGCTCTTCGCGGACAAACACTTCGGGATCCGCCCGCTTGTCGCTGGAACTCTGCTGACGTCGGCGATCGCAATCTCGGTCGCGCTGCCGTTTGGCCTGATGGCAGCGATCTTCCTCAGCGAGTTCGCCTCCAGCCGCGTTCGGTCGATTCTCAAGCCGATGCTTGAGATTCTCGCGGGCGTCCCGACCATTGTTTACGGCTACTTCGCGCTCGTGTTCGTCACGCCGCTGCTTCAGCGCTTTGTCCCGGACCTCGCTGCGTTTAACGCGCTCAGCCCGGGTATCGTGATGGGTATCATGATCATTCCGATGATCTCATCGCTCTCGGAAGACGCACTCTCTTCGGTTCCGAGGAGCATGCGAGAGGCTGCCTACGCGCTGGGAGCTGGCAAGGTGCCGACTATCTTTCGAGTGGTGCTCCCTGCTGCATTCTCCGGAATCGCGGCCTCGGTTATTCTCGCTGTCTCGCGCGCAATTGGTGAGACGATGATCGTCGCCATCGCAGCCGGCCAACAGCCCAGGCTGACGGCTGACCCGAGAGTGCCGGTTGCCACCATGACGGCGTACATCGTTCAGGTGAGCATGGGGGACACGCCGTCCGGTACGCTCGAGTACTCCACCATCTTTGTCGTCGGTTCGACACTCTTCGCGATGACCTTCTGCATGAATCTGCTGAGCCGAAAACTCACCAAAAAGTACCGGGTGAAGTCATGACGGGGAACCGCGGAAAACTTGGAGAGCGACTCTTTATGATCGCCAGCGCGCTCGCTGTGATCATTCCGCTGTCGCTGCTCGCGGTGCTTGTTGTTGACGTCGCGATCGATGGTATGGGTCGCCTCAGCTGGGACTTTATCACGAGCCCGCCGTCGCGCCACGCGCTCAGGGCCGGGATCATGCCCGCCTTTGTGGGCAGCGTGTATCTGATCGGGCTCACCGCAGCGCTTGCGCTGCCGATCGGGGTGGGTGCTGCTATCTACCTCGAAGAGTACGCGTCCGAGAACTGGTTCACAGGGCTCATCGAAACGAACATCGCGAACCTCGCGGGCGTCCCTTCGGTCATCTACGGACTGCTGGGGCTCGGTGTGTTTGTTCGGTTCTTCGGCATGGGCCGCAGCCTCCTCTCCGGAGCCTGTACGCTCTCCTTGTTGGTCTTGCCCATCGTCATCATGGCGTCGCGGGAGGCACTTCGAGCGGTGTCGCCGGCCTTGCGCGAAGCGAGCTTGGCGCTCGGAGTTACGCGTTGGCAGACAATCCGAAGCGTTGTCCTGCCACACGCCGCCCCCGGTATCGTCACCGGCGCAATCCTCTCGATCTCACGCGCGATGGGAGAAACAGCTCCGCTCATCGTCGTGGGCGCGCTCACTTATGTGACGTTCGCTCCGACCGGTCTGAACTCGCCGTACTCGGCGCTACCAATTCAGATTTTCAATTGGGTGTCCCGACCGCAGGAAGCGTTTGCGATCAACGCTGCGGCGGGAATCGTCGTGCTCTTGCTCGTCCTGCTGACGTTCAATGGCACCGCGGCCTTCATTCGCAACAAATACCAGACCAAGGAACACTAGCCATGAACGTTGCCCACGGCTCTCTACTCGAAGAAGCAATGCTTGAATCTGTTGTCGCGGACTCGCCCGTTTCCTCCACGAACACTGCGCAGGCGGAGACTCCTGTGAGTTCACGCATGGCCGAGCCGATCATCGCGAGCGAAGCCGCTGGTCAAGAGGTCTCGCGCCGACTCGATGCGCCGAAGATCGACGTCGATGCCGTCGTCGCTTCGTTTGGCTCCAACGAAGTCGTCCACGGCATCTCGATGGCAATTCCAGACGGAAAGGTCACAGCGATTATCGGGCCGTCCGGCTGCGGCAAGTCGACGTTCTTGCGCTGCCTAAACCGAATGCACGAACTCGTTCCAGGGGCCACGTGCTCCGGTACGATCCGTCTCGACGGCGAGGACATCTACGGCAGCGCGGTCGACCCGGTGTTGCTTCGCCGTCGTGTTGGAATGGTCTTCCAGAAGCCCAACCCCTTCCCTACAATGTCGATTCGCGACAATGTGCTGGCGGGTCTCCGACTGACCGGTGCGCTCAAGCGAGATCTCGCGGACGGCATCGTTGAGCGTGCGCTTCGTCAGGCGGCCCTCTGGGACGAAGTGAAGGACCGACTCAAGTCCCCTGGAATGGGGCTCTCGGGAGGCCAGCAGCAGCGCCTCTGCATTGCCCGTGCGCTCGCTGTTGATCCTGACGTGATCCTCATGGATGAGCCGTGTTCTGCGCTCGATCCGATCGCGACGGCGCGCATCGAGGACCTGCTCGATGACCTTCGCGACGACTACACGATCGTGATCGTCACACACAATATGCAGCAGGCTGCGCGTGTCTCCGACCGAACCGCCTTCTTCTTGCAGGGCGAACTCGTCGAATACGATGAGACGAACACAGTCTTTACCTCGCCGACAGACTCGCGGACCGAGGACTACATTACCGGGAAGTTCGGTTGAATATGTCGCCAAAGAAACACACAAATCGAGGATACGACGACGAACTTCGCGATCTGCGTGAGCACATCCTCCGAATGGCGGGCCGCGTCGAGCAGATGATCGCAGACTCGGTTCGTGCGTTGGCGACAAGCGACACAGAGCTTGCATCGGCCACTATCGCGGCCGACGAACTTGTGAATGTCGCCGAACTGGAGGCCGACGAGATGTGCTTGCAGCTCCTGGCCCGCCGCCAGCCGATGGCCGGGGACCTGCGGTTCATCACGCTAGCGCTCAAGATGGTGACCGACCTTGAGCGAATCGCGGATGCCGCGGTGAGCATCAGTAAGCGCGTCATCCTGCTCAACGGCGAACCGCAGCTACGCTCTTACTCCGGAGTCTTCAGAATGGCCGAGATTGCGCAATCAATGGTGCGTGATGCCATTGATGCGTTCGTTGGACGGGACGCCGAACTCGCCGCGGACGTTATCGCTCGCGACGATGAAGTAGACCGACTCTACCACGTGGAGTTTCGAGCGCTGCTCGCCTTGATGGCGAGTGACCCAGGGGCCATCGAGCGCGGCGTACATACCCAGTCTGTGACGAAGTACCTGGAGAGAATCGCCGACCACGGAACGAATCTCGCTGAGCTGGTCCAATTCATGGTCAATGGTAAGGACATGCGCCACGGTGGGCTACGCGGTTAAGTGAAACGCGCTGATCTGTTTGCGCCTGCGCCATCCGTACGCTTTGGAGAGGACCCGCGTCCGATCGGGCCATTGCGCAGTCTATCTGCGAGATCTAATCCTGGGCTTCCGTCTAACAGGAGACTCGGTGAGCAAAGCAACGAAACATCTGGCCGCCGCGCTTTTGTCGGTCGCCGTGGCCTCAGTCGTGCCCTCAGCCGCGGCCTCACAGGCAACACAGGGTCCAGAGCCAGCTCCCGTGTCTGCCATCGCAGAGGGTGCATTTAACGACGAGGGACCACGGGTAGTCACCACGCTTATTGCAGACGCCGCCGGCGATCGTATTCAGGTCGGCGTCCTCTTTGAGGTCGCGCTAGGGTGGCACATCTACTGGAAGAGCCCGGGGCAAACCGGACTCTCGACTGACGTGACATTCAGTGTCGGCGATGAGGAGTCAGGCGTCGAAGTTTGGCCTACTCCTTCCGTGTTTCAGACGGACGACGGCTTCATCACTTCCTTCGGATACGCGGGCGATGTGGTCCTTGTCGGAGGTTTCGACGCTCCGGCGGCGGCAGCCGAAGTCCGAGTGCGGGCGGTGGCTGACTACCTAGTCTGCGACTCCAGCTGCATCCCGGGCCGCAACGAAATGGAGCTTGTCGTCCGAGTGGGCGAGCGAGCGTCCGCGGAGTCTGAGGCCCGCTTGGAGAACGCGCAAGCGACCACCCCGGTCGATGCCGCAGACCTGGGCTGGACACTCACTACCCCGGAGATCGCCGAGCCTCTGGGCCCCGGCGAGAGCATCGATGTTGTTATCGGTGTCGACATTGGGCCGGAGTCGGAGCCGCCTCCGGCATCTGGGATGCTTCGGATGGACGCTCCAGCCCGCATGCTTGCCTATGAACGAGTGACTCAACTCAGCGTGGAGCCGCTCTCGGCGGCGTTTGCTCCAGAAGGCCGGCGCGGCGTTCTGCTGACGGTCCGGCTCACCGCCGGAGCCGACCCCGTGGCGGAAGACCAGGTCTTCTCTGGCGTGCTGCTGGTCAACGACCGCATCGCTCAGCGCGCGATTCGCATTTCATTTCCCATCCCCCGCACCATCAATGGAACCTATGAACCTTAAGCACACACTCTCCCTCGCTTGCGCCGTCCTCGCCGCCCCGGCCCTGCTCAACGCGCAACCGACGACGGCTGTTGTTGGCGAAGCTGCCCCCGCGTTTTCGTTGGAAGACGAAGCCGGAGCCACTCACACGCTTGCCCAGTACGAGGGTCAGGTCGTCGTATTGGAGTGGACAAACCCGGAATGTCCTTACGTCGTAAGGCACTACGACGCCGACACGATGGAGAATCTCGCAACCGACTACGGCGGGCAAGATGTCGTCTGGCTCGCTGTGAATTCGTCGCACTTCAACACTGCCGATGATTCCAGCACTTGGAAGGGAGCCGAGGGCTTCGACTACTCGACACTGCTCGACGTCGATGGAAGCGTGGGCCACGCGTACGGGGCCCGAACCACACCTCATATGTTCGTTGTTGCTGCCGACGGCACGCTCGCATACGCCGGAGCGGTGGACGACAACCCACGGGGGAACAGCGAGAACGTGACGAACTACATCGATGGGGCCGTCACGGCGTTGCTCGCTGGCGAGGCCGTGTCGCCCTCGAGCACCGAGCCGTACGGATGCTCCGTCAAGTACGACTAGAGATTGCGATGCTCTCAACTGTGTCTGGCATACGCCCCCCCAAGATACCGGTGGGACGTTTTCGTCGGTTTGGGGACGTTCTTTTCGCTTTGAGCTGCCGCTGTGCCGCCTAGGGGGGGGCACCTGCCGGTCCAGTGGAAGAATCGACTTCCGTGGGCCGTTTGTCGTTGCAACCCTGGCAACAACGGCGCAACTTCGCCGCCGGAGTTGCGCCGTCGTATTTTACGACCTTTCCCCAAGACGTTGCTATGGCATCTGACCAGACTGGGTCACGACCGTTGATCGGATGGCGAGAGTGGGTTGCTCTGCCCGACCTCGGGATCGACCGAATAAAGGCGAAGGTCGACACAGGAGCTCGGACCTCGTCGCTGCATGCATCGGCTGTCGAGGAGTTCGATAAGGACGGAGTCACCTGGGTTCGTTTCGATGTGCACCCGCTCCAGCGCAGCAAGGGGCGTCGAGTGAGTACTGCGGCGGCCGTCCTCGAATATCGGTCCGTCCGCAGCTCGAGCGGAGCGGCGTCCATTCGTCCCGTCATTCTCACGCGAATCACCCTTCTTGGAATCACCTACGAGGTTGAACTGACATTGGCTCAGCGCGATCAGATGGGCTTCCGAATGCTTCTCGGGCGAGAGGCATTCCGTCGCCGGTTCCTCGTGGATGCGGGGAACTCCTTCTACGGCGACAAACCACCCCGTTCGCCGCGCAACACCAAACAGAAGAGCAAAGCATGAAACTCGGAATCCTCTCCTGTAGTCCGAACTGCTACAGTACCCGACGTCT
>JBLHWZ010000317.1:0-6434 GCA_047629415.1 Bradymonadia bacterium | reverse complement strand
GCTGCGCTAGAACCGTCCAGAGCCCGCCGACGTAGGCCAGCGGCAGCAGCACGAGCGGCGACAGGTGCAGAATCCCGAAGAGGACACCAACCACGAGAACCACGCCGATCTTGGAGAGGTGCGCGCCTAAGTACCGCGTGAGCAGCCCCCGGAAGAGGATCTCCTCGAAGAGAGCGGGCAGGAGCGCGACGGTGATCAGCACCACCGGGATAAATGTGGGGTCATCTGCCCGCACCACCGCCTCCATCATCGCACTGTGCTGGTCAAAGCGTTCCGCCCAGAACGGGAGGAAATACTCCTCCAGAGCCATGAAGCCGACCCCGAAACAAGACAGGGAGAGCCCGCTCACGGCGGAGAGCCCGACGGTGCGGATGCGCAGATCGCCAAGATGCGGAACCACGCGGGTCATCTTGAAGAGGACGGCCGCGACTCCGCCTACGCCGACCATGGTGCCCGCCGCTAGCCCCAAATGGAACGGCAACGCGGTGAGCGCGACAGGCGTAACGAAGCCGAGCGCCAGGATCGTGGCGACGGTGGTCATGGACGCCACAAGGATGGCGGATTGTGATTGGTCGGAAGACACTTGAAAGTTTGTTCAGGTACTCTTAACTCGGCGGCATGAATGCTCGAGAGTCACGTCACGGTTCCGATTGGCTAATCGTCAAGGGCAGTAGGGTCCATAACCTACGCGGCGTAGACGTCCGCATCCCAAAACGAAAGTTCATTGTCTTCACAGGGGTTTCGGGCAGCGGCAAGTCGTCGCTCGCCTTTGACACGCTCTTCGCGGAGGGCCAACGCCGCTACGTCGAGTCCCTGAGCGTCTATGCGCGGCAGTTCCTCGGTAAGATGGAGAAGCCCGATGTCGACGAGATCATCGGGCTCTCGCCTACGGTTTCGATCGAACAGAAGACGATCTCGCACAACCCGCGGTCAACGGTCGGGACGATAACCGAGGTCTACGATCACCTGCGAGTGCTCTTCGCGCAGTTGGGAGTCCAGCACTGCTACAAATGCGGGGACCCGGTCGGCTCCTCGGACGCGGCACGAATCGTACGATCTCTATCGGCTCTTGCGCCGAAGACGCGGTTCATGCTGCTCGCACCAATGGTTCGCAATCGCAAAGGCGAGTTCCGAGACCTCTTTGAGAAGCTTCGGCGCGAAGGGTTTACCCGTGTGCGGGTTGACGGTGAGATGTTGCACCTCGACGAGGTGGACAAGCTCAGAAAGACATACCGGCACGACATAGACGTGGTCGTCGACCGCTTGGTCGCGAAGCCCGGCATTGAGAGCCGGCTGCGGGATGCGGTCGAGACCGGGCTCGGTATCGGTGAGGAGCGGTTGGTACTGTTGATCGACAGCGGACCCGAGGCTGGAATCGAGCGATTGTTCAGCACCCGGAATTACTGCGTCAGTTGCAGTATTTCTTACCCGTTGCTGACCCACCAGAGCTTCTCGTTCAACTCTCCAATGGGGATGTGTCCGTCGTGCCGAGGCCTCGGTACGCGGGCGGCGATGGACCCGGACAAGGTGGTCCCCGATCCGAGCATGACGATCGCGGCGGGGTGTTTCGAGCCGCTTCGGCGGCGGCTCACCAAAGCAGAGCGATGGAACTGGCGTCTTCTTGAGGCCTTTACCACTGCGAAGGGGATCAGCCGAAAGACGCCTTGGGAAGAGCTACCAAACGAAGAGCGGGAGTTGCTCCTGCATGGGGCGGATGAAGCCGAACTCCTCGAGGTAAAGGGGCGTAAGAACCGAGTCCGCGTACAGTTCGAGGGGGTACTACCCCACCTCCATAAACGACTGGTCGAAGCAGACACAGAGGCGAAGACCGAACGCCTCTCGAAGTACCTCTTCGAGACTCCCTGTGGCGACTGCGACGGGACACGACTGCGCAAAGAATCGGCCGCGGTTCGCTTCAGCGACATGGCATTGCCCGACGTCGCGGGCACATCCATCGATGAAGCCGTCACTCGCTTCCAAGCGATAGAGCTCACGGGCGAAGACCTTCTCGTCGGTGAAGAACTCGTTGCGGAAGTGTCCAGTAGGCTGCGCTTCCTGCAGGAGGTCGGACTTGGCTACCTCACGCTAAATCGAGGGGGGCCGACGCTCTCCGGCGGTGAAGCCCAGCGTATTCGGCTCGCCCGCCAAATCGGGAGCGATCTCACCGGTGTGCTCTACGTGCTAGACGAGCCGAGTATCGGCTTGCACCCTCGGGACAACATACGACTGCTGGGCACGTTGGCGCGCCTTCGCGACGGAGGAAACACGGTCCTGGTAGTCGAGCACGACCAGGAGACGATCGAGGCAGCGGACTGGGTCGTCGACTTTGGGCCCGGCGCAGGTATGCATGGCGGCGAGGTGACGTTCGAGGGCCCAGTTGCCGACCTCGCGACGGCCAAATCAAGCATTACCGCGGACTATGTTAGCGGGCGCCGTAAGATCGAGATTCCGGCGAAGCGAAGGAAACTGGGCAAGAAGGCGGTCAAGATCGTGGGGGCCCGAGCCAATAACCTCCGCGACGTCACCGTTTCGTTCCCGTGCGGGGTCCTGACCTGCGTGACGGGCGTCAGCGGTGCCGGCAAGTCGACCTTGGTGAATGAGATTCTCTACCCTGCTGTCGCGAACCATCTCTACAAGGAGATTCGTGACATCGCAGTGCACCGGAAGATCACTGGCCTCGACCATCATGACAAGGTGGTACGAATCGACCAGAAGCCGATTGGTCGATCGCCGCGCTCGAACCCAGCAACATACACAAAAGTTTTCGACGAAATCAGAAAGATTTTCAGCTCTCTGCCAGAGGCGAAGATCTACGGGTACAAGCCTGGCCGCTTCTCGTTCAACGTCGCAGGTGGGCGCTGCGAAGCGTGTTCCGGTTCAGGTCTTCTCCGAATCGAGATGCACTTCATGGCTGACGTCTTCGTTCAGTGCGAGCAGTGCCGTGGGAAGAGGTTCAACGACGCGACGTTGCGCGTAAAGTATCGGAGTTCGAATGTTAGCGACGTCCTAAACATGACGTTCGAGGACGCCTACGAGCTCTTCGAAGCCTATCCGAAAATCGCGCGGGTTCTGAAGACCGTTGTGGATGTTGGTCTTGGATACATCCGGCTTGGTCAGCCCTCTCCGACGCTCTCGGGTGGCGAGGCTCAGCGGATGAAACTCAGCCGCGAGCTCGCGAAGGTCGCAACGGGGGAGACACTCTACATTCTGGACGAGCCGTCGACAGGTCTCCATTTCGAGGACATCCAGAAGCTCATGACTGTTCTGCAAACTTTGGTGGACGCCGGGAACACCGTCCTAGTCATCGAGCACAACCTCGATATCGTGAAGTGCGCCGACCACGTAATCGACCTCGGGCCCGAGGGTGGATCAGGCGGAGGGTTCGTGATCGCCGAAGGAACTCCAGAGCAAGTCGCACAGGTCGCAGAAAGCCACACAGGCACGTATCTGTGTGCTGTACTACCCTGAAATCAGGGAGACTTTCTAGCCGAGGCCATTCAGGTTAGTTATAGTCATCACTCGGTAAACTCTCCCCCTGCGGAGCCCTAAAATGGCGATTTCTGATCGGTACGACGGGCTGGCTCTCGTCCAGCCCACTCCCACCGGCGACATTTATCGAGCGTCTCACACCGTGCTCGGTCGTCCGGTATTAATTCGAACCCTCGACCAGAAGAAGTTTAATGCTTCTGAGATCGACGGAATCAAGGCTGCGGTAACAGCAACGGCACGGCTCGTTCACCCGAACATTCTCAGCGTGATCGACGCCGAGTTCGGCGACGAGACTTACTACGTGACGGACAACGTCGCCGACTCGCTGCACGATCGAATGAGCAGCGCGCCGTTCGAGGTGACAGACGTGGCACGATGGGGCTTACAGCTGCTTCGCGGCATCGCTCACGCGCACGCTCATGACGTGATCCATCGCGGTATCTCGCCGTGGCGAATTCACTTCGATCAGGTTGGAACCGCATTGATCGCGGGCTTCGGCCTGACCACAGTCATCAAAGACCAGAAGACGGGGATGGTGTCGGTTGAGGCCGACGCGATGGCGTACCTCCCAATGGGAGTTCTCCGTCGCCCAACCTCGTACACAGAGTGCGCGGATCGATACGGGATCGCAGCATTGATCTGTGAGTTGATGACTGGCGTCGTGCCGGAAACCACCACGATCCCGGTCTGCCGCGCAAAGAGCGAAGTCCCTGACTACGTTGTGGAGAGCCTCTCCCAGCTCCTCACGGGGCGCGCGACTGAGTCCGAAATGGGCACTGCAACTCAGGCGTTTCAGCGCTGGGTCGTCACGCTTGGACCGTCCAAGCAGCCCGTGCGGCCGCCATCCACGAGCCCTGCAACCAGCAGAGAGACCGTCATCCGCGTGGCGAAGGCTGCGGAGGACGAGGCTGCGAGCGCGAGCAAGCCGCAGGAGAAGGCCAACGTCAAACCCGGGCCCAAATCCACCGGCGGCAAAGAGCCAACTTCTGCGAAGTCCGCAGAGAAGAGCACATCCGGTCGGAGCCGAACCGGCGCCAGCGCGGACAGTGAGAAGCCGAAGCGGACGGCGACGCGTAAGTCTCGGCGTTCCGGCTCAAAAAAGGCGGCGACGGAGTCGCGGACTCGCGCTGCGACGCCTCCCGAACCGAACCCGGCCCCTACGCCCGAACTGGCTGAAGCAAAGCCTGCCGCTGAGCCCAAGCCCGCCGCTGCAGCCAAGTCCGCCGCTGCAGCCAAGTCCGCCGCTGCAGCCAAGCCCGCCGCTGAAGCCAAGCCCGCCGCTGAAGCCAAGCCCGCCGCTGAAGCCAAGCCCGCCGCTGAAGCCACAGGCGCCGACCGTGTCGAAGACAAGCTGAACAAGTACGCTGAGCTTTTCGCGGATTGATCGAGTTGCTGACGCGGCATATGCCGCGCCAACAGACTCGTCTATTCTCCGCGTTCCGACCTTCCCCCGTGGACAATGAACGCTTCGGAGAATCGAACGCTGCTACGCAGACGCTGCTCATTACTGTGCACTATCGCTTCGCTCAGTCTGGCCTGCGGGTCCGATGAAACGAACGTTAACGCAGACGCCTCGGGCGCTGACGTAGCCGACATGTCGGATGGTCTTATCGGGCCAAGGGACACAACCGGTGACGACTCCGACGGAGACGGAATCCCGGACGACCTCGAAGACCGCAATCGGAATGGTACATTCGAGGAGGGAAGCAACGAGACGAACTTCCTCGACATCGATACCGATGGTGATGGAATCGATGACGGCGTCGAGGACTCCAACCGAAACGGAGTCGTCGACAACGGTGAGACGGACCCTCGACTTGCCGACACCGACGCAGACGGAATCGACGATGACGCCGAGCCAGGTGCTGGAACGGACGCCCTGAATCCCGACACCGATGGTGACGGGATCCCCGACGGGGTCGAACGTGACGTCACGGGCACGGACCCCACGAACTCGGACTCAGACAGCGACGGGCTCCCTGACGGCGATGAAGATCTGAACCAGAACGGAGTCGTTGACCCTGGCGAGACCTCGCCCTCCTCTGCGGACACGGACGGCGACGGCACGATCGACTCAGCCGAGACGCTCGCTGTAGCGTGCGCGCGGTCGAACGAGCCGGACGTTCAGTTTCTCTCTTCTCTAGAGGGCGACTGGGATGCCGCCCTCTCCGGCGCATTCGTGACCGGAGACTTTGGTGAGCGCTCGGTTGATCGGTTTCTTTACGCTAGCTATCTCGACCACACGGGTGGAGAAGCCTTCGGCTTCGTTTTGTCAAAGTTACCTGACTCGGGTGTGAGCAACGCTCGTGATCAGGCGCAATCCGAGATTCAACGCCTAGCCCGAATCGTCCAGACCTCAGCGTGGAGCGTCAAACGGCTTCGAAACTGGGACGGGGCTCGGGCCGCGACCGGCGAGTACTCGTTCGCTACCGAACCGATGACGACAAGTGAGGCCCGGGACTTCGTTGCCGCTCGGCTCATGAATCTCGACTCTGAACATCCCTCGGGCGCTCTGGAACCATCCGGAGAGACGGGAACTTCGTGGACACTTCAGTTTCACGTCACTCGACGTACGGACCTTCGTGTCACCTTCGCCGGCCTCCTTGTTCCGGCCGATCGCGCAGGAGATTCCGACCTGAGCGAACTCTTAGGTGATGTTGGTGGGGGCTCGGCCGTGGCGCAGTTCGGAGACGAAACTGAACGTCGTTGTCGCGAACTTCAGCCGCAACTCGACTCGACTCCCGTCGACTTCCTGTGGGTGGTCGACGCGTCCGAATCGATGATCGACGACCAGGAAGCAGTCGCCCAAGCAGCCAGCACGTTCTTCACGGTATTGGACCGGAGCTTCATCGATTTCCGGGTCGCTGTGGTCTCGACGAACCTGCGGAACAACGAATGGTACATTGTCGAACCTGGATTCAGCCGCTCGCTAGAAGACTTTCAAT
>JBLHWZ010000316.1:0-6453 GCA_047629415.1 Bradymonadia bacterium | reverse complement strand
CTGGTCTTCTGGTCTTCTGGTCTTCTGGTCTTCTGGTCTTCTGGTGCCGTTTGGGATGCCCCTGGAGCCTGGACCACGTGGAGTCGGCAAGACCGTGCCGAGCTTCCCGGTTCCGCCGCGCTCTCGTCGTTCTCCACGTCCATGGCCCCTCGCGAACTGTCTCGTTTTTGCAGGTTCAAAAACTGAGAAACCCACGAACGAAGCAGTCGATCGCTTCGAGTCGAGGGCGGCGCGGACCGGTTAGGGCACAGCGGCAGGAAGGACGGAGAACGCGAGAGACTCCGCGAGTCGCTCGATTCCTTCTCGAATATTTCAGGCTTCCTCGGCGGTTCGGATGACGAGACGCCCGTCGTTGGACGAGGAGGTCTTGGATGCCGAGCATCCGTAGCAGCGAGCGACGGTTTGACGGTCGGCGTATCTGTTGAGCAGAGTACCGGATTCCGCCGCTTAGCAGTCGAAGAAGAGCGGTTCGCGGTCTTGGGAGTAACGCTCGATGATCTGGCGCGTCTCTTCGGTGAGTCCGGCGAATCGAATCCCGACACCGGGCGGATATTCGGCAGTCTCCGCCGAAGGCGGTCGGACGAAGTGCACGACCCCTCGAATTCGGAACTTCTGCTTGAGTTCGGGGAGTTCAACCTGGGCTACCATCTGCATGCCGACCGGCCAATCCATGTGCGTGGCGATAAAGAGGCCGCCGGCCGCGACGTCGTCTTCGAGGCTGACGAAGAAGCAGTCTTCCGAGTTTGACGTGACGGTGACCCGTCGCAGTTGGGGCGGAATCATCGGGGTCGTGGCCGGTTCCTGTGGGCGCAGCGTGGAGATGGCGCTCATACCGATCGTGATTGGGCGCGCCAGCGCGACCGGCGATGAGGGGTGGGACTCGGCCTGCGGCCGCACCCACCTACAGGAAGGGACTCGCTGCGTGACCATCTCGGATGCGTCTTGCATGATCATACTCAGTGAGTGGCGAGAGGAGCGGTTTGTGAGGAGGAGTGGACGAGCACAGGGTCTTGGTCGTTCGGCTTGGCGCGGTCCAGAAGCCATCGAAGTCCTTCGGTCGACGGACGCTCGGGCTGCTTAATCGAGCCCTTCGGGGAGCGAAGCTCGCTGATCTCGTTGCCAAGGCAGTCCGCGAGCGCGTCCCAGAGTTCTTCGCCGGTTCGGTCGGGTTCGGTGGCCTGGACGACTCCGCAATGCGTGGCGGCATCCATCAGCAACGAGGCCACGTTGAAGTCGTATCGCAGCTGACCGGGCAGCGAGAGGCACGGCTCATAGCGGTAGGCAATGTGCTCGAGCTTGAAGGCGTTAAGGAGTTTCATGCGGACCTGATCGCGCAGGTACTCATCTAGTGTGGTCGTAGTGAGGACACCGATCTTCACGAGCGCATCTCCCTGGCGGATCCCTTCTCGCATTTGCAGCTTGCGGGCCCATTCGAACTCGACGCGATTGATGACGCCGCGACGGAGCAGGTAGCGGCCGAAGTTCTCGTCCAGTGCCATACTCGTCGCGTAGCTCGGGCGCCCGTCGTGGAAGTAGACGACCTTCCGAAATGCGCCGGTGCCCAGGTAGAGCAGGCCGCGACCGCGTTGCTTGAAGACCGCGAGGAAGAGGTCGGAGAGGCCCTCGAAGCTCACGTCGCCTCGAGTCGCGATTCCGCCGACGGTGTCTGGGATGATTCCGACGCGTCCTGCGATCTCCTCTGGGTCGATCGGTCGGAACGCGTGCGACGCGTTGGGCAGTCCGTCGGGTCGCGAGTAGTAGGCGGCCTCGACGTTGTGGTTGCTGATGAAGACGACTTTCACACCGCGGGTCGCGGCGGTGACGACCCGCGCGAGCTGCTCCCCTGATCCCGAGACGAGGGTGTCTACGATCAAGTGGGTGGGTCGCACTTCGTCAAAGACGCGCAGCGCTTCGAGGGTGCTGCCTGCGAACCAGACTTCGACGTCGTTACGCTCCGCCCAGTGCGTGAACTGCTCACGCTCAGCCACTCTGAGGCCGACGAGTAGAATGCGCGCCGGTGGCAGGCTTGTTGCGTTGTCGTTCATGGGGCCTTCGGGTTGAGTAGTCATTGTTCGCCGGTCCAGTTTGTTGTGCTTCTTATCGGGTCTGCTTGGGACAACGGCGGGCTGGAGGATCTGTTTAGTTAAATCCTCCCGAATTCGGCAAAATAGGAAGCAGCAGACGCGGCAGAGCTCGCCAACCGAAGGTTCTCCAGACGAAATTTTGTCGACTGGGACGTCATGTATCGTGAGAATGGCGTACTCGCGGCCGTCGGCTTCCGGCATGTCGGCAAGCATCTGCTTGCGCAGATATCGGTGTCTTCAAAGCGCTTCGAAGACACCGATGAGTCCTGCCTAACCGGCCACGATCACTCGGCGCAGCGGATCCGCGAAGCCGACCGGCTGATCGGGTGATGCGCTACGGAAGCTTGGACCAGCGCGCCCTGCGCACCCCACGGTCACTCTTTGAGGGCCTGCGCTTGCGGCAAGGGGGGAGAGGCGACGGACCAGCCCATGAGCCAGGCCGCACTTTTGTTCAGCGTTTTCTTCCTTGTGAGTTGCATATGTTTGACTGAGTTACGCAGCGTGCAGCTTCAGTGTGCGCGCGAAGTTCGGTCGGAACGCCCGAGTTTGGCGTGCGGGTGCCCCGGCAGGGGAGAGATTCGCGTCGAAGAGAGCGCCGCCGCTCGGCGGGCGTTGGCGTGTGATCTCTCCGCGGAACGCAGATGCGGCGAGGTCTCGCGCGATCGCCAGGCCGAGCCCGGTGCCCACGCTTCCACCTTGAGTCGTGAACATGGGCTCGAAGATGCGGCGTTCGAAGATGCGGCGCTCGATGTCCCGCGGGACTCTCTGGCCGTCGTCCGAGACTCGGAGGAAAACCCGGTCTCCCTGCTGAGCGATCGGGCAGATGACCCGGGTTCCGAGCCCGCTCTCGATCACCGCATCGGGCGCGTTCTTGACCAGATTGGTCGCGATCTGCTCGAATCCCCGGGGGTCTCCCTGTATCTCAATATGCTCGGATGCGATCACCTCAAGCTCGACAGGAGCTTTCTTCACTCGGTGCTGAAGCAGGCGCTCGACGAAGGCCAGTCCTTGTGCGGGTGAGAACCTGACCGACTCGTTCCGCTCGAGGCTCTGCATGTGTTCGCGGATGGGTTGAATGAAGCGTTCCGTTCGGCCGATACTGGCGTCGCCAGATTCCACTGCCTCCCGCATCTCGGCCGCGATTTCGCGGATGTCGTCGTCTTCGATGCCTGGAGGCCCGATCCTCTCACTCAGCTCCGTGACCAGGGTCAGCGGGCGCGCCAGTGAAGACGCGACCGCGACAGTCGGGATCTTGAGTTCGTGCGCGATCCCCGCGGTCATTCGTCCGAGCTGCGGCATCTTGTCGGCGACCACCATCCCCCGGCGGGCCTGGACCAGTGCGACGTGGCGCCGGTGACCCCGTTGAGTGGCGGCCATCCCGATCCTGTTAAAGACCAGAGAGTAGAGCGTGTGCATGACGAGAGCAGAGAAACCGGCGCCGAGCGTGCAAAGCGCGGTCGAGGTTGCGATGAAGAGGAGCGCGCCGAGCGCGGCCGAGTACAGCGGGCGCCAGGGGGCGAGCACCGCGAACGCCAGAGGCACCGCGAACGCCAGAAGCACCGCGAACGCCAGAGGCACCGCGAACGCCAGAGGCACCGCGAACAGGTACGCGACATCGTTCGTCAACGCCGCCGACGATAGGCCGTACTCCGCGGTCAGCGTGAACAGAACGACGATCACCCCGAGTAAAAGCAGTAAGGGGGCCGGCTCCGGCCTCTTCTTCGCGGGCAGGCGCGTCGCAGCGATAACACCTAGATACCCCAGCGTGGCTGCCAAACCGGCTCCTACCGAAACCGCGACCGTCGCGCCCCGCGCGATGTCCAACACGACGAGGAGGGGAGAGGCGACTGCCGCGATCCATGCGAGTTCGATGACCGCGGCGTGAACCTCGTTGATGGGCCCGGGCGACTTCGCGTCGCTGACAGGCGCCGCGAAGTTTCTGGCCTTCGCATACATACGTTGCGCAAGCTCCCGCATGGACGCCTTGTTGGTGTCTTCTTCGAGCGAGATGCTCATGCTGCGCACACCGCTCTGTAGCGGCCTCTTTCTTCCGCTTGGTAGAGCGCGGCGTCCGCCTTTCGGAGGAGAGCTTCGCGCGCCTCACCGTCGTGCGGCGCGGTCGCGACACCCGCAGAGACAGTCACGTCGATCCACTTTCTCTCGAGCGGGATCGTTGCTGAAGAGACTCGGTCTCTGATTGCCTCGGCCCGACGCAGCGCGTCGACCGCCCCGGTGGATGGCAGCACGAGAAGAAACTCCTCTCCGCCGAATCGGCAGACGAGGTCGCCGGCCTGGCATGATTTGCCGATGACCCTCGCTATTCGGGCCACAGCAATGTCGCCAGCGGCGTGCCCCCACTTTTCGTTGACGGCCTTGAAGTGGTCGAGGTCGATGAGAATGAACGACGTTGGCGAGCCGCTTCGGGCGCCGAGTAGGAAGGACTCATCAAGTCGGTCGTCTCCGCATCGGCGATTGGCGACTCGGGTCATGGGGTCGGTCGTCGCGAGCTCAGAAAGAGATGCGTTCTCGAGTGTCTGCACGATCTGACGAGCGAGGAGAAAACATGCATCAGCGGCATCTCGGGGCAGACGGGCACAGTCGACGACCATACAGCCCGCGTCGCCACCTCGGGGACGGAGCGGCACGATCAGGAGGCCATCGACCACGCATGGACGGTAAAACTTGGTGACTCCGATCGAGACCGCGTTGCGTAAGGCGTTGGAGAGTTCGTCTAGGCCTGCCGTCTCTTGATATCGTCCAGTCCCGACACGGAGCGCAACGCTCTGTTCCTCAGAGTCGAAGACGAAGATTTCGCTATTTGCTGTCGTGAGTACGCCGGACTCTCGGCCCACTAGTTCTGCGAGTTTGGCGATCCCGGTGCGGAAGAACTCGTCTTCGCGCTGCACCTTCGTGATGTCCGATTCGTGGTCCAGCAGAGCTTCGAGGTAGCGCCGCTGACGGACAATTCGGTCGAGCGCCCGGCGGTGCTTCAGTGCAGCGTCGACCAGCACGAGCAATCGAGCCGGGCCATCGAACTTGTCGTGGCATCCCTGAATGTCGAGTTCGGCAAGGAGCCGTCTCGCTGGCTGCTCGCCAGCGTACCAAGTCACGAGAGAGACTTGCACGTGTTCGTCGAACTCCCGCACCTCTCGCACGACGTCGGCGGCAGTAAAGTCTGCCATGTAGTAGTCGAGCAGTACGAGGTCCGGTTTGTGTCCGCGAATCGCGTCGACCCCCGCCCTCGCGGAGGTGGCGACCACGACCTGATGACCCTCGACTCTCAGCAGCGCAGCGTGGGCGTTAGCAAGGTCTTTGTCGTCGTCGACGATCGCGATGCGGTGAGTTTGGGCTGCGCGGCGTTTCTTGAGTCGAGCCACTACTTACTCCTGTTTGAACGTTCAGGAGGTACAACGCCGTTGGTGCCCAAGGGTTTAGGGCGAGTTGCATTTGAGCGACGAATTTGATCCCTACCGCCGCCTCTGTAGCGCCGCCTTTAGCCAGTTAACCGTGCTGATGGTTCATCACGGACGGGTCGGAGTACGGGGCCTCTCGAGTGCGTGTGCCGCGTCGCATCGTCACCGAACTGCGAACTCGTCAGCGCCTATACGATTGTATAGGCGCAATCTTGACATGCGAAGGCTGGACTGTACTGCTTAGGACGCAACGAAACGGAGGTCAGCTGTGTCCGAAAGACCAATAAGAGTGGAGCCAGAACAAGTACAATGCAGCGCCGAGAAGAGCCTCAGCGCGCTGGTTCGTGCCTTGCCCGGACAATGTTTCGAGTTCCAAGACGATGGCATCACTCGAAGTCTCGGAGGATGCGGAGAGATGGATGCTCCGCCCCCCGCGACACTTGAGGCAGCACTCTCACCCGGGCTCAGCCAAGTTGCGCTCGCTGAGGCGCGAAAGGCGGCAGAAAACGACTGTTTGCGGGTCTTCACATTCGCCGAGGACGAGAGGACGTTCGAGGCGCGGGTGGCCCCGGCGATCGACGGGTGGTCTGTAATGGTCGTCAGCGATGCGACCGCCGCGCTCGAACTCGCTAGGCAGCTCGAAGGTACTCTTAGCCGGGAGGTCATCACGGACCTCGCAGGCGGGGCCGCGCACGACTTCAACAATTTGCTGACCGTCGTACGCGGCTATGCGGAGCTGATCGCGAGCGATCCGTCTGCGAGCGAGAGTGTGCGAGAGGATGTCAAAGTGATCATCCAGTCCGTCGAGCGAGCCAGCGAGCTAACGTCCCAGCTCCTCGAGTTTTCCCGTCCCCGGCCGTCCAAAATGGAGGTGATGGATGTCACGCGGACGGTGAGCGACATCGAGCGTATGTTGCGCGCGCTGATTCCCGGCAGCATATCACTGTCGATCAGCC
>JBLHWZ010000315.1:0-6454 GCA_047629415.1 Bradymonadia bacterium | reverse complement strand
CACATCGGAGAAGGTCCAGGTGGAGTTCGGCAGGCTCTCTCCGCGTCCAGAGAGCAATAGGTTGGTCCTTGTTTGACTGGTGACAGCTGCGCTGAGACCGTTCTCCGCTAGCGTGAGATAGCCAAGTCGGATGTTTGGAAGGTTTGCCTCATACTCCCAAACGAAGAGGCTATATGCATCGGCAGCGGGTCCATCGATTCCCGCGCAATCTTCGTCGAACGCGTCTTCCGTTCCATCACAGTCGTCGTCTTGTCCATCCCCGCATGTTTGTTCTTGGTCAGAACATTCCGCTTCGCATCCATCATCATCCAGTCCGTTGGCGTTGGCAGATCCGGGGAGGCATGTATCCACCGCGCAGCGTCCGTCCAGACACTCCCATGTGGCGTCCTCCCCTTCGCATTGGATCGTGCAACTGCCACAGGAGGTGACCGTGGTGAGATCGAAATCTTCGTCGACTGGACCGTCGCAATCGTCGTCGAGACCGTTGCATGTCTCGGGTGCGTTCGGGAAGATGTTCGGATTTGTGTCGTCGCAATCAAGAGGGCCGCATATGGGCGTAGTGAACGCCCCGTCCTCGTCCGAATCCACGCAGTCGGGGGAGGTGTCCGTCGGGCCAGAATCGATACCCATGTCGTTCGAGATGTCGGGGTTTACATCGATATCCGTAGGAATATCCGCGGAACCGCCGTCGGCCTGGATCGCGAATGGTACGCACAATCCAATTCTACCCTCCACGCTGAACTCACAAGTGTACCCAGCAACGCAGTCGTTTCGATCGCGGCAGGCGGTCTTGTTCGACTCATCGAATGAAGGCAGACAGCTGGCACCAGCGACGAGGGCCAGGGAGAGGACAAAGGCTCGACGAGGCATGCGGTTCGTTGGCTTAAGTCGCCACGAGGGCGAATGGGGGGCGCGACCTCGCGGGCGCACCGTTGACACAGTACATCATTCCTCGGGAGCGGAGCAATGTAGGCCCCGGGAAGGTGCGGGTCTCGCTCACGGGGATCGGCTGGCCAACCGGCCGAGGGACGCTTGACCTAGGCGAGCCGCGCTACCATGAGCGACACCGACTAGGACGAATCAACGAGAGACTATGAACGACCTCACCTTCACCGGAACCGCTGACTACATCGCCCCTCAGGCACTGCGCGATGCCGTGAACGTCGCCATCGCGCTTGAAAAGCCACTTCTCATCAAGGGCGAGCCCGGCACCGGCAAGACGCGCTTAGCGGAGGCCATCTCCGAGGACCTTGGCCGCCCCCTTATCTCGTGGGGCATTAAGTCGACGACCAAGGCGCAGGAGGGGCTCTACGTTTACGATACGGTCGCGCGGCTGAACGACGCGCGCTTCGGCGACCGCGATGTCTCCGACATCTCCCAATACATTAAGATGGGTCCGCTCGGAGCTGCCTTCCGGGCGGAGGAACGTGTCATCGCGTTGGTCGATGAGATCGACAAGGCCGACATGGAGTTCCCCAACGACCTGCTCCACGAACTCGACCGAATGAGCTTCGATGTTGCCGAGACGGGCGAGCGCATCGCAGCGACGAAGCGACCGATCGTCATCATCACATCGAACAACGAGAAGGAGTTACCGGACGCATTCTTGCGGCGTTGCATCTTTCACTACATCGCGTTCCCGACCGCCGAAGAGATGACGCAAATCGTGCGCGTCCATCACCCGGACGTCGAAGATGCGCTTCTCTCGCAAGCCCTCGTTCGCTTCTACTGGCTGCGTGAGCTTCCAGACATTCGAAAGCGGCCCTCCACCAGTGAGCTGGTAGACTGGATTGCGGCGTTGCGTCGAGCGGGCATGGGTCCCGATAAGATCGAGACTGAGCTCCCGTTCCTCGGGGTCCTGATGAAGCACGAGAAGGACATGGAGACCGTTAGTCGGGGCGGTCGACGGAGCTGGAGATAGAGAGATGTTTGTCGACTACCTCTTCCACTTGAGGGCGCATGGACTGCGCGTCGGGACCTCCGAGTTTCTGACGTTGATCAGGGCTCTCGCCGCCGGTCATGCGCGGAGCTCGTTGAGCGTGTTCTATCACCTCGGTCGAGCGATTCTCGCGAAGAGCGAGGCCGAGTACGACCGCTACGACGTCGCGTTTTCGTCGTTCTTCGAGGGCCTCGAAGCGCACTTCGACCTCGACGAAGAGCTGTTGAAGTGGCTCGAGGATCCGAAGATGCCTCGGGAGCTAACCACGCAAGAAATGGCCGCGTTGAAGGCCCTCGATATGGACTCGCTCCGCGACGAATTCGAGAAGCGACTCAAGGAGCAAAAAGAGCGTCACGACGGCGGGAGCCACTGGGTCGGTACCGGCGGGACCTCGCCCTTCGGGCATGGCGGAACCAACCCGCAGGGTATTCGCGTCGGTGGGTCAGGCGGCAGTCGCACCGCCGTGCAGGTTGCGACCGATCGACGGTACCGAAACCTTCGACATGACCGAGTCCTCGACACGCGCCAAATCGGGACGGCCCTCCGGAAGTTGCGCCGCTTGGCGCGTGAGGGGAATCAGCTGGAGCTCGACCTTGAGCAGACCATCGACCGAACTGCGAAGCAGGGCGGTGACATCGAGATCGTCTTCTCGCCGCCGAGAACGAACCGGGTGAAGCTGCTGCTGCTTATGGATGTTGGTGGGTCGATGGACCCGCACACTGAACTCTGCGAGCGGCTCTTCAGTGCGGCCCACGCGGCTTCCCACTTCAAGACCTTCGAGTACTACTTCTTCCACAACTGCCCCTACGAAAAGCTCTACAAGGACTTCGCGCAGTTGAAGTCAGTACGAACCGAAGATGTTCTTGCGAAGATCGATGCGTCGTGGACCGTCATCTTTGTTGGGGACGCGTATATGCACCCGTTCGAACTGAGTCAGGTGGGCGGGGCAATCTACTACGCTCACGACAACGAGAAGACCGGGCACTGGTGGATTCAGCAGTTCAGGAAGAAGGCTCCCAAGTCCGTATGGATGAACCCAGAGCCGCGGCGAATCTGGAACGCGCCAAGCATTCGCGTCGTGCGTGGAACGCTGCCGATGTACGAGCTGACCCTTGAGGGTTTGGACGACGCTGTCGATGTCCTCCGAGGCGCGAAAGCCGGGATCCCGTCCGATGCGCAGATCGAGGAGGACTTCCGAGTCCGTTAGCAGTGGGTCGGCGATGCCGATCGGCGCACGAACGAAAAAGGCGGGCTATGAAGCCCGCCTTTTCGCGTTTTGGCTCAAAAGCCGTCGCCGCTATCAGATATCGAAGTTCGCGTTCTCTACGAGTTCGCGGACGCGGAAGAGGAAGCCGTTGCCGGCGACACCGTCGATAACCCGATGGTCATACGAGAGTCCGAGGAACATCATCGACCGAATACAGATCACCTCTTCGCCGTCGATTTCGCGAACGACCGGGCGGCGGATAATCTCGCCCATCCGGAGAATTCCGACTTGGGGTTGGTTGATAATCGCCGCTCCGAAGAGGTTGCCCTTACGACCGGGGTTGGTCACTGTGAAGGTGCCGCCCGAGAGGTCATCGATTGTGATCTTCTTGTTGCGAGCCTTGCCCGCAAGCGCGTCTACGGCCCGTGCTAGGCCGGAAACCGAGAGTGTGTCGGCGTTCTTGATCACGGGGACCAAGAGACCGCCGGGGGTCTCGACGGCGACGCCGAGGTGCACTCGGCCGCGCTGGATGATCTCGTCAGCTCCGACGACAGCGTTCACGTTCGGATAGTCAGCGAGCGCTTCGCAGGTCGCCTTGAGCACGAAGGCCAAGAGCGACAGGCGCACGCCTTGCTCTGCGAGTCGGGTCTTGTGCAGCTTCCGGAGATCCATCGCTGCTGTCACGTCGATCTCGGCGAAGCACGGAACGTGTGGGGACACGTGCTTCGAGTATACCATGTGCTCGGCGATGATCCCGCGGCGCTTCGAGAACGGTACAACCGTGTCGCCCTCACCAGCCTTTACGACGGGGGGCCGGAAGTACCTGCCACCAGCCGGAGCACCGAAGGGTCCGGTCGGAATGGGTGCGGCCACTTTGGCCGCGGGCGCTGCAGGTGGCGCTGATATCGCTGCCGCGAAAGCGGCTCCCGCACTGGAGCGAGACATTGGTAGGGCCGCCGCGGTAGCCGTTGGAGCGGCCACGATATTGTTCGCGTTCCATGGCTGAGCGTCCGGCGCCACCTTGGTCGCACGGGGCGCGGACATCGGAAGCGGTGCGGCCTTGGGAGGAGTAGGAGCGGGTGTTCGTTGCGCAGCCGCGGCTACGGGAGCCGGTGCCGCGAGTGCCGGCTCCGGCGCTGCCGCTGGAGACGACTCGGCGCCCGCTGGGTGGTCGGAGAGCTCGATGAGCGCCGTGCCCACGTCGACGGTCTCTCCCGCGGCGACAAGAATCCTCGAAACGTATCCGGAGACCGTCGACGGAACATCCGTGTTGGCCTTGTCCGTTTCGACTTCCAGAAGTGGCGTTCCCTGCTCGACCTTGTCGCCGAGTTTAACAAACCACTCGACGATCTGGCCCTCGACGACGCTCTCACCGAGCTGGGGCATTACGACCTGTGAACCCATCGTTCTTTATCCGGGGTGCGTAAGGGGTGCCCGCCGAAGGTACGGCGGCTTCGTCGTACTTACGGAAGGAGGCCCGAAACACAACCCCGACGAGTCAGTTGGCCTCCCCGCCGTCTTTACGGTGGCGGGCGCTAAATGGGTCGTGGGGGGAGTAGACGTCGCCGTATGCTTCCGAAGTCCCGTCGTGCAGGCCGTGAGTATAGGACGAGTGAGCGGACGCAGACCCCTCCTGGCGAGAGTCGGAATATCCCCGAAGTACCTCGACGGGCGTTTGAGGGGTATCATGGTCATCGAATGCTCGCGACCAGATCTCTTGCCAAGCTGAGCTCCAAGCCCCGGCGACGACCAGAGCGTCTCGCCAGAGGTCAGGGAGGTCGCCCTCGCCGGGGGCGTCGAACGAACTCCAGTCTCGTTGTCCGAGTAAGTCAGCGAGCCGAGTTTCCAGGTCGGGTAGCCCGGCAATATTCGCGACGCATCTCCATGGTAGTTCGTGCAGCTGTGCGAGCGGTGCCGTTACTAGCGGGTCTTCGGCGGCAGCCTGCGGTCTCGTTCGTGCGTCGTTTACGAGGACCCTCAGGGCATCGTCACGGCTGACTGGTGTGAGGGATGTGTCGATGCGGAGACCGAGCCAATTCTGCACAAACGCCGTCCAGCCTCGTGTATGAGCTGCGGCCATCGCCCGCGCGAATTGCGGATCGGAGAGGTGCGGGTCGTCGACGGTCCGTTGTCTCGCGAGGAGTTCCTGGTCGTCGTCGAGCAGGTGTAGCCCGAGATTCGACTCCGCGAGTGTCGCGCGCAGCGCCGAGGCGATCTCTGCGAGGGACATGGGATCGGCCTCGTCGCTCAAGGCCAGAAGTACGCCGCGGGCGAGGGTTGGATCGGAGGAGCGGCCCCCATCGGTCGAGAGGTCCGATCCGGTTGAGGTCTCTATCGTGCCCGGTCGCTCGGAGCTCTTGAGGTCAGCCCGTGCGCAGCGAACTTCAGCCAGCGCCGCCATCGAGAATCTCCCTTGGGCTTTTAACCAGGCGGCATCCTGATGCAGGGCTGGCGCGAGGCGTGCGATCGCCTCGCTACGAACGACCGCGCCGCCTTGATCTAGAAAGAGGAGGTCGGTGTCCGCGAGCGCGTCGACGATTGCGCGCGCTCGACCGCTCGGGGGCTGAAGTGGCCACCATTGCAGCAACGTGGTGACAGCTCCACGTTCCTCCGAACTGAGGACTGAGGATTCATCCAACACGCGCTGCGCTGTTTCTGCGCGGAGCCTGCGGGCCGCCCGCGGTGTGAGGGGGAGGCTGATACGTGGATCTGGGGCGCTGTGCTCAATGTTGCGATAGAGCCTGTGGGCCGCTGCTTCTGTCATCGACGAAGTCTGTGAAAGTATTGGAGATCGGCGCTGGCTATCGTAACGGTAGCCGACGTCCGTTATCACTGCGCGCAGCCGCGTGAATCCTTTATCGAATTTAGAAGTTGTCGAGAACTGTCCGGCTTTCTGTGATCAGCGGCCCCGATGCGGGGAAACGCGCGACGTATAAGTCGGGTAAGATCTCGATCGGTCGAGGCCCAGGCAATGACTTCTCGTTGCGAGATGGTCTCGTCAGTCAGAATCACGGGGAGATCTTGGTGACTGACCAAGCACTGGTCTACCGCGATCTGCAAAGCCGCCATGGGACTCTCGTTCGGCTAAACGATCTTACGATCAATCTGCATGATCGATCGCAGGACCAAGACGTCGAACTCGCACCTGAGTCGCACATCATCATCGGCGAGACGCTCGTGCAGATCGAGGCGCGGGCCGAAGACGATCACAACGGCCTCACGGGTGGTATCGCACAACTGATCGACTCCGATCAGTCGTCGGGCTTCGGCGAGCGCGTCGTGAAACGAGCGACCGAGAGCATGGACGC
>JBLHWZ010000314.1:0-6478 GCA_047629415.1 Bradymonadia bacterium | reverse complement strand
AACACTACTCCCGCCTGGTCCTCCCGCCAGATCGATCGGCAAAGAGCGTACTCATCCAAGAACGCTCGTCGAGCCGCATATGCCGCGTCGCGGTCACTATCGCACGCACACGCGAAATCGCCCTTCCCTTGGAACCATTTCTCCCCGCTCCTCGGTTGCGAACCGACCTCGACAGAGCGAAGCCGTTCAGCGCCGACAACACCCTTTCCGGCAAGCTTCCGGCACCGCTTCGCGACGAACTCCGCGACCCGGAGCTCGTTCCGAAAACGCTCCATGTACTGCGCCTTCGTAGTCTCGAAGATCGGTGGAATCTCGAACACCAACGAAGCCGTCTCCGGCATCTTGCCATCCTCCCGATAGAACACTGGACGGTTGAAGGTGAGTGTCTCCCCTATCAATCTCGGAGTTGTCACAAACCCTGGATAATCCTCGGTGCGCGCGACGAGGTCGGAGTTCACTGGATTGCTCGCGATGTACATCAACCGGGCCCACACATCCTCCGGATTTACAGGCCTTACGATATGGTACCCATCACCCGACCACAGCTTGTCATCTCGAGCATGCTGCGAGTTCAAACACCGCGCCACGAACGAGTTCAGGTCGCGCATAAAATGGGGGAGATTGCCCAGATTATCGCGGCCGAGCAGGTGAAAGTGGTTCGCCATGATCACCAGCGCGTAGAGGCTAATTCCGTGCCGCTGTGCATAGTAGGCGAGGATGAATAGGAATGCTTCCGTGACCTGTGCACGGGGCGGAAGAAAGAAGCGGCGGTTGATGCACCGGGCCGTGACCTCGAAGATCTGGCCGGCAGCGATCTGGCGAGCGGGTGTTGCCATTGGAAGTCCCTGGGAGGTTGTCGCCTCGTGTTCGACTTCGCGTGGAGATTGTTGCGCCCGGGCGGTTGTTTTTGCACAGTCTGCCATTCCCACTCCCAATCGCCGACTTCGATGATCGACAATCTTGTTACTCTCGGATTCCTCGTTCTGCTCCAGGCAGTGCTCGGATTCGACAACCTGCTCTACATCTCCCTCGAGTCTAAGCGGGCCCCAGAGGACAAGCGCGCCTACGCGCGCAAGTTCGGCATCATCGCCGCGATCTTCCTGAGAATTGCTCTGCTCTTCGTGCTGATCAAGCTCATCGCGTTTGTACAGGAGCCGCTCTTTGTGATCACGATAGGAGCGATGATTGAGAGCACACTGGGGCATGGAGACGGGACCCAGGTCGCACAACTCATCGACGGTCACTTCAACGTGCACAGCCTCATCGTGCTCGCTGGCGGCACCTTCATTATGTACACCGCCGTCAAAGAGATTTGGCACATGCTGAACCTTGAGGCGGACGCCCATGCCTACGACGGCGAGACCGAATCCAAGCCGCTGGCAAAGGTGATCACGGCGATCATCATCATGAACCTCGTATTCTCCTTCGACTCGATCCTGAGTGCGATGGCGCTAACAGACACGTTCTGGGTGATGGCCACGGCCATCATCATCGGCGGCATCATGATGATGTCGCTCGCGGATCACGTCGCGACGTTCCTCGAACGCAACCGGCTCTTCGAAGTCCTCGGGCTCTTCATCCTTCTAATCGTGGGCGTCATGCTGGTCAGCGAGGGCGGACACCTTGCACACCTCCACCTCTTCGGCTCACCGATCATGCCAATGACCAAGGCGACATTCTACTTCGTCATCACCGTCTTGGTTCTCACCGATCTCGTGCAGTCGCGCTATCAGAAGAAGCTAAGCAATCAGGCAGCGAAAACTGCCGCCATTGCCGAAGGGCGCGCGGCGCACACGTAGCACTGGTACGAACGAGTTGCGGGCCCATCTCCAAGCTACAGCCAGCTCAGCCTCACTCTGGGTACTTCACCGCCATGTGCTCGTGCGAGGCATGAACCAGCTGCTCGAGCACGTCACGGTCGATGTCGTTGAGCTTCTTAATGTACAGGCAAGACTTCCCGATCTTGTGCTTGCCGAGCTTCGGTAAGAGGCCATCGTACGCCTCAAAACCCGGGAGAATGTAGAGCGTGAGCGCCGTCTTTCGGGGAGAGAAGCCCAGGCGGATCATCTCGCCTTCGCGGCCGCTGTCGTACTTATAGCGGTACATGCCGAAGCCGACGATGCTCTTGCCCCACATCGCAGGCTCCCGCTCAGAGACTCTCCCCATGAGTTTTACAAGTTCGCGAGCGTCCGCCAGCTTCTCGCCGTCGCACGTGGACTCGAGAAACTCGGATACGCTCGCCTCGGTCTTGACCGTCTTGTTCTTCGCCATTGACTCAACCTGAATGAATTGTGCCACAATTCACAGGAACCCCGAACCTGGTGCAAGGCATGGCCCGAGACTGAGCGACCGGCCTGCGCGCCTTCAGAGGTTGGAGCCGATCAGGCGGATACTCAATAATCTGTCATGCTCAGAGTGAGAGTTCATCAAGAAACTGAACTCCCGGGCTCAGCGATGATGCTATCTCACCGGAATCGATGAGGTTTCCAAATTGGCCCGCGACCTGCAATTACCCCGGCGACGCTCAAAACTATCACACACCGACGTAATGAACCGTCTCACTTTCGCCTTCGTGGCACTCATCCTCTCCGGTTGCGGCACCGACCGTCCTTGCACGGCCGTGGCGCTTTGTTCCGCGAGCGTCCTAGCAGTCGACACGACCGGAGAAACTGTATCAGTCGCGCTTGACTACTCATTGGACGGCGGCGCCCGCGAAGCCTGCGACGACAATGGCACTAGCTACTGCTGCGGATACGAGCGCGCCGGCGAAATCGTAGTCTATGAGGTCGGTGCCGCAGACGCGCTTGGGTCGGTGACCGTGACCAAGGGCGAATGCCATGTAAGCTCGGAGGAGTTGACCGCCATCATTCCAAACTCAGCTCCGGCCCCCGTCATTACGCCCGGATCTCGTTTGGAGGTCATCGCCTCCCATCAAGAATGCGAGACCGACGACGACTGCGCAGTGGTGATCGTTGGCTGCGGAATGTGTGACGGGGACTGTGCAGGCGTTAGCCCCGAGCATGTGCCCGGATACGAAGAGGCGTTGACCTGCGAAGGGTTTGACGGCCCCGAATGCGACTTCGACTGTCGCCCCGAGTTTGGGTTGACTCGACTTCGTTGCATCGAGAACACATGTGGCATCGTCACTGATTTTGACGGGTAGAACTCGGAGCTTCGGGGCCAACTCTGACGGTTCTCGGCCCGATTCAAGCGCACGCCATGCTCGATTGAATACCTAAGCGGAAGCCTTGCAGGTTAGGCCGAGGGGACCCAACCTAGCGGTCCCCAAGGAGACCGATATGACTGCTATCGCGGAACGACTGCGCCTCGACGATCGATTCGTTACCACGCAACCTGCCGACCCGAACACTTCGAACTTCCCGCGCAGTGTGTTCGGCGCGGCATACTCGGCGGTGAGGCCGACGCCTGTCGCCGCCCCGACCTTGGTAGCGGTCTCGGAGGAGATGATGGCGCGCTTCGGTCTGACCGGCGCGGATCCGCAGGAAATGGCGGACGTGTTCTCCGGCAACAAGCTGCTCCCCGGCATGAAGCCCTACGCACAGTGCTATGGTGGCCATCAGTTCGGACACTGGGCAGACCAACTCGGAGATGGCCGGGCGATCACGCTTGCGGAAGCCGTTGGCACAGACTCCGTCCGCTATGACCTGCAGTTGAAAGGCTCGGGCCCAACTCCGTACTCGCGTCGCGGCGACGGACGAGCCGTCTTACGATCATCCATCCGCGAGTTTCTGTGCTCTGAAGCGATGCATCATTTGGGCGTTCCAACGACTCGGGCATTGAGCCTGGTCACTTCGGGCGACGACATCATGCGTGACATGTTTTACAACGGTAACGCCGCGTTCGAATCCGGCGCCATCGTGTGTCGAGTAGCGCCAACGTTCCTGCGATTCGGGAGCTACCAACTCCCCGCATCCCGGGGAGACGTCGATACCCTGCGAAGCCTCGTCGACTTCACGATCACCGAGTTCTTCCCGGAGCTCGGCTCCCCGGGAAAAGACACCTACATCGCGTGGCTTGAGGAGGTCGCGCGGCGGACCGCCGCGATGGTCGTGCACTGGATGCGGGTTGGATTCGTGCATGGCGTGATGAACACCGACAACATGTCCATCCTCGGACTCACAATTGACTACGGTCCTTACGGATGGCTGGAGGACTTCGACCCTGGCTGGACTCCAAACACGACCGACTCCAACGGGCGCCGTTACCGTTACGGAGCCCAGCCGGCGATCGCGTTCTGGAATCTGGTCCGCCTCGCCGAATCACTGCATCCACTGATTGAAGATTCCGCTCCGTTAGAGGCTGCGCTCGAGGTCTATCCGGCCGAATTGGAGAGGCTTCAGAGCGAGATGATTGCCGGCAAACTTGGCCTGTCGCGGATGGACGGTCCGCAAGATGAAGCACTGACGGAGGAACTCTTTCGGGTCATGCAACTCGCGGAGACCGACATGACTCTTTTCTATCGTGGCCTCGCGAAACTCTCAACGGAGGGGCTCGACGTCGAAGGGGCAAATGCGACCGATCTCCTCAGCTCAGTCGCCGGTGCGTACTACGATGCCGACAGCCTCTCGGCAGCGGACCGGCGGCCAATGGTCGAGTGGCTCCGCTCGTACGCCCAACGTGTCCAAGAAGACGGCGTAACGGACCGGGATCGGGCGGCGAAGATGAACGCTACAAACCCGCTCTATGTGATGCGCAACTACCTCGCCCAGGAGGCGATCGACCTCGCAGAGAAGGGTGACTTCTCGCGGGTCGAGAGACTCCACTCTGTGCTGCAGGCTCCGTACGAAGAGCAGGTCGGCGCAGACCACTTCGCCGGAAAACGCCCGGAGTGGGCTAGAAACCGCCCGGGGTGCTCGATGCTCTCTTGCTCGTCCTAGCCCGACAGAATTTGTGTTTTGACCCAGGGGGCTCAGTGCTATGCGACTGGAGTAACCCCCGAGGTATCAGTGAAGCTCCATCGAATCGCGCCGCTCTTCTGTTTGGTCGCTGCAGCATGCAGCGATAGCGGGCAGACGTACTTCATCAACCCGGACGCGGTACAGATCGGCGATACAAGCTCCGAAACGGGCCTCCAGGACACTGGTGATGACGCGGACACTAACTCCGAGACAGAGGATGTTGAGCCAACGGACACACCGCTGACTGACACCGAGCTGACTGACACCGAGCCGACTGACACCCAGCCGACAGACACCGAGCCAACGGACACACTGCCGACTGACGCCGGAGAGGACGCCGACCGGGACGCTGATCCGACCGATACCAACGAGCCGGATGCGGCGCCAGACGTCGACGAGCCAGACGCCGATCCGGACACGGAGCCGGATGTCGATGAGCCAGATGCAGAGCCGGACACCCCTGCCAGCCGCGCCTGCGGAGACGATTGGTTCAGCGGACAGGCCTACGAAAGTCCTGATGCGCCCGTGTGGTCCGCCGAAGGCGGCTTCCGCATCGAAGCGCCATATCCGCGGAGCTATGATTCCGGAATCGACAGCGCGATCGCGTCGGCTCCGTTCGACTCTGATCCTACCGACGACGAGTCGCCATTCCCAGTCGCCATCTCAACGAGCGTTGTACAAACGACGGTTTTTGCGACAGCCCCGAACACGTTGGCATTCAGTGGCGCCCAACGATCGTTCTGGATTCACGACGGCGTCGCCTCGGTGCAGATCTTTCTTGACGAGTTCGGTGACGACTGGCCCACCTTCGCCATCCAAGTGGGTCAGCACATCTCCTTCACAGCAACGGAAGTCTCTTCGTACCGGGGCGTTCCGCAGATATCGGGTGCCACGGACTGGAGCTTAGAATCGGCCGGAAATGCGGTCGCTTTCAGAAGTGTCGACGAAGCCCCGATTCGCTTCGAAGACGTACCAGACAACGTCCGCCTCACGGGAACTATTGTCGCGGACCTCGGCCCGTGCGGTGGTACCAGCAATTGCTTCGAACTCGCTTACGGAACGCAGTCGGTTGCATTCCGGACCTCGCTTGACCGGGTTCAGGCCGGTGACTGCATCGCCTGGGCCGGCCCCGTTGGAACCTTCGGAGGCCTCCCTCAGCTCGACGGGAGCAACTTTAACTGGTTCTTTGACTACGGCCCTGCCGAGTAGCCATCGATTTTGGGTGGCGAGGACCACGCATGGGTTGATGGACGCCAGAGCCGCCACTATGGTCGCGCCGTCTTTCCCCTAGCTAGGTAGCTTAAATGGCGAACCCCACCGCAGTTTTCAATACGTCCGAAGGCCAGTTCAAGGCCGAGATTTTCACGACCGAAATGCCGATCACCGGCGGGAACTTTGTGCAACTCGCTGAGTCTGGTTTCTACAACGGACTTCACTTCCACCGCATCATCCCGAACTTCATGTGCCAGTTCGGATGCCCGCACAGCAAGGACCCTAACTCGCGTAGAGCGGGCACCGGCGGACCCCCGTGCGGCTCGATCGTGGACGAGCACCTTTTG
>JBLHWZ010000313.1:0-6589 GCA_047629415.1 Bradymonadia bacterium | reverse complement strand
TCGGCTTCGGCTTCGGCTTCGGCTTCGGCTTCGGCTTCGGCTTCGGCTTCGGCTTCGGCTTCGGCTTCGGCTTCGGGCCAAGCTGTGAACTCCTCTGTCTCGGCGAGCGCTGTCTCCCAGTCCATGTACTCGTTTGCCGTCTCGGCGAGCGCTGTGTCCCAGTCCATGTACTCGTTTGCCGTCTCGGCGAGCGCTGTGTTCCAGTCCACAGAGTCATTTGCCGTCTCGGCGAGCGCTTTCTCCCAGGCGATCTGCGGGCTACGGTCTGCGAGGGCCAGTTTCCAAGCGGCCAGAGTCGCGGGGTCTCGCCAATCCTCCGACGATCTCTTCGCACTCAAGCGTCGCTGAGCCTCGGTTTGGGTGGACTCCAGCCCCTCCGTCTTCGACTCGACTTCGAGCGCCGCAAGTGGAACTGAAACAGATGGTTGCGAAGGTCTGGGCTCGTAGTCCTCGGGGAGTGCTCCCATGATCTGTGTCCCGGCCGGACCTACTGCTCGTGAAGCGAGGGGCACGGCGTCGGCCGGCCGCTGGGTCGCGACTGCGAGCGCCTCAGTAACAGGAATGGCGGCGAGCATTTGAGTACCGGAAGACACCGTTGGCGAACCAGCCCGCGGAAGGTCTTGAACGGCGAACATTACCTGGGTGGCAGGAGACGCGACGACTCCTGGCAGCGCTACGGTGGTGCCTCCCGTTGCCCTACCCGACTGCACAGGTGAAGCCTCGGTCGCCGATGTTTCGGATGCATGAACCGGACGCTGTCGCTGTGTTTGATGAGGTGACGGCTCCGCTTGTTCGGCGCGTGCCGGTCGGTCGACCGCTGGTTGTCCAACGCCAGCCCTCTGGAACGATGGCTCTCCAACGCCAGCCCTCTGGAACGAGAGCCCTCCAACGCCAGCCCTCTGGAACGAGGGCTCTCCAACGCCAGCGCGTGCCGAGCTCGGCGACCCAGAGCTCGGCGACCCAGAGGTCGACGGCCCAGAGGTCGACGGCCCAGACGGCGGCGACCCAGAGCTCGACGGCCCAGAGGTCGACGGCCCAGACGACGGCGACATGGGATCCGCACCACCGCCGGAGGCGGCTCGCTTCCCGGACGTTAGGTCGACAGAGACTGCAGGACGCCGGTCGAGAACGAGCGCGAGCTTGAAGCGACGCCGAAGCCCCGGTCCGGATGTAGAGAAGCCAGACACCTACTCTTCTGTCGCGATGTTCTTACGCATCTCAGTGTCGGCCATGAGGTTGCGGAGGTTGTAGTAGTCCATCGCTCCAAGGTTTCCTGCACGCAGGGCCTCGGCGACTGCCAGCGGGACCTGCGCCTCTGCCTCTTGCACCTTTGCGAGGGCCTCCTGATACCGAGCCTTCATCTCCTGCTCGGTCGCGACAGCCTCGGCTCGACGGCTCTCCGCCCTCGCCTGCGCGATATTCTTGTCCGCCTCGGCTTGGTCCATCTGGAGCTTCGCGCCGATGTTCGCGCCGACATCAACGTCGGCGATGTCGATTGAGAGGATTTCGAACGCCGTTCCGGCATCGAGGCCCTTACTCATGACCATCTTCGAGATACGGTCCGGGTTCTCCAGTACTTGCTGGTGGTTCTGCGCCGAACCGATCGTCGTGACGATACCTTCTCCTACTCGAGCGAGGATCGTCTCTTCGCCAGCGCCGCCAACGAGGCGATCAATGTTGGCGCGAAGCGTGATGCGACTCACAGCCATCAGTTGGATGCCGTCGCCGGCCATTGCCGCTACCTTAGGCGTCTGGATGACCTTCGGGTTGACGCTCATCTTGACCGCTTCGAGCACGTCACGACCCGCGAGGTCGATCGCAGCTGCGCGTTCGAAGTTCAACGCGATCCCCGCTTTCTGGGCCGAGATTAGCGCTATAACGACGCGTTCGACGTTACCACCCGCAAGGAAGTGGGCTTCCAACATGTCGATCGAGATCTGAAGGCCAGCCTTCACGGCGCTAATACGAGGCACAACGATCAGCCGTGGCGGCACGCGTCGAAGTCGCATGGCCACCAAGGTGAACATGCCGACACGGGCGCCGGATGCCATGGCCGCGATCCACAGACCGATCGGGACGAAGTAGATAAATACGAAGATGAGGACGAGGAGAAATCCAAGTATCGCGAATTCCATGCGCTAACTCTCAGCGTGGTTGGGATCAGAAATTAAGGTCGTGGTTGATTCAGGGCACGGCTCGACGACGACTCGTACGCCCGCGACTTCGATGACACGGACACGGCTTCCACGCTCGATGAACGTCATCGAGCTGACGACATCGACGATATGCCCTTCGAACTGGGCTTTCCCGGAGGGCCGCAGATCGGTGCTCGCAAAACCGACTGCGCCCAAGAGGGTTTCTTCGGTCACGTCGTCGCTGTTACCGGCACCTGACTGGTCCTCGATCGCGGTATGCAAAACAAGCCATCCCGGCAGCGCTCGGGTGGGAAGAAACCTCAGAATCGTGGCGGTACCGGCAAGTGCCAAGAGAATAGCAGCGATCACCCTCCAGACGATGGACGACAAGACTCCGAGGTCCAAGGCAACCTGCAATGGGACGTTTATCATCGCCATGGTCAGCGCGCCGACAATCGCGAGGATGCCGGCGATACCCGCAACGCCGAACCCCGGTATGACGAATATCTCAGCGATCAGAAGAACGAGTCCAATACCGAGCAAGATCACTTCCTCCCAGCCTGCCAGGTCGACCGCGAAGTGCCCGAAGAAGAACGCAAAGAGACAAGACAAGCCAATCGCTCCGAAGACGCCGAATCCGGGTGCCTTGATCTCGATCCACAAGCCGAGCAGCCCCAGAGACATCAAAACCGAGGAGACGGCCGGACTAGTCAGGAACATCGCGAGTTCCTCGCCCCAGTTGCGCTCGGCGATGTGAACCGGCGACTCGCCAGCGCCAAGGTCAACTCTCAGGTCCTCGAACGAGTCCGCGACTCCGTCCGCGATCTCTAGTGCGACGGCTTCTCCGGTGGTCACCGTCAGGAGTGTCTCGTTGTCGACGACGCCTTCAACCATGACCGTGCGGTCGACCATTGCTTCAGCGATGTCAGTGCGTCGGCCGTTGGCGTCCGCAGTCGCCCGAATCTCGGCGCGCATATAGCTAACAACCTTCTCTCCAACCGCCACCGCCTGACCACCATCGACCTGAATCGGTGTAGCCGCGCCCATGCTCGCGGCGTTACTGAACACGATGGTATCGGCGGCATAAGCGATGAGCGCGCCGGCTGAGATCGCTCGGTTCTCGATGAACGCGACGGTGTGAGACTCGCTGGCGAGAACAGCGTCGCGGATCTCGACGGCAGCGTCGACTCGTCCGCCGAAGGTGTCGATTCGGAGCACCACGACATCGGAGGCATCAGCCTCCGCGAGCGCGCGCTGGACAAACGATGCGATGCCCGGCGTGATCTCCTCATCGATATCGATCAGGACGACCCGAGTAGGGGGCTCTGACAGTGGTGCAACCGGTGGCCGCTCATCGGCGGACGGCACGGTCGGTCGAGCGCCGGTGCCTTCCGACTCGCCTTCCAGCTTCTGCGGTTCGACGCCCGCTTCTGCGGAAGCAATGCCTGAACCGTCGGTCTCGGCAGCACGATCGGACTCGCCCGAACCCTCGACTTCGCTCGAGTCACCCTGCGCAACGGCGGCGGCTGCCCAAACAAGAGCTACAGCCCACAAAAGTAACTGGGTTGAGCGAATCACTACTCCTCGTGTTTCAATCACGTGGATCGTAGCTGGTGGGAAGCCAGAGGAAAAGCCTTACGATTGACACTTGTTGGGGGTCAGACGTACCCTCGCCCACCACTCTGCAACTGGTTGAATGGCCGCTAGAATGCTCGGTCGCTACATCCTCGATAGGAAGCTCGCCACAGGCGGGATGGCCGAGATCTGGGTTGCCCACCAGAAGGGCCCCGCCGGCTTCCAAAAGGACGTGGTTCTTAAGAAGATTCTTCCGCACCTCGCGGAGGATCAGAAGTTCATCGACATGTTCCTGGATGAGGCGCGCCTCGCAGCACAGCTGTCTCACCCAAACATCGTCCAGATCTTTGATCTAGGCGAGGTCGACGGCGAGCACTTCATCGCGATGGAGTTCATCGACGGCCGGGATGTTCAAGCGATTATCGACCGCGGTTTGAAAGTCCGTCAGCCGTTCTCGCCAGCCATCGCTGCGCGGATCGTTGCCGACGCGTGTACCGCTCTCGACTACGCGCACAACTTCACCAACAAGGCCGGCACTCACATCCAACTCGTCCACCGCGACGTCAGCCCACAGAACATCCTCGTCTCGAAAGACGGGATCGTGAAACTCGTGGACTTTGGCGTCGCGAAGGCTGCGACGAGCACACACAAAACTCAAACAGGCGCAGTCAAAGGGAAGCTCTCCTACATGTCACCGGAGCAGATCTCCGGAAAGATGGTGGACGCTCGCAGCGACATCTTTGCACTCGGAATCGTTCTATACGAACTGGTCACCGGGCGTCGCCCCTTCGGACATGAGAGCGAGCTGCTCGCGATCACTGCCATCCTGAATGAACAGCCGCAGCGTCCCTGTGAGATCATTCATACGGTTCCTGCAGAGCTGGAAGCGATCATCTTCAAGGCGCTCGAAAAAGATCCGGCGATCAGGTTCCAGTCGGCCTCGGAGATGCAACTGGCGCTCGAGCAGGTCCTGCAGCAGATGGGTGCGATCCTCACATCTCGTGAGGTCCGAACCTATATGGAGGACCTCTTTTCAGAGTCCCCCACCGGGACCATTCCCGCGCTGGATGGAATTCCGGCGACCATGGCGGCCGGCCAACTGACTCAAGTTGAGCACCCATCCGCTTCAACGCGGACGGAGTTCATGGGCGTGCCACAAGCAGCGCCACTCGGCGCTGCAGCGCTCACAGTTCGTGACGCCCCCTCGGCTTCCGTCAGCGCGGGCATGTCGAACGCAGTGTTTCCTCACGGCGCACCGGCAAATGCGGCTGTAGCTGCCGACTACGAACCTGCGGAGCCGCAATCTCAGAGCAAGGCTGGAGTGATCGTCGCGCTGCTTCTGGTGTTGGGCGTGCTCGTCGCCGGCGCTGTGGCGCTCTTCGTTCTCTTTGGGCCGGACGGGTCTGCAGAAGGTGAAGACAGCGGGATAGTTGAAGCAGTTGAAGCAGTTGAAGCAGTTGAAGCAGTTGAAGCAGACGCCGCATCCGACGAAGTGACGACCCCAGTGATTCAGGGAGGTCCTGAGCCCGTCGAAGATGCGGGCGCTGCCGTAACAGAGGAAACAGAGACCCAGAGCTCGGACACGAGTTCAGATGCCGGGGCCGCGGAGCCGAAGCCAGACACGGGGTCTGGCGAACCGGATCTCACCGGTGAAGAGGCGACTCCCCCCGAGCGAAACCCAGGCCCGGACGTCGGAGCTGAAGGAGACACTGCTGCGGTCGAGAACGCCGCCGACGTTCCGGAGCATCAACAAGCTGACATCTCAACCGTTTCCGAAACAGACACAGCCGAAGAGATCGCCGAGCCGGAGACTGCCGAGGAGCCTGAGGAAGAACCGGTAGAAGTCGAGCGCGAAGAGCGACGGCCGCGCACGGGAACAGTGCAGGTGGTGAGCCCTGGCGGCAGCGGGACCATCTACATCGATGGTCGCCGAGTCGGCAGCTATCCCGGGAACACGCGGTTCACGGTTGACGCAGGCTCTCATCGTATTCGTGTCGTCTCCGACAGCGGCGAGGAGTTCACTGGGTCCGTGGATGTGGACGGCGGTGGCAGCGAGCGAGTTCGGCCCCGCTTCTAGCGCTAGCTCGGAGTCTTGACCCGGTATGCAGGACCGGAGTCGCTGGTCGCTTCGGAGAGAAGACGAAGCGACCAGGCCGTCGTGAAACGACGACGACCGACGGGTCAAACGTGTGCGCAGCCGGGCCCGATTCGCGCGGGGTCATGATTCCCCTACGGTTGCTCTACAGGACTCTGGGGACGGTTTGGTCGACTCTCGCCCCGACGCCGGGGCTCCGGCCGGCGTCGACCCGTTTAGAGCTGCGGCGCGCTACAGCATCGCACGCCGCTCAGCGACTCTTCTGCGGCGGCGGCGCGAGCGCGAGCTCCGCAGCGTGCCCCAAAGGCATCCGACGCGAAGTCTCCGCCTTTCATGAGGGGGCCATCCACCCACTCAGCAGCGTTCCCGCTCATGTCATAGGCCCCGAAGCCCGACCGACACGAGTTCGCGTTGCCGACCGAGCGCGCTCTCGACGCACCGACGACGCAGGCCTCGGGGTCGAATTCATCCCCATATGGGTAGAGCTGGCCCGCGGGACCTCGACATGCCGCTTCCCACTCCTGCTCCGCACAGAGTCTTCTGCCCCGCTCCGCGCAATGAGTCGCTGCGGCCGCGAAGGAGAAGTGCTGAGGAGGGGCACCAAAGCCCGGTGCCTCGTAGAGGTCGATACAGACGTCGACGACTTCGGTTGTGGTCCGAACTTGGTCTGCAGCGCAGCCCTCGCGCGCTGTGACGGGCTGCGGGCTTGGCGGCGGAGCGGGCATCGGTTCCACTTTCGGGCACGCGCACAAAAACGTTAGAAGCGCGCATCCGAGGATGCGCG
>JBLHWZ010000312.1:0-6591 GCA_047629415.1 Bradymonadia bacterium | reverse complement strand
AGTCAGCATCTCTTGCCAGACGCCGCGTTGAGCAACACCATTCGCAGCACAATTCGAGAAGACATCTGGAACGTTCCGAACGTTCTAACGATGGCGAGGATCGTACTGATCCCCATCGTGTGCTGGATGTGCACGCAATCGGAGCCCGTCTTCGGGATATTCGCAGTGGTCCTCTTCGGGATCGCTGGATTCACCGATTGGCTCGATGGGTATATCGCGCGCAAGCGGAACCTCGTGTCGATGACTGGGAAGTTTCTCGACCCGCTCGCGGACAAGTTGCTCGTCATGGCAGTCGTCGTGACCTTGTTGGGGATGGAGCGGCTGCCGGTGTGGTTCGTTATTTTGATGTTGGCCCGAGAGATGTCGATCAATGGTCTTCGAGCTCTCGCGGCTAGTGAGGGCATCGTGATCGCGTCCGGCTGGGGCGGGAAATGGAAGACGGGATTCCAGTTTGTAGGAGTCTCTTGCTTGCTCTTCCACCACACGTATCGCGTCGACTACGGCCTCTTCACGCTGGATGTTGGTTTTAACCGCGTGGGGTTCGCGCTGATGCTCGCCTCCCTCGCCTACAGCTACCATAGCGGCTGGGAGTATCTTCGAGGCTTCTGGGAGGGGATGGCGGTCGCCAAAACCGGCAACGAAGGCGAGGCTGAGACGTAGCAGTTCGAAGGCAAGCGAACGCTACTTGATGCTAAGCGTGGGGTGATTTAGCTTCTACGCATGCGCTTTTTTATCACGCTCGTGTTCCTGACGGCACTACTCTCGGCCCCAAGCGGAGCGGATGCTCAGATCTATCGGTACGTGATGGAAGACGGCACCGTGATGTTCACGACGGAGCCGCAATCCGGCGACGATCCGACGGACATCATTGGTGAAGCCGCACCCAGTCAGAGTCGAAGTGAACGCTTCATACCGACGCCGCCGGATCGGCCGAATCCAAACCCCAGTCGCGAGCAGTCCGCTTTTGACGAGTTGATCGCCGAGGCAGCAGAGGCGTACAGCATTCCTTTTGCGTTCATCAAAGCGGTGATTCGGGTGGAATCGGCGTTCGATCCGCACGCGGTGTCGCACGCTGGGGCGCAAGGGTTGATGCAGTTGATGCCTGCCACCGCGGAATCGCTGAACTGCGAAGACCCGTTCGACCCACGGGATAACGTGATGGCGGGGACTCAGTTCCTGAGCGTTCTCTCCAATCGGTACAACGGCGACATTAATCTGACCTTGGCCGCCTACAACGCTGGGTCAGGGACAGTCTCTCGATACGACGGCATCCCGTACGAGGCGACCCGTCGATATATCGAACGCGTGTACCAGTACTATCTGGAATACTTGGACGTGGAGTAGACTCGAGCGGCCTCGCTCGGGCATTCAGGTCCTACTTGTCAGCTAAAGAGTTCGCTCACGGAGCGTCCGTCGTGAATACGGGCGATCGCTGCCGCGAAGAGCGGCGCGACCGTAACGCGCTTCAGCTTCGGAACGGCCTTCGTGATGTGTATCGGCATCGTGTCTGTGACGAGCACTTCAGCGAGGACCGAGTTCTCGAGAAGCGCTGGTGCGTTGCCCGTCAGGACAGCATGAGTCGCACCCGCGAGGATCCGGGTCGCGCCCTTCGAGCGGGCGAACTCCGCGGCCTCGATCAGGGTCCGACCGCTGGCGATCTCGTCATCGAGGATGATCGCGGTGCGCCCCTCTACGTTTCCGATGAGGTGCTCCGCTTTGGCCTTTTCGTCATCGCCGTACCGGCGCTTGTCGACGATCGCGAGCTCTAGACCCAGCTCGGACGCGTAGCCGCCCGCTTCCTTTGCAGCACCCGCGTCGGTGGCAACGATAACCCCGTCCGTCAGGTCGTGGTGGGTCCTCAGGTGCTCGGCAATAATCGGCCGAGCGGCGAGGTGGTCTACTGGGATCTTGAAGAATCCCTGAATCTGCGGTGCGTGCAGGTCCATGGTCAGGACCCGGTCAGCTCCTGCCGCTTCGAGCAGATCGGCAACAAGGCGTGCCGTGATCGAGATCCGCGGGCGATCTTTCTTATCTGATCGTCCGTAGAAAAAATACGGAATGACGGCGGTGACCCGTCGAGCCGAGGCTCGTTTGAGAGCGTCGATGTAGATGAGGAGTTCGACCAGGTTCTCGTGAACCGGGGCAGTGCTCGTCTGAAGAACAAAGACGTCGGCTTCCCGGACGTTCTCGTGAATTTGCACCATCAGGTTCTCGTTCGAGAACCGGATGACCTCCGACTTCGCAAGAGGGACGCCGAGATGACGACAGATCGACTCGGCGAGGGCCGGATGGGACCGGCCCGAGAATACGAGGATGTCGTTACGCATCCACCAGCGGGGAGAGAGGAGGGGGAGTCGGTACGGTACCACGCCAGCCAGATTCAATCGATCCGCCCGCGTGATCCTGATCGGGTTCTTTTTGATGTGTTGATCGTTAGTTGTTCGGCAAGTCACCGGTTTTAATGGGGACTTCCATGCATCTATCAGTCGAGTCAGGCGGTGTTTGCAGCAAAGTCACTGGGAGACGGGGGGTGATGAACCACGCCATTGGTTGAATAGCTGACAGGTCGCGCCGTCGAAGCAGCCATGTCCCCGCTCCACCAACTGGCACTCTCCGCTTAGAGGTTCGCAAATGGCTTCGAGATTCTCACAACCCCCCCACCCGATGCTACTGGTGTTGGGTGCGTTTTTGCTCTGCGCCTCGGCGTGCAACGGCTGCGGAAACCGCAGCAACGGCTCGCCAAGCGAGCCTTCAATCATCGATGAAGGCGGCCTCTGCGAGGCGGACGAGGAGTGCAGCGAGGACGAGGCCTGCATCCGCGGTCGCTGTTCGGTTGGCTGTTCAGATGATGCTGATTGCGCCGATGGTGAAGCCTGCACGATCGGAAGCTACTGTTTCCCTGAAACAGGCACGATCTCTCCGTTGCCTTGCGTGACAGCCGCCGAGTGTCCCGACGGGGAGTGTGTCGAAGGCGAGTGCATTGAAGAGCGCCCTTGCGTGAACGACGGGAACTGTTTCGACGGTGAGCTCTGCACGGGAGACGGATTTTGCGAGGAAGCCTGCACCGATGACTCGGAGTGTGGCGATGCGATCTGCGACGCGGGTGTCTGTGTCCCGACGATCCGATGCATTGATGGATCAGAGTGTGAGAGCGGGATTTGTGGGGAAGACGGGATCTGTGAGGAGCGTTGCCTGTCGGATGATGACTGCGGCCCCGATGTGTCCTGTAGCCTCGACGGATTTTGCGCCGATCGCTGCACACTCGACATCGATTGTGGCGACGACTTCTGCTGGCGCGGAGTCTGCGTCGACGATGTGCCGGAAGCGCTACCGCCACTGGGAGTGCCATCCCCGATCGATGGCGCTGGAGAGGGTGCCGGGTCCGGTGAGGGTGATGCTGACGCTGGCCCAGACGCTGGCCCAGACGCAGGGTTCGATGCCGCCGACGTCGGAGCAGATAGCTCAGAGGAGGTTTCAGACGACGCTAGCGGGGACGCCACTCCGGACGTCGGTTCAGACGCTGGATCAGATGCAGGATTAGAGGAGGAAGAGGAACTCGTACCAGGCGACGAGGGCGAACTCTGCACGGCGAACGCGCAGTGTTCATCTCCACTGGTCTGTCTCTCCGGCGAGTGCTCCGAGCCCATCCGAGCCTGCTTCGTGAGCCAGAACTGCCGGGAGGCTGAGCGATGCGAAGATGGCCGCTGCGTAGCGGATGCGATCTGTCTCGATGACTCGGAATGCTCCTCGGGAAGCTACTGCCTTCGCGGACAGTGCCAGAGCTTCTGCGCGGACACCTCGGACTGCTCCAACGGTCAGGTCTGTGAAGACGACCGCTGCGTGGACCCCTCTCCAGAGCAAGACACCGTTCTGTGCTCGGCAAGCTCCGACTGTGAGCCCTGCGAAGCATGCCTGCACGGCATCTGCAGCGTCACCCCGTACTTCTGCATCGCCAACGAAGACTGCGGCATCGGCAAAGACTGTGTGGACGGGTTCTGCGCGTTCCAATGCGCGGACGACCTTGAGTGTCCTCAGGCCCAAGTCTGTGGTGGCGGCGACCTTTGCGCGGACGATCCATCTCCAGAGACAGAGTGCGTCTATAACGTGGAGTGCCCCGACGGCGCCTGCATCAACTCGGTTTGCTCGACTCGTTGCATCGGCCACGACGATTGCGAGTTTCAGGAGATGTGCGACCACGGCGTGTGCCGGCCGGACATTCGTCCTGGTCCAGACTGCCTGCGTTCCGCTGATTGCTTCGGAATGTCCGAGTGCGTGAGCGGGCTCTGCCGGCTGCCGTGCTGGGAAGACACTGAGTGCGCGAGCGGGACGTGCGAGCAGGGGTTCTGCACTCGCTAGTACGGATGTGATCGGGCAGGGCGTCGTCCAGCTGGGGCGGCGCCTTCCTCGTTTTTGGTGATGCCCCAGCGTCCCGTAACGTCCCGCGAGGTCGTCCTAGGGCGAGTCGGGGCCGCCGAATCCAGTGAAGACGTTTCCGTTGCGCCGGTAAGTGAGCCGAATCAGCAGCATGTTCTCACGCAGTTTTTGTCGGCCGATCTCAGGATGGGCCATGGAGCCCTGAATGTAGGCTCGTTGGAACTGAATGCCGAGCCAAAACGCTCCGCCGTCGCTGGGATCGTCTAGGTAGGTTCCCGTTCCCGCGCCAATTCTCCAGCCGATCGAGTTGTAGGATACAGCGGGACCTGCGGGCGGTTCGAAGCGATTGAACTCAAGCCCGGCCCCGGCGAGGAGATAGGTATTCGCGACGGTGAACCCGCCTCGCGGTCCTGACAGGATCGCGAGGAACAGCGGGTGCAGGAGCAGGTTGCCCGCGAGGGACTGGCGAATCAGGTTCGCCTCTCCGCCACCAGAAGATGCCGGTAGCTCGGGAGTGAACTGAGCGCGTGTGTACTGGAACTGCGCGTCGATCATCTGATTGAGTGACGACCAGTTGAAGAACGCGCCGTAGGCGAGTGCTCGGTCGACGCCCTCCAGGTACTCGCCGCGGATGGCGGCGTAGCCGACGAGCGGTCCGACCCCTAAGTAGGCACCGGTCCAGTTGGGCGAGTACGCTCGGTACTCGCTGCTGACGTCATGGTAGGAATCACTCGGCTCACCGGGATCGGCTGGATAACCGGTGAAGTCGTCGCCTCCATCGTCATCGCCAAGCCGCTCCCCACCAGGGTTGTCGGGTGCAACGTTCCGGAACTCAGGCACATCATCTTCTTCCGCAGCCGCCGAATGCGGCGCGGAGAAGAGCGCGAGTGCGAGCAGTGCCGAAAGAGAGGCCCTAGCGGGCATCTTGGTTACTGCCCGGCTTCGGAACCGCCAGCGAGCAGCGAGACAGCTGCGAACGAGCCGCCTGCAATCACGACGGCGCCGACGATGAGTCCGATGGTTCGTCCCTTCGCGAACTCGAAGACGCGCGCGCCATCGACTTCGTCGGGCATCAGGAGCAAGTCGTAGTCAGGCGCGACAAATCCACTTTCATCGAAGGTGAAGTTGAACGGCGACACCTGGTGGTGTTCGCCATCCGTTGTCACGACCTCGATGGGCGTAGTCGCGCGGACCTGGACGGGTCCGGTGGCGGTTTGCAGTTCAACTTCGGGCGCGATGTGACGCGACGTCAGGTTGAGCAACTCGTCGTTCGAGATACGGTAAGACTTGTAACAAGCCAACTGCATGAAGCAGAGGATTGAGAGGACCGCGACGATTCGTAGGAGCTTTGCGTTCATGTCGTTGGGAACAGTAGTTCTGGGCGCGGACGCTAATTAATCGCTAGGTGTTTGGCAAGCTGGTCTGACCTTGCGTGCCATAGGGCTCACTGCTAGCGTCCGGGGACGATAACATCGAGTCCTTTGAGTACTCAGGCGGCCTTCGCCAAACCTATAATGCTATGACGAGGCTCAATGCCCTCTTGGGCGCTCTATTTGTCACCATCGCTTTAACAGCATGTGGCGATGCGCGCTTGTCTACCAGCGGGGAGGAAGTCGAGTTCGAAGATGACGACCGTCGACCTTCTGATCGCCCTGATGGTGAAGACCCGGGTGTCACGGAGCCGGATGGCAGCGGCGAACCTGACACAGACGTGTTCGTGCCTGAGGAGGAGGACCTTCGATGTGTCCTGATCCCGAGCGTTGGCGGCGATATTTTCGTCGGCGTGGAATCTGCCGTGCAGATCGGCGCCTACCAGTACTCACTGGAGACTGGTCTCCCGATGGAGGAGGAGCGCCTGCGCTTCGTGATTGTGGAAGAAGAGTCCGTCTCTGGTCGCCTCTCGTCGGAGAACGTCCGTAGCAACGCGGATGGCCTCGCAGCGGTCCGGCTTTCTGCTGGCGCGACGCCCGGCGTCATTAAGGTCCGTGTGTTCAGCCCTTGCGCGAACTCCATCGATATCGACGTCGACATACTTGAGTTGCCGACTGGCAACCTGCGGGTTGGTTTCAACTATCCCTTCCGCGACCTCTACGACGTCGCTCCGATCGATGTTCGTATCTACATTGCGGAAGAGATTCGTTGCAGTGAGATCTCGCGGGGTGAGGTGCCTTCAGGCGAGATGCTGGGCGCTGAAGCTCGCGACACCTCGGCCACGCA
>JBLHWZ010000311.1:0-6597 GCA_047629415.1 Bradymonadia bacterium | reverse complement strand
GAGGAAGTCATCAATATCGGTTTCGCGGTACGCTTTCAGCCGCCTCAGGTTCACCTCAAGATCTTCGGGGTGAATGATGCTCTGGTAGAAAAAGTCGCGGCTCGTCATCTCCTCGGATGTGTAGCCGAAAGCTCGCACGTTCCCGGAAACGTAGAGCACTGGTGAGCCTGCGGATGGGCGCCATCGGAAGAGGACGACCGAGGAGTTTTCGATAACGAACTCCGCCAGCCTTGTTTTGTCTGCGGCGCTCGCTCGCTCGTCCAGCGACTCTTTTAGGCGGTTCTGCAGGCGTTTGACATACGCCGCAGACACGCACGCCCGCCGAATAGCGGTCGGCGTGATGTCCTCGTGGTCGAGTACGCCGTGAGCGAAAACCGCGAGCGATTCGTAAGAGTCGAAGGCTGTCTCGTAGGCTTCTTGCACCTGATTGGATTCGGCCAACCAGATGCATAGCCCCGCTTCGCTGCATGTTCGAAGTGAGGGCGTCCACTCGATCTTCGGAGGATAGGTGGCGGCGACAATGTCGTACTTTCCGCTGACCACGCCATTCTTTGCGGTCTCCGCGGACGGTACCTCGTCCAGCACGATGTCGCCGTCTAAGTCGGCCGCCGCCGACAACCGCTCAGTGGCGTCGGCATCAGTCGAGAGCAGTACGATGTTCCAGCGTCTGCGGATACCCATTCGGCCTTTAGCGGGAAAGAAGACCCTCAGATTATGCGATCCAGCGGCGAGAACCAAGTTGCTCGGGTCGGTAAGTGGTCCCGAAGTCTTTGAGAGAATCGGAGAGTCTGTAAGGACATGCGACGTTTTCTCGTTCGCGGAATCACTCAGCTGGCGCACTAAGATCGGCGGTAGTGGGCCTTCCGACTCGCTTACGGACGCCGTGGCCGTGCCACTCTGGAGCGGCTGCGTGGTACTCTGTCTGCGTTATGAGCAAATTCTCCTCCATTTATCGTCTCAACCGGCCTATTGGCTTTGGCGGCTTCGCGACAGTCTGGGAGGCGGAGCGTCAGGATGGGTACCCGGTCGCGATCAAGATCCACGACGTGCAAGACTCATCCGGCACGCTACGGCTCGCTGACGAAGCCCGGATCTTGGCGAGTCTCGACCATCCGCATGTGATTCGAGTCTATGACTACGGAGAAACCGACATTGGTATCCGTGGGACGCCAGCTGGCGCACCTTTCCTGGTGATGGAACTCGCAGACGGTGGAACACTGGACGAGCACGGCTGGCCCGAGACGTGGACAGAGGCCTCTGTCATCTTGGATCAGATTCTCCGAGCAACTGCCCACATGCACGCGCGGCGTGTTCTCCACCGTGACCTCAAACCCAGCAATATTCTCTGGGTCCGGGGGAAGGTCAAACAGCTCCGGATTGCAGACTTCGGTATCGCACACGCGACGGATCGCGTGGCTCGGACCGGTGACGACCGCGAGACTCTGGGCACCTCTGAGAGGCCGCTCGGGACCCCACGATACGCCTCGTTGGAGCAGCGTCTTGGGAAGTGGCGCGAGTACGGCCCTTGGACCGATATCTACTCCATCGGGATGATTGCCGCCGACCTGATCTCGCGCCCCTGCGCCGAGGAAGACCCGAAACGCCTCCCGCTTCCCAGAAACGCGCCGCCTGTACGCCCTCGGATCGCCGTTCCAGCCGAACTCTATCAGTGGATCGCTCATGCAACGGCCGCTCGCCCCGGGAACCGTTTCCGCTCGGCCTATGAGGCAAGAAAGCAGCTCAGCGCCACGGGCGCCGCTCCGGTCGAACGTCCCACAACTCCGGGGTTCACACCCCCCCGGAGGCGAGCGGGCACGAGGTCGACCGTTAGCGGAGTGGAGTTGATCGATCTGTCCGTCAGCGGCGGTGCGTACCAGGTTCTCCCTCTGTTGCCGGAGTCGGGCCGGCCCGTGAGCAGTTTTCGAGACCCGTTTACGCTCTGCGATCGTTTGACCGATCTCTCGCAGCAGGGCGGGGTGACCCGCCTCACCGGACCTCTGGGCTCCGGCCGCCGGCGTCTGGCGATGGAGTTCAGCTTCCGCCTACGAGAAGTCGACCCAAGAGCGACACTGGAATTGCACTGCCGCGGCGTCTGGAGCGCGGCGGTGTGCGCAGAGGCGCTTGAGCTGCGCTTCCGAACCGGTGGGCTGGACGGAGAACACCTCGATCGCAGACTCGCTCATGTGTCGGATGCGCCGCAGCATCGTGAGCGGCTCAAAGCGCTGCTGACACGGCCACTCGCGTTTTCGGCTGTCGAGGTAGCCGAGACGATACGAACCCTCAGAACTCGCGGCCTCAGAGCCGTCGTGCTTCACGACCCGGGTGACGAAGAGGCGGTTCTGGAGTTCGTGGACCGTCTCGGCCTAGACCTCCGCGTCATCGTGCTTGGGGAATCAGTGGAGCGGATCGGTCATCGGATCGCGCTGGAGTCGTTGGGTGCGGAAGCGCGATGGAAGTGGTCACGCGAGCAGCTGTGGCCGGTAGAATGGACCATGCGTGGTGAAGATTTGACGCACGGCTCCTGGCTAGGTCGAGCCCGACTCTCCGCGTGGCGGCGCACCTTTGACGATGGTCCAGACGCCTTCGATCTCGACGTGCGCGAGCTTCGATCCTGGATTCAGCAATGGCTTCCAAAGGGGCAGCGGGATTCACTCGCTTGGGCAGCTCGGCGGAGTCCTTCCATCCCGGCGACGCACCTTGACGACGATTCACCCCTCGCTGTCCGAGGGTTGCGCGGAGAGCTGGAGCCGGCGATCCGGTACGGTCTCCTTCGCCGTGCTGACGCGGGCTGGGCTTTCGAACACCGGGACCTCGCGGTCGGTCTCGCGCCGACGATTGTACGCGTCGCTCAGCCGCCGCTGCTCAATCGCGACTAGTCGAAGGCGATGAGTCCTGGCGCCAAGTTGAGGCGGTAGCCTTTGCCGCGAACGGACTCGATCAGCACTGCTGTGGTCGCGTTCCTATCGTCCCCAGCGCAGTTGACCGCCATCGAGATACGCTCGTGAGCAGATTGGTCTTCGAGCGCGCCTCCCAAGTTTTTTCGCAGTGTGCGAACGATTCTCGAGACGTCCACGCGATCCGACTCGATCACGAGGCCGGCTACGAACTCCATCGCACTGATGATCTCATCCGGGTGACGAGCCATTCGGGATAGGAGCGCCCACGTCCGCGGGGTAAGTGCGGCGGGAACCCCTCCGATCGTGACGGAACCAGGTCGCCATTGAGAAGGTAAAACTAAGAGCTGTGGGAGTTCCAGACGAGAGGCGTCGATCAGGCCCGCGAAGTCTTCTGTAGGCACCACCAGCGAGCACTCGATGATGTACGCGCCGACCTGCCACTCGGGAGTTGTTTGGCAGTCGAAGTGCATCGCCGATGGCCATCGCACCTTGCGAGGTCGCGGTCGTCCCGTCACTGGTTAGATTCATCAGCCAAACCCCGTCGGCGATCCTGAATACAGCGTGCTCTTCCGCGACGCTGGAGTGTTCGAGCTGGACCTCATTTCGGTCGGAGCGGCCGACGCGAGCTCGCTCGTCAGTGATCGCAAACGTCGAGGCATGGCCCGTGTTTGGATTTGTAGCAACGAGATGGAGGGTGGGTCTGGGCACTACGAACGGGTCACAGCAACGGACGCAGCAGGCAGGTTGAGACGATAGCCGGCGCCACGAACGTTCTCGAACATGTGCTTAAGGAGCGTCTTGGGCTCCAGCAGCGCCGCTGGGTCAAGGCTGCACGCCTCACCGACCGCGGCCCGAATCTGCTCGGCGTCCACGTTGCCCGCCCTGATTCCGTCGCGGATCGCGTTGCGCACGTAAGTGACAAGCTGGGTGGGATTACCGCCCCCGTAGGCTGGGTCAGCGGCCTGCAAGAGCTCGGATTGCGACACGGTGGTTCCCGGCGTCGCGGCGAGTCGCGCGAGTGCGCCAGCTGGTCTCGGCGAAAAGTGAATCGGCGTGCCAGCGACGCGGATGATGTATTTCGCCCCGACCCGATCGATCTGCAAAACGGTTTCGAGCTCATCGTCGAGATTAGCCTCGAACTCTCGGGTCGTCACGATCGGCTGCACGAGGAGCAGGACGCCGCCGATTTGTAAGGTGGTGCGCCCCTCGCCGAGCCGGCTCGTCTCCCCGAAGTTCATACGGGCGCGGTTGAGGAACGTGGTCCCTCGCTCAGAGCGGTTCGTGATCTCGATACCGTACCGACCCGAACTAAACTCTGCGTGGAGCCGCGAGACGGTCTCGTCGTCAAGTCTGAGTTGAGCCTCGTCGCCGCGCCCAACGGTCAGTGGTGTGTCCACCTCATGACTCGCCCCCGGCACAACCCTGGAGCCGACTCTCACTTTGCGAACTGTGACTCGGAATCGAAGCTTCATTGAACCTGGAGTGCGAGGCCTGCAAAGTGGGTGCTGGCGATCAGGGAGGCGGTGACAGCTCGATCACGCGAGGAGCGGATCAAGATTCCTGTCGTTGCGCTGGCGGCCGCTGCGACCAGGCAAGTGACCCCACCCATGCGGAAATTGCGAACGACTCGCTGCTCTCGCGCTGGATCGACCAACTCTTGACCGTCATCGGGATTGCTGGCCAGCCGCTGGTGACGCTGTCCGGCCACGAGCAAGCCTAGGCCCGACACGCCCAAGGCCACGCTCGATCCCAAGAGGATATTCGACGGCAACATGGGCCGTTCCGGGAGCGGCTCGACGACCGAGTCTGGCAGGGGGGAAATAACGGGCTCTGGGGCAAGGCGGTACGGCCCTAGCAGTAGCTCCTCATCCGGTTCGCTCAGCTCGAAACGGCTGGTGAGACTGAGGTAACCGACCGCGTTCAACGTCAGCTCGTGGGAACCGATCTCGACCCGGTGGGAGAGCGCTGATGTCCCGAATGCGATTCCGTCGATCACGACTTGCGTATCAGCCGGCGTCGCCTCGATCGTGACCGTTCCGTAGCGAGACGCCATCGCGCAGGTTGTCGCCTCAGCGAATGTCGCGCTGACTCTCGGCAGAAGCTCTGGGTCTCGAACCCCGTCCTCCAACAAAGCCCCGATTCGATCGCGTGCGTCTACGCACTGGCCTAACTCCAGCGATTGGCGCGCGATGTCGTACTCCCATCGATGGCGGTCGGTGAGCACGGATTCCTGTTGATCGCTCGGAAGGTCGGCGAAGCTCGACGAATTCTCGAACGCGCGAAGCCAGTCCACCACTTGTTCGGAAGAATCGATCGCGTCGGATCGTTCCTCTTCGGCTGAGTCATCCGCGAGTACGGCGAATGCTTGCCCAGCCGCTTCGGTTAGAGCGGCGTAGCGGTCGAAGTCTTGTGCCAGAACCGCCCCCGGCAGCGTCAGCAGCAGCGCGATGGCCAAGGATGTAACGGCTTGGTTGACCAAGGGGTCAGTCGTGGATCGGTGCCGTTCCGAACGGCGTGGGCGACAGTACCTCTACCGGCTGAGCATGCGCGGGTTCGCGCCTGCCGTCTCCGGAGCGCGACGAACTCAGCGGCACGGGGTCGGAGACCTCTATCACGGTCGCGTCGAGGCGGCCAAGCGCGAGGCTGCTGTGACCACGCCGCGTCGCGACGAATTCGAATTCCGCTGGCAATGCGGGCACCGTCGTGGCGAACGGAAGCACGCCAATCGTGCGATTCCCAACGGTGATCTCGGTCCCATCGACACCCTCGAACGTGAGGTTGGTCGACCCAGCGAGCGCGGACGTGACGGAGATGCGAGCGATCGCAACCACGGGCCCGATGGGCAGAGGCGCCGGGTCCGGCTCCGTCGCGTCATCGTTTTCGCTCGTGTTCGGAGCGGCGGCGAGCCCTCCGGAGGGAGCAGCGACGGCGGAGTCAGTTGGCTCGAGACCGGCCTCGGATACTTGTGGTGAGGTGGCGCTGCCCAACGAAGCCTCGGGGCCGGGTTACTGAGCGCGGGTAAGGTCACGAAGGCCAGCGCGCCGTGCAGGGCGGCGATCCCGAGCGCGAAGTATGTCTTTGCCTTGGAGTCCGATAGCAACATCGAGGCGCTGACCTGGGCGTCGACCGTGGACTCGTTCGTCGTATGCGGGGCCGCCGTTGGAGGAGGCGAGAGGAGCGTCTGCGTGGCTGGGCCGCCTGGCATCGGCATCGCCCCGCTCACGACCGACGTGAGGGCTGCACGCATCTCCGTCGCGCTCTGGAAGCGGCGAGACGCGACCTTCTCGGTTACCCTCTGAATCAGCGGCCAGAGGGCGGAGGTCTTAATGGCTTCGGGAAAGGGCAGTGGCTCTGGCATCAACTGCGCTGCCAAGTGCTCCATAGCGGTATCAGCCTCGTACTCTGGCGAAAATCCCACGCAGTCGGCGACGATGATTCTGAGCGCGTAGAGGTCGGAACGGGCGTCTAGTTCGACTGATCCTGAGGTCTGTTCAGGCGACATGTAGTAGGGCGTACCGAGCACGGTCCCGACCGCCGTTTCGAAGCTCTCATTCGTACCCAGGGCCTTCGCGATACCGAAGTCGAGCACCTTCACGACCTCGGTCTCACCTGGGAGATCGTAGAGCATGATGTTTGCGGGTTTCAGGTCGCGGTGGACAATGCTCCGGGCGTGCAGCTCGGTCAGACTTTTGAGCACCTA
>JBLHWZ010000310.1:0-6610 GCA_047629415.1 Bradymonadia bacterium | reverse complement strand
CGCGACTCCCCTGAGACGAGCACGTCGCGTCGGTTCGCGTCGATGGTGACGGCACCACTCTCTATGCGATCGGAAGGGGGGGCGGGCGCGGCGCGGCGCAAGAGTGCGCGGATTCGGGCCACTAAGACACGGGGTTTCACGGGCTTCACAACATAGTCGTCCGCGCCGAGCTCCAGCCCAAGGACTTGGTCGATGTCGTCATCGAGAGCGGTGAGCATCAGGATGGGGCCGCGGTACTCTGGGCGGACTGCGCGGCAGACGCCGAAGCCGTCTAGCTTCGGCATCATCACATCAAGGACGAGTAGGTCTGGTGCGCCATCCGCGACGGCCTGAACAGCGGCCTCACCATCGGAGACGTGAACGACCTCGAAGCCTTCGCGCTCCAGTCGTTCCTTCACCAGAGCCGCCAGCTCGGCGTCGTCTTCTGCGAGTAGCAGCCTAGCCATTGCGCAGGCCCTGCAGTTGCTCGGGAGTATCTACATCATCTAGCGCCAACGCGTGTTCGGTGGGAACTGGAACGATGCGCATGCCGGTCGCCTTTATGAGGCGCTGCATCGAGAGTTCGTGGCGGGCGATCCGTCGGTCGACCTCCTCGACAATGCTCTGACGGTAGACGGCGAAGAGCGGCTCGGGTCGCTCTCGAGACCCAGCAAGGCCGGAAGACTCGCCCGCCGCGATTTCAAGCAGCCAGTCGAGCGCGACCGCGGTCAACCCGGGTAGGTCGCAACTGAGCAGCACGATGTCGGACTCGCCTGCGTGCAGCGCGGCATGCAGGCCGGCGAGCGGGCCGAGGCCTGGCCGGCGGTCTTCAACAAACGGCAGGTCGAGCTCCCACGTCGCCGATGGGTCTCTGCCCACTACGATGCAGGGCAGCCCTGTACCCTGCGCTATTGCCGCGACCCGCTCGATCATGGTTCGGCGCTCGATGAGCACACTGGCCTTGTCGTAGCCCATTCGGCGGCTCTTCCCACCCGCGAGGATGGCGATGGTCGAGCGGTTGTCTGTCGCGTTCATTGTCCTAATGTGCAGCACCTTGGCGCGCGCTGGAAGGCCAGTCGTGTTGTCGTTTGTAAAAACGTGTAAAATCCCGCGCGGACTCTCTGAATCGAATCGATATGAACCATGCAACCCGCCTCGCTCTCTGTCTCTCTCTCGCCGCCTGTTCGGACGGGGGTAGCGAACCCGCAGACACCTCGACCGACTCCGGTGACGCCGCGTTTGACCTGGGTGACTCTGGCCTCGCCCCGGATGCCGTGGATCTGGACACCGACACCGCCGCTGACACCGACGCCGACATCGCCGCCGACCCGGATGTCGACCCGGATCCTGACGGTGCGCAGGACACGGATGTCGATGCGGAAGACGCGGGGCCGACTCCGTGCGATCCAAACACGGGCAACGCGCTCTCATTCGGAGTTGGGGATTGGACCATTGAGGTCACGGCCGACGGATCATGGAGCGTGATTCCGCCTGAGGCAGAAGAGCCGACCCTTTACGCGCCGCCAACCTGCGTCGACGGCGCGGCGACGCTACGCGTTGCGAACGGCACCCCGCAGGTCCTGAACGAGTTTGGCGCATTCCGAGTTCGTTTGGACACTCGCGAGAGCAGGCTGGAGTGGAGCGAGGTGACCGGGTCGCCGACTGCGGCCGAGGGCGCCCTGACCTATCAAATCGTGGGCGGAGGTGAGGTCGTACTGAACTTCACCGAGTCCGGCGGTGACCTCCGGGTCGAGCTGACCGGCGATTGGGACGCAGGCGAGCTCATTTGGGCCTTGGGCGGTGAGGACTCCTATTTCGGGCTGGGTACGCAGGCGACGGGTATGGACCTCGTCGGAAGAACCTTCCCGCTTTGGACGCAGGAGCAAGGGAACGGGAAGCCCGAAGACCCAGTTGCGTGGCCGCTGCAAGGAGAGCCTGAGGCGGCCTACGCTCCGATGGGCGTTTGGCATTCATCGGCGGGATTCAGCGCCGTGATTACGCATGACGCCTATTCGGAGATTGACCTCGGTAAGTCCGATGCGTCGCAGGTCGCGTTGCGGTCTTATGCGGCGCTGCCGGGGTTCGTCCTTGTAGAGGGCACCTCGCCACGCGCGCGCCTCGAGGCGATCACCGAGTATACAGGGCGCCTGCCCGAGGACCCGCCGGACTGGACCTTCGCCCCATGGAACGACGCGGTTGGCGGAGGTGAGCGAATTCGCGAGGTGGCGACAATCCTTCGAGACAATGACATCCCCTCCTCCGCAATTTGGTCGGAGGACTGGATTGGCGGCGAACAAACAGGCACCGGATACCGATTGAGCTACGCCTGGGAGTGGTCGGACGAGACCTACCCGAACCTGCCGGAAGACATCGCCTGGTTGCACGCGAATGGGTTCGCCTTCCTCGCCTACTTCAACACGTTCGTCCCACAGCCCACTCGGATGTGGACCGAGGGAGTCGACGGCAACTTCCTGATGACGAAAGCCGACGGCTCTGTTCGCACTGTCGTCGATCCGGCGTTCCGCACAGCAGGCCTCGTCAATTTGAACGACGACGCAGCTACTGCCTGGATGCAAAGCTATATGGAGACCGCAGCGGAGCTTGGAGTTGACGGATGGATGGCCGACTTTACAGAGTGGGCTCCCATCGACGTTGAGTTCGAAGACGGAACTGATCCGTGGCACTTCCACAATCGCTATCCGATTCGCTTCCAGGAGACCGTACGCGCCGCAATGGAGGCGGTTCACGATGGCTCGGACGGGGAGGCGACAAACAATTGGACCTACTTCGCTCGAAGCGGATGGGCCTCGGTCAACGGCGGCTCCGGCGGCGTGACGCCCACGCTGTGGGGTGGGGACCAGAATACAAACTGGGAGTATGATGACGGCTTCCCGACCGTCGTCCCGATCGCGGCACACGTTGGCATGTCCGGCGTGCCGATTTTTGGCTCTGACGTAGCCGGTTACAACGCGCTCTTCGGTACCCCCACGACAAAGGAGCTGTTCTACCGTTGGTCGGCGATGGCCGCTTTCCAGGGACTGATGCGTACCCATCACGGAAGCAACGAATGCGCAAACTGGGCCTTCGACCGCGACCTCGAAACGCTCGAACACTATCGCCGCTACGCAGTGATTCACTCGCTGCTCTATCCCGTGTTTCGCTCGCTCGCGACGGAAGCGCGTGAGACCGGTCTGCCGCTCGTGCGTCACCCCTACCTCGTGGCGCCGGAAGCACGATGGATGTGGCAAGGAGACCAGTACCAGTTCTTCTTGGGGGACGACCTGTTGGTCGCCCCTGTCCTGGAACAGGGGGCGACGAGCCGCGAGGTAGCGGTCCCCGCCACGGGCTGGTGGCCGCTCTTCGGGGACGGCCCGGTCGAGGCCGAGACTGGCGGAGATGGAAGCCGTAGCGTGTCCGTTGATGCGCCTGCGACCGAGCTGCCTGTGTTGGTTCGTCCCGGCACCGCGCTGCCGCTGCTCGGTGAGCCAGTCGACTCCTTCTATGGCGCCTCCGAGGAGGGCGTCAGCGACCTCGACGCCGTCGATCGATACCGCCTGGTGCTCTACCCGGATGTCGACGGAAACGTGCGAGACGCCGACGTCGGAGGAGTGGCTGCGACTTTGGCTTCGGGCTGGAACACAGTCGACTGGGGTGCTCCCACACTCGACGGCGAGGCACTGCCGACTTGCGAGGGCGCCTCGGCCACGTCATGTGTCGACGGTGTGCGAGCGCTGCTGGTCGGCGGCGGTCTGTTTGTCGCTGGCGGCGCCACGATCGAGCTCACCGCCGAGGTCGATGATGTCGGTGTTTGGATTGGCGTTGGTGGTGCGGGCTGGGTACCCTGGGACGCAGAGACCACCCTGACCGACATCAACCCCGACATTCCCCCGCCGTGTGAGGAGGGGGAGTAGTAGGTCAGGCGAGTCGCTCTAAACCGGCGAGTAGATGGGTGTCGGCGGCGGAGCTGACCTGAGGCTACTCGGCGTTGACGCCGTACTTCTCCAGTTTCCTGTAAAGCGTCGTTCGTCCAATTCCGAGGAGCCGCACCGCTTCCGAGAGATTACCGTCGCTCTTCGCAATCGCCCGCTCGATCACATATCTCTCAACTTGTGCGATGGTTGGGAAGCTCTCGAACGCAGACAGAAAGTCGACTGAACTGGAGTGTTCTTCGGCCAGCGGTTTCTCGCTTGTCTTCGCCTTCAGCACCGAGAGGGGCGCTGCCCCTGTGACCGCACTCGGAAGATGTTGCGGTCCGATGTCGTCGCTGCCGGCCGCGACGATCGCCCGCTGCACTGCGTTTTGAAGTTCACGGACATTACCCGGCCATTCATAGCCCGCGATGACGGTTGCAGCCTCTGCGGTTAGGATAGGCTCCGCGATACCAATCTTGCTAGCGAACGTCCGGACCAACTCGTGGGCGATTAGCACCGCGTCCCGCTCACGTTCGCGCAACGGGGGGAGTTGGATCTCGTAGACCGCAACTCGGTAGTACAGATCTTCCCGAAACCTCCCAGTTCGAACCTCCGCCAGAAGATCACGGTTGGTCGCTGCGACGAGCCTGAAGTCGGAGGAGATCTCTCGATCACCTCCCACTCGGAAAAAGCGCCGTTCCTGAAGCGCCCTCAAAAGTTGGGCCTGAGCAGCGAGACTGAGTTCGGCGATCTCGTCGAGGAAGAGAGTGCCACCGTCGGCCTGCTCAAACCTGCCTTCCCGGCGGTTCTGCGCCCCGGTAAAGGCCCCTTTCTCGTGACCGAAGAGCTCGGATTCTTGGAGCGTGTCGGGAATAGCCGCGCAGTTGATGGCGACAAATGGGCCATCGGCTCGTCCGCTGGCCTCGTGCAGAGCTTGCGCGACGAGTTCCTTACCTGTGCCACTTTCGCCGCTAACGAGCACAGTAATGTCGGCTGCGGTTACCCGGTCAAGCTCGCGGTAGAGAGCGCGCATCGGGGCAGATTCTCCGACGATTCCGGGGTAGCCGGGCTCGCTGGAGGCCTCTCGCTCGAGATGCCGCATACGAACGGCCATACGTGAGTGCTCAGCGGCGCGCTCCACGGCGTTGATGAGGCGTTGCTTCTGAGGCGGCTTATTCAGGTAGTCGTAGGCACCGAGCTGCATGCTGGCCACGACTGTATCGACGCCGGTGTCCGCTGTGAGCATGACCACGGGCAGGTGTGGCTCCCGCTTTCGAAGCGCCTTGAGTGTATCGACCCCGGACTTCCCCGGCATCTCGACATCCATCAGGAGGACGTCGGGGATGACGTGTGCGAGCAGGCGCAGAGCGGCCGCGCCGTTGGCAGCTTCCTCGACCTCGTACCCAGCTCGTGAAAGCCAATGGGAGACGAGACGACGAAGCGATGGATCATCATCAACGACGAGCACTACCCCGTTGCCCTGTGTCTTCGATGTCAACGACTTATCTCACTAGCGGGTTGCAATCCACTTGACGCTAGCACATTCGTCTTAGCCGCGCAGCTAGCGGACCGCAGCGGTCGCTAGCAATTCGCCGTGGCTAGCCGTGACTAGCCGTGACTAGCCGTCGCTAGCAATTCGCCGTGGCTAGCCGTCGGCCGCTCGAAACACGGCGAGGAATTGCTCAACGTACGCGCCGAGAACACTCCAATCGATCGGCTTCGACACGTAGCGACCGCAGCCGGCTGCGAGGCCCCGTTTCCGATCATGCGGTAGTGCTTGGGCAGTGACAGCGATGACCGGTGTTGTGATTCCTGCCAATCTCATTTCTCGCACCGCAGTACAGCCGTCCATCCGCGGCATCTGCATGTCAAAGAGGCAGCAGGCGTATGGCTCTCCTTCCGTGCGGCTCGCACGAAAGTGTCCGCGGCCTCACGGCCGTCCTCGGCAAAATCCAGTGAGTATCCGAGGCGATTCAGCTTCACCTTGAACAGTCGCCGGAGGTCTGCAGGGTCGTCCGCGATCAAAACGCGGACGCGTCGTGATCTTGAGCGTGTCTGTCGAAGATGACGTCGGTGGGCGGCTGGCAGGGAGAGATTTCGGGATGAGGGTGCTCTTCAGTTCAACGCATCTGTGTCAGCGTATCTGTGCCAAACATCAGCCATGGTATCGGCCATGAAAAACCACGAACGCCATGAATCCCAGAAACTATTATTCTGTTTAGGTGCACCGCAACGGAACGCACGTTCTGTTGTCACACATCTGTTTCAAAGTGGGACCGGAGAGGCCACTCCTAATTCATAGAGGTGGGTGAGCGGATCTCTGCAAATGGAGATCCTGGAGAATTCTGGCCGGCGGAGATGGCCGAGCTAGTTGTAGCGATCCGCCCGGTGGAGTGGCGCCCCAGGGAAGCCTTTCGCTCTTTCCATAAGTGTGCGGCCACGACTTCGATCGCCGAGCTCCGAGCTCCTCGCGCCAGCCGCTATTGGTCTCGTGACAGCTCGCTCGATTTCTCGTCGGAACAAGGTGAGTCTGGAGCCATTCGGAAGGTCAACGTCGTTGCAGCTGAGGACCAATCGTCGGTTGATACTGGCTCCATCGACTGCTGCGGGAGCTATAGTGGATGCGGATTTCCACAGCGTCATCTTCGGCGCTGTCGTGGCTGGCTGACCGTGAAGGGGGCCGTTCGTATAAGTGCAGTCCGGCCAGCTGATTACCCATG
>JBLHWZ010000309.1:0-6632 GCA_047629415.1 Bradymonadia bacterium | reverse complement strand
CCCGACGAGCTACCAAACTGCTCTACCCCGCGATAAGGGTTTTAACTGCTAAATTTTCAAAGGCTTATGCGCCGATGCGCTGCCAAGTTGCGGGGGCCGGATTTGAACCGACGACCTTCGGGTTATGAGCCCGACGAGCTACCAAACTGCTCTACCCCGCGTCAGGGGACCGGGAGTATATATCCGCGGCTCAGGATGTCAACGCAATTGGCGGCACGGGGTGATTTATTCTCACCCGATGCCACCGACGGCCGTTCCTAACGCTTGTTTCCGCCGCCGCCGCGCTTGTTTCCGCCGCCGCCGCGCTTGTTTCCGCCGTCTCCACCGCGCTTGTTTCCGCCGTCTCCGCCACGCTTGGCTCCGGTGTTGCCGCCACGCTTGGCTCCGGTGTCTCCGCCACGCTTGGCTCCGGTGTCTCCGCCACGCTTGGCTCCGGTGTCTCCGCCACGCTTGGCTCCGGTGTCTCCGCCACGCTTGGCTCCGGTGTCTCCGCCACGCTTCTTGTCGCCATCACCGTCGCGTGGGCCGCCATGGCTGCTTCGTGAACGCTCGCGCGACGGATCGTACTTCTTAGGTGCTGGCTTCTTCGCAGCATGAGCTCGCTTAGAGGTCGCCTTGCGCTTGTGGGACGGGAGCCGTCCTCGTGACGTCGCAAGTTCCGAACGCGATCCACCAGCGGCGTCGTAGAGTTCGTTGACCTCTTCTTCGCTCAGGCGTCGGAAGTCTCCAGGGTAGATGTCACCAAGCAGCACGGGGCCATAGGCGATGCGCTTGAGGCGACCAACTAGCAGCCCGACCTGCTCGAACATCCGGCGAATCTGTCGGTTTCGTCCCTCGCTGATCGAGACGACGAACCACGTGTGGCGACCCGTGTCAGAGTCGCGCACGATCTCCGCCGGCAGAGTCTTCTTTCCGTCGAGGTAGACACCCTCCCGCAGCTTCTTGAGCCGTGGGTCGTTGTCAGGGAGAAGGCCTTTGACCTTGGCCATGTAGGTTTTGGCCACCTCATGACGTGGATGGGTCAGCATATTCGCCAACTCGCCATCGTTCGTCATCAGGAGCGCGCCCTCGCTGTCCCAGTCCAAACGGCCGACGGGGTACAGGCGACCGTACTCCGCGGGAACCAGTTTCGTTACTACGGGACGGCCCTCCGGGTCCGACGCCGCACTGATGACCGACGGGGGCTTGTTCAGCAAGATGTAGACGGAGCGCTGATCCGCGCTAACCGTCTCGCCGTCGAACTCGATCCGGTCGGAAAGCGGGTCAATCTTCATGCCCTGCTCAAGCACGACCTGACCGTTAACTCGAACGCGTCCCTCCTCGATTAGCTTCTCACATGCACGCCTAGATGCGACGCCCGCTCGGGCGAGGAACTTCTGTAGGCGTTCCTTCGTATCTTCGTTCTCACTCATTTTCTGACTCCGACGACATCACGTCGTTGGGGAAGTGCGGAGCCGACTCTGCGGCCTCGCTGGGGTCGGACTCGTAGTCCGAAACAGGAATGTTGGGGAGCGCTGCTTCCGCGGCGTTCGCTGCCAGGGTTTCGTCTAGTGCTTGCACCTTGACGATGTGCTCTTCGGTAAGCTCCGTGTACTCGCGCAACGTCGGTAAATCGGTCAGCGCGGAGAGTCCGAAGAACTCGAGGAACTTCGGGCTCGTGCCATAGAGCAGCGGGCGGCCGACCTCATCGGCTTTTCCGATGACTTTGACCAGTTCTTTTTCAGCGAGTTTGCGCAGCATCCCGCTGCAATCTACCCCACGGACGTCTTCTACCTGCGCGCGGGTGCACGGCTGCCGGTATGCGACGATCGCCAGGACCTCGAGGGCCGCTCGCGACAGTCTTACCGGCGGCTTCTTGTAGAGATGTCGCACATAATCCCCAAAGATCGCGCGGGTCCGCAGCTCATAGCCGCCGGCGATTTCGACGACGGCGAATCCACGTTCGCCGGCCAAGTACTCCGCGCGAAGCTCTTCAACGATCAGGTGCGCCCACTCTTCTGGCACCAGGGTCTCGTCCGTGATGGAGAGAGCCTCCGCGATGACATCAGCGGTCAGCGGTGCATCGGCCGCGAAGAGAATCGCTTCGACCGCGGGAACGTAGTGTTCCGGATAGGGCCTGGGGGAGTCGCTCATTCGTCGGGGAGGAGGCCAGCAATCTTCTGGGTGAGCTCGTCAGGGTCGATAACGGCTCTCTCGATGAAAGTATCGGTCGTAGATAAGCGAGTTTGGAACACCCGCACCAATCGTAGCTTTGCCATCTCTAGGACCGCCATGAACGTGACAACGATCTGGAGGCGGGCAGGCTCGGGACCGGTGAGGTAGACCAACTCAAGCAGCGTTGCGCGCGGCGACTCCACCAGATGTTCCGCGATCGCGAGGATGGCATCACGGATCGACATTTGTTCCTCCGTGACCTCGTGCATCGCCTCGGGCGGCGCATCCTCCATCACCTTTCGGAACGCATCCATCAGGTGGAAGAGGTCGACCGGTACGACGTCAGCCGGCCCTGCATCGGCGGAGTAGCCTCGAGCTCGGCTGGGACGCCGGAAGACATCGTTTCCCTCCATCTCACGACCGCCGAGGTGCTCCGCTACATCTCGGTATCGTTGGTACACGAGAAGGCGCCGCACGAGTTCCGCACGCGGATCGATTTGACTCTCGAGTCCCTCTTCATCGTCATCTACCTCGGGCCGAGGGAGCAGGGTCTTGCTCTTGATGTGCAGCAGCGTTGCGGCCATCACGAGATACTCGCCCGCGATTGCCAAATCGAGGATCTGCATCGCCTCGATATAGCGAAGATACTTATCGGTAATGAACGAGATCGGGATGTCGAACACATCGATCTCGTGCTTCCGAATCAGGTGAAGCAGCAGGTCCAGAGGCCCTTCAAACTCACCTAGTTCGAATCGAAATTCGGCACCGTGATTCGCTGGGATTTGGGTCATCGGAAGGGGGTCTCTACCCGCGTGGGTGGTGCTCCGAATGGAGCTCCTTCATACGCGTTCGGGAGACCTCCGTATAGATTTGGGTGGTGGAGACACTGGCGTGCCCAAGCATGGCCTGAAGCGCCCGCAGATCTGCACCGTGGCGAAGCAGATGGGTCGCGAATGAGTGTCGGAGTTTATGCGGAGAGACTGATCCAGAGATCCCCGCTATGATCGCGTAACGACGGATGTTTTTCCAAAACGCTTGCCGCGTCATCGGGCCGCCCCGACGGGTTACAAACACCGAGTCGGACGGGCGGCCGCCGGCAGCTGAGAGCAGGCGCGAGCGACCGTCTACTAGGTAGCGCTGTAGAGCGTCGGATGCCGGTTCACCCATCGGCACGACGCGCTCCTTCGAGCCTTTTCCCATGACCCGGACATACCCAACATCGAGGTTCAAGCCGGTAACCGGCAGCGTCACTAGCTCGGTGACTCGAAGACCCGTGGCGTAGAGGAGTTCGAGCATCGCGATGTCGCGGCCACCTTCTGGTTTCGACGCGTCCGGTGCGTTGAGCAACCGCTCGACTTCTTCTTCAGTGAGAACACGCGGCAGCTTCTTCGGCGGGGAGGGCACCTCAAGAGTCGCCGCCGGGTCGACGCGCAGGTGACCCTCGGCGACGAGAAACCGGAAGAGGCGCCGCACGCTGACCACGTTACGCGCCAGGCTGCGGATGCTCAGTCCCTCGTCCAGCCGCGCTACCAAGTGGGTACTCAGCTCCCTCTGAGTGACCGCTTCGATGGTCTCGATGCCGCTCTCGACGAGTCTCTCGCTCAGCCGCGCCAAGTCGGTGCCGTAGGCACGGATCGTATTCGGGGCCAAGCCACGCTCGAGGGCGAGGTGGTCGGTGAAGATGCCTATTGCTTCGTCGATGTGCACGGGTTGGTCCTAGCAGCACAGGATCCGGACGGCCAAATTGCTGAGTTGTGGGCGAGACTTCGCAGCGTGCAGTTGCAGCCGCCTTGCGTCCGTGAGGCCGCAGCCTATGGTGCGCGCCATGAATCCACACACGCCGCCAATTCAGTTCGCCGACATTGAGCTTCCCTCAATGCAGCTCTCTTCAGGCCTCGCGGCGTTTGTCGTGAACGAGGTGCCGCTCTACGAGCCTTGTGGAGAGGGGCCTCACACATACGTCCGCATCGAAAAGATGGGATTAACGACCAGGGACGCGATCACCGTGGTCGCCGATCGCGCTGGTGTGCGCGCTCGGGACGTCGGGACCGCTGGCCAGAAAGACAAATTCGCCCGGACCACCCAGTGGATGTCGCTCCCTCCAGGCGCGAAGGAATTCACGGCAGGAGAGCAACTGTCCGATTCGTTGCAGATCTTGGATGTCTCGCATCACGGGAACAAGCTTCGCACAGGGCACCTGAAGGGCAACGGCTTCGAACTCACCTTCGATGTTGATGACGCCGCGCTCCCTGAGATCCGCCAGGTCATGGACAGGATCGCCTCCGAGGGGATGCGGAACTACTACGGTCCGGTCGAGGGCTAAACAATGTCACGGCCGCCCGTCAGTGGGCGTATGGGCACACCCGAATGCGGGGAAAGTCCGCCCGCTTCAAGGAGGAACTCTACGCGAGTGTCCTGCAATCAGAGGTCTTCAACCGCTATCTTACGGCTCGCTCTGACGTGGACGAAGGGTTGCTCGACGGCGAAGTTGTGAGGCTGGATCGCACGCGTTCGGTGTTCGTCGTGGAAGATGTCCCGAAGGAACTCGAGCGATTCGATTCCGGCGACCTTATTCCTACGGGGCCGATGTTCGGTCCCAAGATGGTCCGAGCGCACGGTAGGGCCTTGCTGCTGGAAGACGCCGCCGAGGCGGAGATCAACCTTGATGATGACGCGAGGGTCGTTGTGGCGAGGCGGGGCAAGGGGACTCGCAGGGACCTGATCGTTCGACCGACAGGAACCCGTGCAGAGGTGGCGAGTCCAGGGCGCGTCGTGGTATGTTTCACGCTGCCATCTGGCAGTTACGCGACCCAGCTGGCGAGAGAACTTACTCGGCTTTCCTGGGACCAGCCGCTCCGGCCCACCGTCGAATGACCCAAACTAGGCTCCAGACCCTGACGCGCGCAGAGCTCCTCGACGAGCTCCGCCTCTTTGGTCACCCCCTGGAGTCCAGCGAACTCGACGCGCTGATCGCGTCTGACTTGGTGCCCTTCCTCGACGGTGATGACGGTGATGTCTTTCCGCTCTTTACTCTCGTGCAGGTCGTTGACGCCGCCGGAGGGGGCCACGGCGGAACGATGGACGAACTGCGCGCTCGTGCACGTATCTTCGCGGACGCGATCGATGGAGTCGCCGACGGGCTATCTGAGGCGGTCCGCGCGCTGCGCCGAATCCTTACGACCCGTGCTGTGCTCGGGGAGTTGCATCGGATGCTCCCTGTGCTTGAGCATGCCGCTCTGGAGTCGCTTCGTGGTGACGCTCGCTTCGAGTGGCGCATGCGGATGTGCCTCGGAGAACTTCAAGAACTGCTGCAGCAGGACTCCGTCCGAGACGATGAGCCAACGCCCATCATGGCCCACAAGGTGGCGGGCGCACGGGAAGCCGCCATACAACGAGGGGCTCGTAGACCACGGGTTACGGCACGATCCGGTGCAGCGATCATTCCCGGGCTTCTCCCTCAGCCGTCCCGTGGACTAGTCGCTCCTGGGGCAGAGCCTTACTGGCCCAACGGCGAGCCGACTGCCGATCCGGAGGTCAACGACAGCTCAGCCCAGCCCGCAACTGTTCGCATGCCCTTCCTTGCGGAACGCGCCGAGGAGAGCCCCACAGGCTCTCCGTTGAAGTCGAGCACAGCGCCGTTCCCGTCGGTGCCAGACGCTGAGGAAGCGCAGGAAGTGACCGAGCCTTTCGTGTCCGGCAATCTGAGGCCGCGACATGGTGTCACCGACAGCCCGGGTTGGGATGTCAAACCGAGTTGGGACGAAGAAGATGAGTCAGAAACCGGACTAGAGGAGCCCTTGGCGACTGCCGCGAGCGCGCCGACGCTCAGTGTCCCGAACGTTGTCGATGAGCCGCTGAACCGGTTGATGCTGAGGCCGACTCCCCTGTCCTCGGTGGCAATGCAGATGCAGCCGGAGATCGAGTTGCCGCGGTCTTCCTCCCACCGCGAACTCCGTGAGAAAGAGTTAGACACGGCGCCAGGTGCCGCTGACACAAGCGCCGTTGAAATTGTCAGTGGACTCGACCGGCCAAGCCGAACGACCACCATTGTTGGCGAGCCGGGCCCGCAGTCGACCGTCGGCCCTCGGACACAGGAAGAACAAGCGGTTCCGAGCGACGGAGGGCGAACGGCTAGGAACCGTGACCGGCCGGAGGACCGACCCACTCCCAGAAGCGGTGTGCCAGAAGCTGCCACTGCCGCCAATGAGCTAGTCCGGACGCCGGAGGCAAGCGCCGAGCAGGCGAGCACGGAGCAGGCGAGTACAGAGCAAGCGAGCACGGAGCAGGCGAGTACAGAGCAAGCGAGCACAGAGCAAGCGAGTACAGAGCAAGCGAGTACAGAGCAAGCGAGCACAGAGCAGGCGAGTACAGAGCAAGCGAGCACAGAGCAGGCGAGTACAGAGCAAGCGAGCACAGAGCAAGCGAGCACAGAGCAGGCAAGCGCCGAGCAGGCGAGCGCCGAGGATGCGACTACGGAA
>JBLHWZ010000308.1:0-6670 GCA_047629415.1 Bradymonadia bacterium | reverse complement strand
ATTCGCTTCCCGATTCCAGCGGAGTCGCTGGACGGAATTGTTAAAGACATTGATGTGCTCTTTCGCGCTGCAATTGAGGGCGATGTTGAGCTAGATGTACAGAAGCTCGAAGGGATGCTGTTCCTGAGAGGCACAATCCGAGGAGCTTACGAGTTCGATTGTGCTCGTTGCCTCAGCTCTCGGGCCCGTTCTCTTGAACTCCCGATCCACTGGACCTTGATTCCGAAGTCGACATTTAGTGATCCAGACAACGATCAAGAGGTCGAGCTCACGTCCGACGATATGGACACATCGTTCTACGAAGGCGAAGAGATTGACTTAGGAGACCTGGCGCGAGAAGCCCTCCTCCTTGAACTGCAGCCGGTTCCGCGTTGCGGCGAATCAGAAGACTGTAAAACGACCTTTCCCACCCCAAATGAAGACGAGTGGCCTACAAAGCCGAAACTCGACCCTCGCTGGGGCGCACTTCAAGCGATGCTTGAAGCGAAGAAGAAGAATTAAACGACCCCGCCGGGCGATCCGCCCGCAACCCCAGGACAGCTGATGCCAGTCCCTAAGCAAAAGAAGAGCAAGTGCCGCACACGTCGTCGTCGCTCGCAGCACGACAAGGTCCCGTCGAAAAACGTGATCTGGTGTACCGACTGCGGCGCTCGCAAGCTGCCTCACCGCGTTTGCATGAGCTGCGGCGTATATAACGGACGACAGGTCATCTCGATCATCGCCCGCTGAGTAGAACGGTGACCACCGTTCTACTTGCCAGCGACCATGCAGGAGTCGACGTCAAAGCTGACGTTGGCTGCTTTCTTGAGTCGCTAGGCTTTACTGTTCGTGATCTCGGACCTCAGTCGCGCGAGAGCGTCGACTACCCGCAGTTCGCCCATCTCCTTGCGCAGAGCGTTGTAGACGGGAAGGGCGACTGGGGGATTTTGGTCTGTGGAAGTGGCATTGGTATGTCCATTGCTGCGAACAAGATTCCGGGCGCGCGAGCAGCTTTGGCGAATGATCCGTACAGCGCGCGCATGGCGCGAGAGCACAACGACGCAAATGTCCTTGTGTTCGGTGCTCGGGTCATCGGCGCCGAGATGATCAAAGAGGTTGTCAAAGCCTTCGCGCATGCCACGTTCAGTCCTGGTGATGACGGACGGCACCGCCGCCGTGTCACCAAGATCGAACTCGCCTAACCTCCAACCCCGAGAAGAATGCGCTGCCCTCAATGCGGAGAGGACGACGACAAGGTCGTCGACAGCAGGCAGAGCCGGGAAGGAGACGCGATTCGCCGACGGCGAGAGTGTCTGCAGTGCAATCTGCGGTTCACGACGTACGAGACCGTCGAACGCACAATGCCGCTCGTCGTCAAACGGGACGACCGGCGCGAGCCGTTCGAGCGAGATAAGATTCGTCGCGCCCTCGGCATCGCATGTCAGAAGCGTCCTGTATCCGCTGCAGAGATCGACGCTTTGATCCATCGAGTGGAAGAGCGAGTTGCTGCGTCCGGAGAGCGCGAAGTTAGCGCCCGGTTCGTGGGGGACATCGTCATCGATGAGCTTCAGGCCGTCGACGGCGTAGCGTACGTGCGCTTTGCAAGCGTCTACTACTCGTTCGACGACATCAACGAGTTCGCTCAGGCAGTCCGCAAAGTGCGTACTGCCGGACGTGCCTAGCTCAGGGAAAAGCACCTCGCGGTCACTTCTCGAGTGGGCGACAGGTCAACGGCTGGGCTCACCGAGAGGACACTTCGTGGCCGGGACCGTTCAGGGGAGGCCAGCTTTCGCCGCGGGGACCGCTGATCTTGCCGTTGCCAAAACACTCATCCGCTCGGTGAGGCGCGGCGAGAGCCTGATCTTCACATGCGCCCTGGATGTAGCGCCGCCTTGGTTTGTCGACTCGCTCGTCGCTGCGGGGGTCAGAGGCGTGACTTTCGGTGCACCGCACCCGCTACACGGGAAGACCGGCCTGCAAGAGGCACTGCTAAAGGCTGGTGTCTCCTGCGTCTTCTCCGAGCTGTGCCCGGAGTTTTGGCGGCTAAATGAAGCGAGAGCGTTCGCCGCCTTGACCGGCCGTCCCCTCGTGGTCGCTAAGATCGCGACGTCGATCGACGGTCGGATCGCGACTCGGACCGGAAGAAGTCAGTGGATCACTGGCCCGGAGGCTCGAGGAGTCGGTCATGAGACTCGGCGGCTGTCAGGGGCGATTCTCGTTGGGAAGAATACCGTCGTGGCGGACAACCCAACGCTGACCGCTCGCGTTGAGTCGGCGCCGGAGGGTCCCAACCCCCTCCGCGTCGTGGTTTCGTCCGAGCCCGATCTTCCTCCGCGTTCGGCGCTGCGCGATGTCTCAGTAGCGCCAACGCTCCTGTTTCATGCGGTTCGCGACGCCGCGCAGGAGTCGCGTCTCAACTCTGCTGGCATACTGACATGTTGTTATCGCGGCGTGGACGGAAGAGTGGATCTGCGTGCGTTGCTCGATGACCTCCATGGGCGGGGCGTCGCGCAAGTGCTGATCGAAGGCGGGGGGGACTTGATTGGCTCCTTCGCCGACGCGCATCTCATCGATCGTCTCGTTCACTTCCGTGCTCCGATGCTGATCGGTGGAGCAGGAGCGCGGGCGAGCGTTGGTGGGCGGGGTATCGACGAGCTATCGGAGGCGAGGCGGGGTTGGCGGACGACGGCGCGGATGGTCGGTGAGGATGTCGAACTAGTCACCGATTTTGCGCTTGAGTTACGGGCCCCTACCTGCGAGTGACGCCCCGCGGGTTGACCCCGCTCTCCCCAGGCATTAGCCGAAACTGAATCGTCATTCAGTTCCGGACCGGAAGCATGTTCACAGGCCTCATCGAAGACATCGGGACACTCGAGAAGAAGACTCCCACTGGTGTGGACGTCACGGTCGAGATCCGCACTGCGTTGCCGCTCTCTGAGATCTCTCTCGGCGACAGCATCGCGGTGAATGGGGCTTGCCTTACGGTCACCTCGATGAGCGGTTCCTCGTTCACCGCGGACGCCTCGAGTGAGACGATGCGCCTGACGGCTCTTGGGGCTATCCGAGCGGGTGAGCGTGTACATCTAGAGCGTGCATTGCGCGTCGGCGACCGCCTCGGCGGCCACTTCGTGCAAGGTCATGTCGACGGCAAAGGACGGATCGCCCGCAGCACTCGCGCTGGCCGGTCCTGGGACATCTGGGTCGATGTTGATAGCGACCTGCTGTGCGAGGTCGTCCCGAAGGGCTCGATCACCGTTGACGGCGTATCCTTGACCGTAAATGAGCTCTCCGAGTCGGGCTTCCGGTTGACGATCGTGCCGCACACGGAAACCGGGACGCTGCTCGCAGAGTACCGTCCGGGCCGACTGGTAAATATTGAGACGGACGTAATCGGAAAGTACGTACGCAGGCTTCTTGGGCTCGGAACGGCAGACGTTTCGCATGTCCTGAAACGGTTTGGATATACGGAGTGAGAAATGCCAATGGCTGAAATGTCTGCTGTGATCGAAGCGATCGGCAGGGGCGAAATGGTAATCTTGGTCGACGACGAGGACCGCGAGAACGAGGGCGACCTCGTCATTGCGGCGGAGTCGACTACGCCAGAGGCGATCAACTTCATGGCGAAGCATGGTCGAGGGCTAATCTGCCTCTCGCTGACCGATGAGCGGTTGAAGGAGTTAGACATCCCTCTGATGGTTGAGGAGAATGGCGCCCAGTTTGGCACCGCGTTCACCGTCAGTATCGAGGCTAGCGAGGGCGTAACGACCGGTATTTCGGCTGCTGACCGCTCTCACACGATTCAGGTCGCGGTCGCGGACGACTCGACTGCCCGTGATCTCGTCAGGCCGGGACATATCTTCCCCCTGCGGGCTCAGCCCGGCGGCGTCTTGGTCCGCACTGGGCAAACGGAAGGCAGCGTGGATCTATCCCGCCTCGCCGGCCTCAAGCCTGCCGCGGTCATCTGCGAGATCCTCAACGATGACGGCACCATGGCGCGGATGCCAGACCTGGAGACCTTCGCCGATGAGCACAACATGCTCATCGGAAGCGTCGCGGATCTCATTCGTTACCGGCTGGCGAACGACAAGATCGTCGAGAAGGTTCTGGAGACCGCGTACCCGTGTGAGGCGTCGCCGGACTTCCGAATGCGAGTGTATCGTGACCTCGTTCGCGGCGGAGAGCACATTGTGCTGATTCTTGGCGACCTGGCTTCACACGACGGTCCTGTTCCGGTTCGCGTGCAGCATCAAGCCACGGTTGGCGATGTGTTCCGCGGGACCGAGTGTGGTTGCGGCTGGCAAGTCCATGGCTCCCTGAAGGCGATTGCCGACGCGGGCGTTGGCGTGTTGGTCTACCTCCACAGCCATGAGTACACGCGCCTCGACACGATCGAGCGATTTGTTCTCAGTAATGAAGAGCGCGGATCGCTCAATCGCGAAGCGCGGCAGGCCGACATTAATCGTCCGAAGCCCGAGTTCCGCGACTTCGGTATTGGCGCCCAGATCCTGGTGGACTGCGGCGTGAAAAGAATGAACGTTCTGATGGAAACGAATCGGAAACTCGTCGGACTCGACGCATACGGTCTTGAGGTCGTAGAAGTATCGGACATTCCGAGACCAGATTATCTGCCCGGGCGCGGAGAGGGATCTCGCGCCAACGAGGAATAACGAATGCCACGCACGATTGAAGGGAGCCTTGTTGCCACAGGACTTAAGTTCGCTGTGGTGGTTGGGCGCTGGAATAGCTTCATCGCGGAGCGGATGCTGGAAGGCAGCCTCGACACGATCAACCGACACGGCGGAGACACCGACGCGGTGGACATCGTCCGAGTCCCGGGAGCGTTCGAGATTCCGTTCGCGGCGAAGAAGCTCGCAGACTCAGGCCGCTACGATGCGGTTATCTGTCTCGGGGTGCTGATCCGCGGGTCCACCCCGCACTTCGACTACATCGCGAGCGAGGCCACGAAGGGCATCGCAACAGCGTCAATGGACTCGGGCGTGCCCGTTAGTTTCGGAGTCCTCACGGTCGACACGATCGAGCAAGCGATCGAGCGAGCTGGGACAAAAGCCGGAAACAAGGGAACCGAGGCAGCAGCCTCGGCGATTGAAATGGCCAATCTCTACAAGAGCATCTAGCGAATGAGCGACGGAATCCCACAACGGGAAGACCGACGGCGGGAGCTGACGCTTTGGGTGTTGGTGGCCGCGGACGGTTGCAAGATCTCGGCTGCCGAGGGCGTCGATCGCTTTGAGCGAGCTTTTGTTGAGCCGATGCAGGAGGCGTCGCCACAGGAGGCGTCGCAATACTTTCGGATCGAGCAGTTCGAAGACCACCTGCCTGACGCGGACGCTTGGGCGGAGCATCGGTCTGGGATCTCTAGGGTCGCCCGCGACTTCGAAGAACATGCCGCGCAGATCGACGAGCTCATTCAAGGTGCCTCACCTCGTTGGAGGCTCGATAGGATGCCTCTCATCGATCGGGCGTTGCTCCGGATCGGAGTTACCGAGTTGATGCATGCCGACAAGCCACGGCCCCGCGCCACCATCAACGGCTTGATAGAGCTCGCTAAACGTTACGGGTCACCAACCACGCCAGCTTTCGTAAACGGTATCCTCGATCAGATTCGGCGGGACCACGAAATCCCATTTGCGTGAGATACGGCTTCGTCATCTATCTCGCTCTCGCCTGGCTCGCTGGGTGTGGTGAGTCGATGAACGACCCATCCGTTCCACCGTTTCGAATTCGGCCGTATGGTCCCGGGTTGGACGTGGATTCGGTGGGGCGAAAGTACGAGTTCTGGTCTGGCGGGGAGATGGTCGGGAAGGTCCGAGTCGCTTCGCAGACCGTGCGTGTATACGATGGGGGATCGCAATCGATAGGGCGGCTCGCACGTATCGTGGGCGGCTGGGAGATCGTTCGTCGAGACGGCTCAAGACCTTGCACGGTTGAGGCCATGGAGTCAGGCTACTCGATTGACTGCATGGCCAATGGCACGCTGACACTCCGACTTGGAGCCGAACGTATCGTCATCGAGGCCGATGGCGAGGAGTGGCGTAGGTTTGTGACTGACGAGAGGGGCGGTTGGCGTTCCGAGACCCCGGACGAGCCAGAGGCATTTGGCCACTGGTCGGACGGCACGACTCTCGCGATTCAGACGCACCCTGATTCCTGGCGGCATCACGAGATTCGTCCTCGCCCATGGCACTCAGCGGGAGCGATCGCTTGTGCGTTGGATTACCCGCTGGTGGAACTGACTGACGACCCCCTGGTCGGTGCGGTCATCGGCTTTCTCTTGGCGGAGGATCCAGCGTCTATGTCCGCTGCCACCGCCGTCGTGCCCGCTGTAGAGTAGCTATTCCTCTTCGAACTCGATGCTCGAAGGGTATTGGCGCGACTGCATCACGTCGACCAAGGGGCGATCGATTGCGTACGGGTCTGCGAGGAAATTCGGCCGACCATCGTCATCGACTGCGACTGAGATGTAGACGAGGTGAACGGGTAGGGGATCGATCATCGAGAGCCACTGCTCTTCGCCTGCGTCCAGCATGCGCTGCACGTAGCGACCTGCTCGGTGAGCGTCCCAGTCCCGGTCTCGCTCAAGCAGTAGGGCCGCCAGATCCAGGGGCTCATGCACTCGAACACATCCGTGGGAGTAGTTTCGCACGGGTCGCTCAAAGAGCCGCCGCGAAGG
>JBLHWZ010000307.1:0-6740 GCA_047629415.1 Bradymonadia bacterium | reverse complement strand
CAGACAGGGATGAAGAGGCGACGTCAAGCGGGGGTATTCCCGGTGTCTTCGACCACTCTAGCTGAGGCTTAGGGCGATTAACGCAACCACGGGCAAGGTGACGATCGCAACCAGAGTCGACTGCACGATCGTCGCTGCAACTCGGTCCGTATCAGCCCCGGCATCGTGCGCGATTGAGAACGTCGTGATCGCAGCGGGCATCGAGGCAAGGACCACGAGGATCGACGCAACCTTCAGGTCCCCAAACAGGCCCAAGGCGTGGAGCCCGAGTACGATCAAAGCGGTCAGCGCAGGGGACAGTCCAAGAACGAGGAACACATGCGCTGGAGCCGGTCGTCGCATCTCCGCGCGACGGTCGTAGAGATAGAGCCCAAGCATGAAGAGCGCGACCGGTGCCGCGGCCTGCCCCAGCGGGACAACTGCTGGAGTCGCGATCGCGGATGCTGCGGGCGAGAGGCGCAGCAGAATCCCAACGAACGGCGCCCAGAAGAGAGGCTGTCGTAGTACCCGTCTTACGACGTCCCCTCGTCCCTCCGCCCCCGACCACCGGACGAGTAAGACCGGACCAACCGAGACCGCGATCGCCACATGAATGGAGACGGCGAGTGAGCATACACCTGCGTATTCATCACCGAATACCGCGATACAGAAGGGGAGCCCTAGATAGGCTACGTTCCCAAAGAGCCCCACCAGCGCCAGTGTTCCCGCGCTTGAGCGCTCACCTCGACTCATCAGTCGCGCCATCCCTGCGATGGCTGTCACCGAGAGTGGAATGGCGAGCCAGAACCCGACTTCAGTCGGCAGCAGAAAGTCTCCACGGATGAGCCCGGAGACGATAAGTGCCGGAAATCCAAAGTAGAGCGCGAACACGTTGAGCGCGGCGATGCCGCTCCGAAGGTCACCAATCAGTCGCGCGCGAGCGCAGGCGACACCAAGGACAACCGGAACGACTAGGGGCACTACCCGCTCGATGATCTCAACGAACTCAGACATGCGTCAGCCCCGTAGACGCTGGAACCCGAGGCGTCCAATAGCGCGCTATCCGGAACAGCGAGCGAGCGCTTCCCAGATGTCGAAGAACTCCCAGCCTTGTTTCACTACCATCCCCTCGCTGGAGACCGCGTAGACCGTCGGACATACCCCGGCCTTCAATGTCGGAAAGAGGCTCCGACGGGGGTCAAAGAGGACCTCCTGAGGGAGCCCGTGCGCTAGGTTGTGCTCTTCTGCCTCCATCCACTTCCTGTCGGACTCTTGTGGGCGGCCCTCTACGAACGACCCGTCATCCTCGGTGATGATGTCGCAGCCTGTCACAAACTCGCCGAGCTCGCGGTGAATCTCACGAAACCGAACGCAGAAGTCCGAGTAGACTGCGTTCGTCCGGTAGGTCTGCATCACAGCGACCAAATGCACTTGGTGAGGCCTCAGCTTGCTTAGTTTCTCGGCCAGAGAGCCGACCCGGCCCGGCTCCAAGAGCGATGGAAACTCGTAGTGAACCGGAAATCTCCAGCGATTTTCGTCCGGCTTAGGCGGACGGTCGATTTTGAACTGGTCGAGCAAGACGGCAATGCGCCGACCTCTTCGCGCCGAGAAGGTCTGCCTCAGCGATCGCGTGGTGTCGATGCTTCGATCTCCCCCTTGGAGACGTCGGCGCAGGACATGGTAGCGCCACACGTCATAGTGCTCGCTCTTGTGGTCCGCGATGTAACGCCCCGACCAGTCATCAAACGGCTGCCAACCCTTCTTGTCGCCCCCTTCGATGCGGCACGCCGCGAGGTAGAACGTCGCTAACGCTTCGGAGAACGGTACGCCGTTCCCCTTCAGCCGAGCCAATAGACTCGGCCGTTTGGAGTTGCCCGTGAGAATCCGTCGGCAGACAGACTCCAGTAGCGCCTCATCGCCGCGATCCCAGAGTGTGTAGAGATCGTCGTTGGTGATCCGACTCAGCGGCAATTCCGCGATCGCATCGGAGCGCATCTCAAAGCCGAATCCCGGGTCGATTCCCGTGGTTTTTACTCTAACTCGCTGTCCGTCAGCCGTGTAGAAGTGAAACTCCGTCGGTAGACCGGCGACGTCGCAGAGCCCCTTCAACTGTGTGGGCGACTGACCGTTGACGCGAGCAAGAAGGTCGCCATCCCGCAGCCCCAGACCAAAAGCGATCGAGCCAGAGGCGACGCGCCGAACCACCGCACACTTCGAGGGATCCGGCGCAGTGCCTAATGACCGCTTCTCAGCCTCCAAGATGTTTCGCCGCACGAATGCGTCAAGTGTCGCGCCCATTTTTTCGCCTCAATGAGTGTGGAGGGCGCATTGTAGGCGAGCGCCGCTCTGCTCGCTACCCGGGCCCGCCGGAGTCCGGTGCTCATCTGGGTCAGCTAGCTCACCATCTGCTAGGGGCTCGCATCGGCGCGACCCGCTCCACCCCGTGAATCGATGGCATCAAGCAAAGAACGGCAGGCTGCGATCCTAAGTGGCCCAATCGGAAAGACGATGCTCGAGATGGCGGCGCCCACGCTGCTGGGCATCGCCGCGATCGTCCTCTTTAACGTGGTGGACACGTTCTGGGTCGGGAAAATCGGCGCGGCCGAACTTGCCGCCATGACCTTCACATTCCCGGTCGTGATGATTGTCTTCAGCGTCTCGATGGGCATCGGGATCGGCACAACGGCGGTGATCGCGCGCGCACTGGGTCATGGTGGCGAAGACGAAGTACGACGGCTCACAACGGATGCGCTGCTGCTGGCGAACGCTACGGTCATCGTCCTCGCTCTGCTGGGACTCGCGACGATCAATCCACTCTTTCGCCTGCTGGGGGCGGACGAATCAACGCTCGTGCTGATCCGGCAATACATGGTCCCTTGGTACTTAGGCGTCGGGCTGCTCGTCATACCAATGGTCGGGAACAGTGCGCTTCGCGCAACGGGCGACACGAAGACTCCGAGCTTCATCATGCTGACGGCCGCCTTGGTGAACGCCGTCCTGGATCCCTTCCTCATCTTCGGTTGGGGGCCCTTCCCTCAGCTCGGACTCACCGGGGCCGCGCTATCGACCGTGGCGAGCTATGCTGGCGCGTTCGTTGTGGCGATCTGGGTACTCGCCAAACGCGAGCGCCTGATCGCGTTCGAACGACCTCGACTCGTCGAGGTCCTCAAGTCATGGCGCAGAATTCTCTACATCGGGCTGCCCGCCGCCGCGACAAACATGCTCGCGCCGGTGTCCGCCGGACTGCTCACACGGATGGTTGCCGAGTATGGAGAGCTCTCGGTCGCTGCATATGGCGTCGGCACTCGCATCGAGGGCCTCGCGACGATCGGCCTCGGTGCGTTGTCCACCGCGGTTACTCCGTTCGTGGCTCAGAACCTGGGAGCGGGTAAGTGCGACCGAATCCGAGAAGCGATCCGTTTCGGAGTGAAGGCAGCGCTTGTTTGGGGTGCATGCGTCGCCCTTCTCCTGGCTGTCGTGGCCAAACCCATCTCTGCGATATTCAACTCTGAGGCCGAGGTCGTGGACTCCGCCACGGCCTACCTTTTATTCGTCCCGCTGAGTTATGGAATGCTCGGCGTCGCCCAGCTCGTAGGGACGTCACTCAATGCGCTCAACAAGCCGCTCCAGGCCTCTTCTCTCGTCGGTACAAGGCTCGTCGTGCTGGCTGTCCCTTTGGCCCTACTAGGCGCTCATTTCGCGGGACTTCACGGGCTCTTTGCTGGGATCGCGGCGGCGAACCTCTCCATCGGCTTCCTCGCGTTGGCCGTCGTGAGACGCCAGCTCGAGCATGTGGAAGCGGTGATCGACTCCCAAACCATCGCCGTTCCGGTCTAGCTTGGAAACACGAGGCGTCGGCCGCTGGATTCGCGAAGTCGATCGACGATCGCCGCCGTCCGAATCGACTCTTCCAGGGAGAAGCGAGGGGCAGTTCCGTTGAACCAGCACTCCGCGAAGTGTTGGACCATGAGGAGCGTCGTGTCCGCCTTCGGGACCTCTATGATTTGAGGTTCTTCGTCACGCCGCTCGATCCGAATCGCTGGAGCTTCGTCCCCACAGACCCAGGGCTCGTTCATGACGAGCGTCCCGTCCGTCCCCGAGACGGCCAGACGGTGCCGCTCATCACTCTCGATCGAGCACTCCATTCTGCCGAGCACTCCACCGCCGAAGTCCATGACGGCGACGAGGGAGTCATCGACTGCGTCCCCTGCTGAGAGCGCGGCGACATGCAGCGGGTCTCCCGCAATCCGGCGCATCGCATCCACGCAGTAAGAGCCGACGTCGAGGAGCGCGCCTCCCCCAAGTTCAGCCGAGCGAACGATCGATGTCTCCGGCCCGAGTCGAAACGTGAACACGGCGTCGATGGACCGAACGGCGCCGATTCTTCCTTCGGCGATGAGCCTCAGCGCGGTGTCAAACATCGGGTGGTATCGGTACATGAAGGCTTCCATGACCATCTGGCCGGCTGCCTCTGCCGCGGCCGCGACGCGCCTCGCCGAATTCACGTGGGTCGTAAGCGGCTTCTCACAGAGCACCGCCAGTCCAGCCTCCAGCGCTCGAAGTGTCCATTCCTCGTGCAACGCGTTGGGCAGCGGGATGTACACCGCGTCAATTTCCCCGCAGGCGATCAGCTGCTCGTAATCGCCGAAGATGAGCGGCGCGCCTAGCTCTTGCGCAAACGCCGTCGCTCGATCGCGGCGACGGCTTCCGACCGCATGGACCTGACACCGGTCGGCCTGGTTGATACGCGGCGCGACGTGCTGCGCGATCTCGGCAACCCCGAGAATGCCCCATCGCATTCGATTCGATTTTCTCACAGGATTTAGCATGCTCGCAGCATACCCTCGGGGGCGGACAGAGCCAATGGGGTGAACGTTTCGGACGCAGTCGATCCCAGGCGAAACGTGCGCTACGAGGAACCGATGCAAAGCAAGCAAACAGACCCGACGTCTCGCGTCAGAGACTCTTTCAAGAAACAGGCTTTCATGGCCACCCTCGGCGCCGAGCTCACCAGAGTTGAGACCGGCGAGGTCGAGATCATTCTACCCTTTCGATCAGAGCTGACGCAGCAGCACGGATTCTTGCATGCGGGTGCTCTGACCTCTGTAATCGACAGCGCATGCGGATACGCGGCGCTCACGATGATGCCGTCGGATGCGGCCGTGCTCTCGGTCGAATTCAAGATGAACATGCTCTCCCCCGCAAAGGGCGAGAGGATGGTCGCGATCGGGACCGTCAAGAAGGCGGGCCGCACCCTCATCGTGTGTGTCGGTGATGTCTTCGCCGACACAGGGGATGAGCGAAAGCTGGTCGCGACGATGACGGCCACCATGATGGTGGTTCAGGGACGAGGCTTGGCAGACTGATGAGCGAGCGAAGCGGCCGATTGGGGAGCGAGGGACCACAGTTGCGAAGTACACCAGCGCGATGCGCACAGCGCGATGCGCACAGCGCGATGCGAAGTTAGCGTTCCACGAGCACGATGACGCTGCCTGAATGTACATCGTAGAATTCGCCGGGCATCCTCGGTTCCGTGCCCGACTCGGACGAGTTGCTCTCGAACTCCAGCCAACCGGCGGTGTCGGTGATGCGATACCAATCCGTGTCTGGCGCCGTGGCAGGCAAGCGGAGTCGTTGGATTTCTGACGACCGATTCCATGCGACGTAGATCGACCGCGACCCAGTCGTGTCGTCGTCTGCGTCCAACCTCCAGCCTAAGACACGGACGGTCCAGTCGTCCAAGAACGCGTCAGTCAGCGGCTGCGCCTCACTTCCATACCATGTAATGTCGGCCAAGCCGTCACCGTCACTGTCGGTCGCTTCGATCCATCTGCCGGAAGTCAGAGTTGGCTCGCCTGCCCGAAATGCCAGGAGCCTGGTCACGAAGGTCGTGAATGTTTGGTTATCTTCTGCCGACTCCCAGTCCAGCCAATTCCCCTGCGAATCCACGTTGTATGGATTGTTGTTACATCGCTGAGTGCGGAGGAACTCGTCGCCGCCGGTCAGCATCGGGACACTCGGTGAGAGTGCCATCAGTGCGAATGCGGTTCGCGCCGCCTGGCGTTGTAGTTGCTCATCCCCGTCGTAGTCATCACCTTGGTTCTGCGATGATCCGCCGTCGGATGGACCCCAAGGCCAACCCTGCAAATTGTCTTTGTCCGAGCATCGAAAGAGGTCTCCCCAAGTAAATCCGTCGTGGCTGACCACGTAGCCAACTCCTGCGTCAGGGCCACGGCCATCATCGCGAAACAGGTCGCTGGACCCGTGCAGACGTATCGCCAACTGCCTGGGGGTTGGCTCTTCCCATGGCTCGTTTATCGCCCCTCGAATCGTCGTTCGAAACTGGTCGTTCCACTCGTGCCATCCTCGAGGAAAGTTCCCGACCTGATATGTACCAGCGGTCGTCCCCCACGGCTCTGCGATCAGGTCAACTCCGCCCTCCTCCGTCCGCGAAAAGCGTTCGGCGATCTCAGCGAGAAATCCTGCTGCCTCGAACTCAAAACAATCACCGACGCAGTTGTTTCCGAGAATAGCCGCGAGGTCGAAGCGGAATCCATCGACTCCGATCACGTCTTTGTAATAGGCGAGCGAGTCCAGGATCAGATCACGAACTAGCGGCGAATTGTAGTTCAGATTTGGCCCTACCCCGTTGTCGTTCCGATATCTGAGCCCATCGACTGTGTGATACCACTCGGCGTTGTCGAGCCCCCGCCAAGAGAGCACTGATGCGTAGCTGCGCTCCTCACCGTACGCACCTCCTT